>CAJQOM010000027.1 GCA_905479985.1 uncultured Gammaproteobacteria bacterium | reverse complement strand
ATCAAGTCAGTAATATTACCTTCCGCCATCTCAGCTGCAAAACCCAAGGTCTCAGACAAGGTCGGATGAGGATGGATCGTCATTCCAATATCTTCAGCATCTGCGCCCATCTCTAAGGCTAATACTGCCTCAGCAATCAATTCTCCCGCATTAGGGCCAACAATCCCTGCGCCAATCAACTTACCCGTTTCTTTCTCAAACAAAGCTTTAGTCAGTCCTTCATCACGGCCAATACTTAAACTACGGCCACTGGCTGCCCACGGAAAAGCACCTTTAACATAATCAATGCCTTCGGCTTTCGCTTCACTTTCACTTTTACCCATCCAAGCCACTTCCGGATCGGTATACGCAACAGAAGGAATCGTCATTGGGTCAAACGCTGCCTTATGGCCTGATATGACTTCTGCAGCCACTTTCGCTTCATGAACCGCTTTATGCGCTAACATCGGCTGTCCAACAATATCCCCAATAGCATAAATATGCGGGACATTGGTTCGCATCTGACTATCAACTTCTATAAAACCATGGTCATTGACAGCAAGTCCTGCAGCTTCTGCATTAAGAAGCTTGCCATTTGGCATCCGGCCAACGGCCACTAAAATTTTATCGAAAATGGCTGTTTCTGGTGCATCTTTGCCTTCAAACCCGACTTTAAGGCCTTTAGTTTGCGGTTCAATACTCGCTACTTTGGTATTTAAATAAATCGCTTCGTACTGTGCTTGTACCCGCTTTAACAACGGCTTCACAATGTCTTTATCTGCACCTGGGATCAAGCTGTCTTGTAACTCAACAACGGTGATATCAGAACCTAATGCGTTATAGACCGTTGCCATTTCAAGGCCAATAATACCGCCGCCAATGACTAATAATTTTTTAGGAATGTTTTCTAGATCCAAGGCATCGGTTGAGTCCATCATTCGGGGATCATCGTTGGGGAAAACAGGGATTTTAGTCACGCGTGAACCCGCTGCCACAATACAATTTTCAAAACTGATCGTTTTAATGCCATCACCGGTATCAACTTGCATGGTGTGTGAGCCAGTGAAGCTTGCTTCACCTTGGACGATGTCAACTTTACGTTGCTTAGCTAACGCTTTTAAACCGCCTGTTAATTTATCGACGATGCTATTTTTCCATGTCTCGATTTTCCGAATATCGATATCTGGTTTTGCAAAGGTCACACCATGATCACTCATGTCTGCTGCTTCATTGATGATTTGTGCTGTATGTAATAAGGCTTTTGACGGAATACACCCGACATTAAGACAAACACCCCCTATACGGGCATGGCGCTCTATCATGATGACTTGTTGGCCTAAATCTGCCGCACGAAAAGCGGCTGTGTAACCACCGGGTCCTGAACCAAGAACGAGGGTTTGGGCATGCATATCGGCATCGCTTGGAGCAGTATCCGTGTTGGCTGCTATTGTTGGTGCTGCGGCTGCGACTTGTTCAGGTTCTGATGTCGAAACAGCTTCAGCGCCTTCTGATACTTCTAAGGTTAAAATTATGGCGCCTTGTGCTATTTTATCGCCAACAGCAACACTCAACTTGGTCACTGTACCGGCATGAGTACTGGGAATTTCCATGGCTGCTTTATCTGACTCTAATGTCAGGATATCTTGATTTTCTTCAACCTGATCACCGACAGACACTAAGACTTCAATGACCTCTACCGCATCAAAGTCCCCAATATCCGGGACTTTTATTTCCATCAAACTCATAATAAGACCTTTCTAATATCAGATAACATATGATTTAAATGTGTTGTAAAGCGTGCACCTAATGCACCATCAACGACACGGTGATCATATGAGACTGATAGCGGTAACATCAATTTTGGTTCAAACTCTTTGCCATTCCAAACTGGCTGCATTTTATGACGGCCCACGCCTAAAATAGCCACTTCTGGTGCATTAACAATCGGCGTAAAGAAACTGCCGCCAATACCGCCTAAGCTGGAAATCGAGAACGTGCCGCCTTGAAGGTCTTTGGCCGTTAAAGCGCCATCACGTGCACGTGCACTGATTTCGCCTAACTCGCCCGCCAACTCTAAAAAGCCTTTTTTATCAACGTCTTTGATGACGGGTACCATCAGCCCATTTGGCGTATCGACTGCAACGCCAATGTTGTAATAATCTTTCATAATTAAGTACTGCTTATCTTCACTTAATGATGAATTGAGCTCTGGGTACAACTTCAAGCTCGCCACAACCGCTTTCATAATGAAAACCAATGGCGTTAAATTAACGCCTTGTTTCGCAGCGGCTTCTTTGTTTTCTTTTCTAAATTGTTCTAATTCGGTAATGTCCGCTTCATCAAACTGCGTGACATGGGGAATATTTAACCAACAGGCATGTAGATGCTTGCCAGAAATCTTTTCAATTCGGCCTAACTCGACTGATTCTATCGCACCAAATTTTTCAAAATTGACCACAGGCACAGGGGGAATAGCACTGCCACCCGTTGCCACAGCGGGCGCATTGATTTTTTGCTTAACAAAGTTTTGTACATCTTCTTTGGTAATACGGCCTTTAACGCCTGATCCACCCACTTGACTCAATATAACGCCTAATTCACGTGCAAATTGACGTACAGATGGTGAGGCATGGGCTTGTTTAATTGCCGACTTACTATCTGGTGCAAAAGGTGCTAATTCAGGTTCTGGTGCTGCTGATTGTGCCTGCTTGCTCATCGCTTGTGCAACAATGGCTGCCGCGGTTGCTTTACCTGAACTGACCTCAGCTACTGGCATTTCAACAACAGGTGCCGAACTGGCTGACTCTGCAATTGCAATGACATCGCCTTGCTTTACTTTCTCGCCGATGGCAACTTTTAATTCTTTAATCACACCGGCAACTGGTGATGGGATTTCCATCGCGGCTTTATCTGATTCTAAGGTAATAATATCTTGGTTCGCATCAACGCTATCACCTACGGCTACCAGTACTTCAATAATTTCCACTTCATCAAAGTCACCGATATCTGGCACTTTTATTTCGACCAAACCGCTAGTCGTTGGGATAGCGGCTGGTTCTGTCGGCTTGCTTTCGACGGTTGGTGCTGGTTTTTCTACTACTGTTTCTTGTGGTGCATTTGCTGAACTGACTTCTGCTATTGCAATCAGATCACCTTGCTTTACTTTATCACCTACAGCCACTTTTAATTCTTTAAGCACACCGGCGGTGGGTGATGGAATTTCCATCGCTGCTTTATCTGATTCTAAGGTAATAATATCTTGGTTAACATCAACGCTGTCGCCTACAGCCACCAATACTTCAATGATTTCCACTTCATCAAAGTCACCAACATCAGGTACTCTTATTTCAATTAACTCTGTCATTTTTATCCCTTAACTGGTGCGACTGCATCAACATTAATCTTATATTGTTTAATTGCTTTTTCGACAATATCCATTGCGATTTGGCCTTCATCTGCCAAAGTGCTTAATGTTGCAACCACAACATGATAACGATCAACTTCAAAGAAACTTCTCAATCTTTCACGGGTATCTGAACGGCCGAAACCATCCGTTCCTAGTACGGTGTATGGTGCTTTCACCCATGGGCGAATTTGCTCAGCGTACAATCGCATATAGTCTGTTGATGCGATAACAACACCTTGCTCATCATCTAGACATTCTTGCACATAACAACGCTTATTGTCTTGCTCAGGATGAAGTCGATTATCGCGATCTATTGCCATGCCATCTCTGGCCAACTCATTCATGCTCGTCGCACTCCAGACAGTCGCTGATACTTTCCAATCTTTTTCTAGCATCTCAGCTGCTGCTTCAACTTCACGCAAAATCGTACCACTGCCTAATAGCTGTGCTTTTAACTTATGCTTGCCACCCGGTTTCAGCTTGTACATTCCTTTCAGGATGCCTTGCTCAGAGCCTTCTGGCATTGCAGGATGCGTGTAGTTTTCATTCATCGCAGTGATGTAATAGAACACACTCTCTTGTTCTCCATACATCCGACGCATACCGTCTTGGACAATGACAGCCATTTCATATGCATAGGTTGGATCGTAACTAATACAGTTTGGAATCGTTCCTGCTTGAATCAGGCTGTGCCCATCTTGATGCTGTAAACCTTCACCATTTAACGACGTACGGCCCGCTGTTGCACCCAGCAAGAAGCCTTTCGCTTGAATATCGCCTGCAAGCCATGCCAAATCACCAATGCGTTGGAAGCCAAACATAGAGTAGTAAATATAGAATGGCACCATATTCACGTTGTAGTTTGAATACGCTGTCGACGCCGAAATCCATTCTGCCATCGCGCCGGCTTCATTAATGCCTTCTTGTAAGATTTGGCCTTTGGTATCTTCGCGATACCACATGACTTTGCCAGAATCTTCTGGTTCGTACATTTGACCAGATGAAGAATAAATACCAACTGAGCGGAATAAACCTTCCATACCAAAAGTACGGGCTTCATCAGGTACAATCGGCACAATATTTTTGCCAATTTCTTTATCACGAATCAATGCCGTAAGAATCCGAACAAAAGCCATTGTCGTAGAAATTTCACGATCACCACTTGATTTCAACACCGCATCAAAAATCTTTAATTCTGGCACTTTCAATGCAGGTGCATCATGGTTTCGTTTTGGTAAGAAACCACCTAATTCTTCGCGACGACCTAATAAATATTGTTTCTCAGGGCTGTCATCGTCTAATGTAATGAACGGCACATCATCTTCAATTTGATCGTTGGTGACGGGAATCTTAAAACGATCACGAAAACGCTTCATATGCTCAACTGTCATGCTCTTTTGCGAATGCGTGGTATTTTGACCTTCCCCCGCTTCGCCCATGCCATAGCCTTTGACTGTTTTCGCCAAGATAAGCGTTGGTTGGCCTTTATGTTCTGATGCTGTTTTGTATGCAGCATAGATTTTTCTTGGGTCATGGCCCCCTCGGCTTAAACCCCAAATATCTTGATCCGTCATATCGGATACTAATTCTAATAGTTCAGGATATTTACCAAAGAAATGCTCGCGGACAAAAGCGCCATCTTTTGATTTGTAGTTTTGGTATTCACCATCAACGACTTCTTCCATCCGTTTTAGCAATAAGCCTTTCTTATCTTTGGCTAATAAGCGATCCCATTCTGAACCCCAGATAACTTTGATAACATTCCAGCCAGCGCCTCTGAAAACACCTTCTAGTTCTTGAATGATTTTCCCGTTACCACGAACTGGGCCATCTAAACGCTGTAAATTACAGTTCACGACAAAGGTTAAATTGTCGAGTTTTTCGCGGCCAGCGAGACTGATTGCACCTAATGATTCAGGCTCATCCATCTCACCATCACCCAAATAAGCCCAAACATTGCGGCCTTCAGTTGGTTTGATTTCTCGGTGATCCATGTACTTCATGAAGCGGGCTTGGTAAATCGCTAATAATGGCCCTAAGCCCATCGATACCGTTGGGAACTGCCAATAATCAGGCATTAACCAAGGATGTGGGTATGAAGATAGGCCTTCACCATCCGCTTCGAAACGGAAATTCAATAATTGTTGTTCTGATAAACGCCCTTCTAAGAAAGAACGTGCATAAATACCCGGTGATGAATGTCCTTGGAAAAAGACTAAATCAGCACCATTGCCATGATTATCACCTTTGAAAAAGTGATTAAAACCGACATCGTATAAGGTTGCAGCTGATGAGAAACTGGCAATATGACCACCGACAGCACCAGGCTTTAGGTTCGCTTTCGTGACCATCACCATCGCATTCCAACGAATGTATGACCGAATCTTATGTTCTAACTCTTGATCTCCGGCAATACGTTGTTGCTGATCGACAGGAATAGAGTTTACATAGGCCGTTGTTGCACTATAAGGAAGATTGACGCCTGATCGGCGCGCCGTATCAATGAGTTTTTCTAGAATGTAATGTGCTTTGTCCCCACCTTCTACCTCAATCATAGACACTAATGAGTCTAACCAGTCTTGGGTTTCCTGTGGATCGTTATCAACAAAATCAGTCATAAATACCTTCAAAATAGTAACGCAATAAACAGCGAGCTATTGTAACAGTTTTTACTCGGATTTATACCTACAATGGGGCTGCATATAGCTAAGTAGCGTATTTCTGTGGGTTTTTTAAATGATTTTGAGGACTAATGTCCCAAAAAATGTCGTTTCGAAATGGCTTTCATGCTGATATTAAGCTTCGACGACTGTAGCGATAGAGCCGAATACCCAATAATACGACCAAAATTATAATGTAAATAACCGGTTCTGTAACATCCTTTTTGACCAACATGAAAAAATGAATAACAGCCCCTATACCAATGTAGTAGACAAGGCTATGCAGGCGGTTCCATCGTTCAGCGCCTAGGCGTTTGATCATAGCGTCATTTGACGTTGCAGCTAAAAGGATTAAAGCTAGAAAATTGATAAAACCAACTGTGATGAAAGGACGTTCAATAATATCTTTGATGATATCGGTCAAATTAAAGAACTGATCTAACCAGACATATAACAGCATATGAATGGCGGCATAGAAAAAACTATACAGGCCTAATAACCGCCTCACATCGGCTAAAAAATGCCAGCCGAATAATAATCTTAGTGGGCTAACAGCCAATGTGATTAATAAAAATCGTAATGCCCACTCCCCTGTGTCACGGGTGAGCACTTCAATGGGGTTCGCCCCCAGTTGATTATTTAGCGCGCCATAAATTAAGATTATTGCTGGCAGCAAACTGATAATAAAGAGGCTGGTTTTAAATAATTGACGAAACATCGCGCACTGAGCCTATTAAAAATCTTTTTTCAAATCCATGCCAGTGTAGAGGTGTGCTACTTGTTCTTGATAACCATTAAACATTTCCGTTTTGCGTTTCAAGAACTCACCAATACGTCGCTCACGTGCCTGACTCCATCGCGGATGGGCAACATCTGGATTTACATTTGAATAGAAACCATATTCTGCAGGCCCTGCAATCATCCAAGAGGACACTGGCTGTTTTTCAACGAAGCGAATTTGCGTAATCGACTTGATACTTTTGAAGCCATATTTCCACGGTGTGACGAGGCGTAGTGGTGCGCCATTTTGACCTAACAAATCATTGCCATACAAACCTGTTGCCATAAAGGAAAGAGGGTTCATTGCTTCATCTATTCTCAAACCTTCAATATAAGGCCATTGCAGTACACTACTTTGTTGGCCCGGCATTTGTTGTGGATTATAAAGTGTACTGAATTCAACATATTTGGCTTTTGAATTCGGTTTGGCTTGCTTTAATAAGTCTGCTAACGAAAAACCATGCCATGGAATGACCATTGACCAGCCTTCTACACAGCGCAGGCGATAAATGCGTTCTTCCAATGTAAATGGCTTCATCAAATCATCAAGATCATATTCACCGGGATTATCACATTCACCATCAATGACAATACGCCACGGCTCTGACTTATCAGGGAAGTCGGTCGCATTCTTTGCCGGGTCTTCTTTGTTAACACCAAACTCGTAAAAATTGTTATACGTCGTAATAGATTGATATGTTGTCAAATCTTCAGAAGCTGAAAAAGGGCTCTTTTTCAAATCAGTGTAACTTGGCGCTGGTGCTTCGCTTTCCGCGAACGCTATTGACGGTAATGCCGCTGCTGATGCCAGCAATGCCGCCTTATTAATGAATTCGCGTCGATTCAGATACACCTTTTCATCGGTCACATCATGATCTTTTAATAAGCCTAACTTATTTTTGTTAATGTGCATTGCCTTGTCCTATTCTGAAGCCATGTATTTTTTTGCTAACCAATAATCAATGCTGAAATAACGACCCGCACCGGTAAAGAATAAGGCTAACAGCATGATGAAGTAGGTTGTCGCAAACTCTATGCCGTTATTTAAAATAACGAAGTTACCTGTCTCAGTTAGCCAATCATAATTACCGTGCTCTTTGAGTAATGAACGACCTGCTTCTAATTGGGCATTTGGTTCTGCCACTGCTAGCCACCCTTTATCCCAATGTACAGTGATAGCCGCAACAGCCATTGTCACCATCAGTGGTATAGATACCCAACGCACAGCAAAACCGAGTACGAGGAAAATCGCACCGAAATACTCTGCTCCCCACGCTAAATGGCCTAATAATTCTGGATAAGGTAAACCAAGGCCCCAGTCTGAGTTACCAAGCCATTCAATCGTTGAATCTAAAGAACTATTTGAGTCTAGCGGATTCCATTTCGTATTCGCAGCCATCCACATCACTGGCGCGAGATAAAAACGCATTGCTAATGGGGCCAAAAAATCGATGGCTCTGGTTGTATTCAATGCACGTTGCATTGCGCCCATCATGCTACATATCGACATTGCCATCTCCTAAAAATCAGTATTGATCATGCCCTCTTTTAATTAAGTGGCCTATTAATACTTACTCTCATTGTAAAAAAGGGCTCCGTAGAGCCCCTTTCCATTACGTTGTTCTGGTAAGGGCTTATTTAGCGCCGCATTTACCTTCACCACATTTTGCTTCTTCAGCTTTTGCTGGTGCGTTACCACATTTACCTTCACCACATTTTGCTTCTTCTGCTTTTGCAGGCGCATTACCGCATTTGCCTTCGCCGCATTTTGCTTCTTGTGCTTTCATTTGCTCGTGGTATTCAGCAGTTTTTTTATCAATATCTGATTGTGTTCCTACTGCCTTACCACCACATTTACCTTCGCCGCATTTGCCTTCGCCACATTTTGCTTCTTTGGCTTCATGACCTGCTAATTGCATATAACCGTTTGATAATTCTGCCGCTGCGAATGGGCTGGTTTCTGCACTTGCAAGTGTTGGCGTTAGTGCTAGGCCTGCAGTCAATGCTGCGCCAGCTGCTAGTGCTATTGTTTTTTTCTTAGAAGATATCGACATAATAATTTTCCTGTATTATTGTAAAAAATTAAAACAACCCGTCACAATTTGACCAAGCTTGTTAACGTAGACATACATAAAAGCAAAATGTTACAGACATGATGACAAAACTTTTCAAGTCTGAAAATAATAACGATGAAAAACCGTTAATCAAGAACCTTATCGAAGGCGATCCCGCTGCTTTTGAGCATGTGGTCGCAGAATATCACAATTTGATGCTGTCTGTAGCCAGAGCTATCGTTGGAGACAGTATTGCTGACGAAGTTGTGCAGGATGCTTGGGTTTCTACCATCAAAGCCTTGCCAAAATTTGAAGGTCGTTCGTCTCTTAAAACATGGTTAGTTCAAATTGTCAGTAATGGGGCTAAAAGCCGGGTTCGTAGAGAAAACCGTTACAGTTCATTAGATGATGGTTGGGAAGCGGTATCTAGTGACAAGTTCGATCACACAGGACACCGTGTCGATAATATCCTACCGTGGGAAACAGCAACGCCTGAAGCTCTTCTTGCCAATACACAATTACAAAAAGTCATTGAACAGGCTTTCCAATCTTTACCTGCTATGCAACGTGCTGCGCTGACAATGGTGGACATGGAAGGTTATAAAATTAACGAAATTTGTAACATTTTAGCCATCTCTTCGTCTAACGCGAGAGTATTATTACACCGTGCTCGTGTCGCACTACATGATGCCATTGAACACTATCAGGATAATTAAATGCTGCAATGTAAAGATGTCACTGAAGAAACAAGTAACTATATCGCTGGTGTAGAAGGCGGTTTGCCCCTTTCTAAACGTATCGCGTTGTTCATGCATCTTGTTATTTGCCGTTGTTGCCGCAATTACGTGCAGCAGTTTCGACAAACAATTGATACCGTCACCGTGGCAAAACCACAAGAAATGGATGCAACGGATCGACAGGCTTTAGCAAAAAAACTGCATGCCATGTGTGACAAAACCAATCCGGGTGATCACTAAATCACTTTTAGCGTTGGTATTTTTCTTTCCATTCTGAATAAGGCATGTTGTAGACGAATTCCCTCGCTTTGTCGTAGTCCATCTCAACACCCTTTTCTTCTGCTGCCGCTAAGACCCATTTTGATAGGCAGTTACGACAAAAACCCGCTAGGTTCATTAAGTCTATATTTTGTACTTCCGTGTTTTCTTGTAAATGGGCTAATAATTGACGAAACGCCGCTGCTTCAATTTCGGTTTGTGTTTGTTGATCCATGGTTACATTCTCTATTTAATATAAGAAACACCGCACTTCATGCTCGGCGGTCAATTGGGTTGGTTCGGGATAGGCCGTTTTACACTGTGGCATTGCCTGTGGACACCGCTGGTGAAAATGGCAACCTTGTGGCGGATTAGCTGGCGATGGCAATTCACCTTCGAGCTGAATAGTCTCACGCCCTTTATCATCTTCGAGTTTAGGGACAGCCGCTAACAAAGCTTGTGTATACGGATGTTTAGGTGACTTTAAAATCTCGTCGCGCGTGCCTTGTTCGACAATACGCCCAAGGTACATCACTGCAATACGGTGTGCGAGGTATTCAACCACCGAAATATTATGGGTGATAAAGAAATAACTTAGGCCAAACTCTTGTTGTAGTTCTCGTAATAAATTCAATATCTGGGCTTGAACGGACACATCTAAGGCACTGGTCGGTTCATCACAGATCAATACTTTGGGTTCAGCTGCTAACGCCCTTGCGATACATATTCGTTGGCGCTGACCACCGGAAAACTCATGTGGATAACGGTGTTTATATTGTGCATCAAGTCCTACCCTTTCTAGTAACGCATCGATTCGCTTAATACGTTCACTGCTTGTTTTAACGGATGGTGCCGCTAGCATAGCTTCTTCGATGACTTGCGATACCGTCATTCTCGGGTTCATTGACGCATAAGGGTCTTGAAAGATAATTTGTAATGCATTGCGCTGCGATTTGAGTTCGCTAGCTGATATTTGATTTAATACTTTATCTTGATAAGTGACTTCCCCACCAGTGACAGCTACCAACTGTAAAATACCTTTACCCACTGTCGTTTTACCGCAACCTGACTCCCCCACTAAGGCAACTGTTTCCGCTTGCCTTAATTGTAAACTCACGCCATCGACGGCTTTGACTTGGCCTACAACACGTTGTAACAACCCTTTTTTAATCGGGAAATGCACCTGTAATTGTTCAAGTTGCAATATCGGCGATTGTTCGGTTGGAATCACTGACAACGAGGATGCCGTGATCGCGTTGCTTTGCGTTGAGGCTACTTGGTCATGCTTAGGATCATATAAATGGCATCGCACCCCACTTTGTTGGGTTTGGTACCATTGTGGCGGTATTGAATCACACTGGTCTATCGCTTTATCGCACCGTTCTACAAATCTACAACCAGAAAATACAGTATCCAATGCTGGCACATTGCCTTTGATAACCGTTAATTGTTGTTGCCTTTTTTGTTCCGTTGGAAGTGCTTCAAACAATTTTTGACTGTAAGGATGGTTCACCTGTTTAAAAAATTGGTCTCTCGGTGCTGTTTCAACAATTTGGCCGGCATACATGACAGCGACATGGTCCGCCATTTGGGCAACGACCGCTAAGTCATGGCTAATTAATAATATCGCCATGCCAGTATCACGTTGGATTTGTTTTAATAAATCGAGTATCTGTGCCTGGATGGTGACATCTAAAGCGGTCGTCGGCTCATCTGCAATGAGAAGCTCCGGTTCGCCGGCTAAGGCAATGGCAATCATCACCCGTTGTTTCATTCCACCCGATAATTGATGCGGGTAGGCTTTGATGCGTTGTTCTGGATCGGGTATACCCACTGAAGATAATAGCTCGAGAATGCGCGCTTGTAGTGCATCACCCATTATCTCAAAATGCCATTGTAGTGCTTCACCAATTTGTTGGCTGACCGATAAAACTGGATTAAGTGAACTTTGCGGTTCTTGGAAGATCATGGCGATGCGTCGACCACGAATATGCTCCATTTCGGTTTCTGACAAACTAAGTAGATCTTGGCCGTCTAATTCAATTTTTCCTGAGACAATACGGCTGACGTGTTGTGGGTTTAAGCGAAGTAATGACAGTGCGGTCATTGATTTACCACAGCCAGACTCGCCTAATAACGCAAATGTTTGGCCTTTTTCGACATTGAAACTCACCCCGTCAACCGGTTTAATTGGTTTTGTTTTACTGCCGATATGTGTAGTGAGCCCGCTGACTTTGAGTAATGTTGTCATACGGCTCTTTGTGACCTAGGGTCAAAGGCATCACGGACTACGTCCGCAAATAAGTTTGCAGCGAGTACCAAGACAAACATAAAGACAAAGGCGGCTGTCAGAGACCACCAAACAACGGGGTCACGGGCCATTTCGAGTCGCGCGCTGTTAATCATATTACCCCAACTGATCATCGATGGATCTACCCCAACACCAACATAAGATAAGACGGCTTCAGCTAGGACCAAACCACTAAAATCTAACACCACCGCGATCATGACAATATGCATTAGGTTCGGCATGATGTGTCGATGCAGGATACTAAAACTGCTTGTCCCTAATGCCCTTGAAGCCAACACATATTCCGCCTCGCGTAATTTCAGTGTTTCACCCCTTAAAATACGGCAAAGTCCTGTCCAGCTCGTGACGCCCAAAATGATACATAGGAATAATAAACGCATATCGGCGCGTTCTGCGATCGTGACGAAGTTCTCAGGATGGTTGTTCATATAGACCTGCAGCATTAACACTGCTGCCGCTATCAACAATACACCTGGTATTGAGTTCAGTGTGGTGTAGATATACTGAATGACGTCATCAATCCACCCCCTAAAGTAACCTGCTGCTAATCCCATCGACACTGCTAATGGCAACATCACTAATGTGGTTAATGTCCCAATGACAAGCCCGGTTCGAATACTTTTTAATGATTGGTATAGGACATCTTGCCCCACTTTATCGGTGCCGAAGACATGGTAATCCACGCTTAATGCTGCGGTAGTCCACACGGTGAATGCGATGAGCCACAACATAAATAATAGGGTGCGTAGTGGATAGCGTGATTGGCCAGATAAAATAGTGATCGCTTGCTGATGCCAGGTCACTTTTCGCCTTGCTGCCAACATAAAGATAAACGCTATCGATAAGACGAACCACACTAGCGTGGCTTTAGTGGTGGTAGTGATTACCGTTGCCTGAATATCAGCCCATTTATCCTGATCAGAGCCTAGATGGGCGCCAGCATATTTTAATTTGGCATAATCGTACTGTAATGTTGTTTTGCCGGTTTGCTGCATTTCTTTGACAAAAGAGCGGGTGGCAAAGGGCGCTGAATAGGTTTTTTCGACTTGCTCTCGCAGGGGCATAATCACTAAATCTAATACCGCTAGCACTTCGGTTGCATAATGCTGTTGATCGGTTGATTTATCATTTTCAACCGCTAAACGAAAATGAAAGGAATCCAGTAAGCCGACGGCAACGTAGCACAGTAAAATCATCAACGAAATGACACCTCGTTTCCGTTGCAATACCAATTTCCATGGTGCAGTGAGATGTGGGTGTTTTCGGATATAAAGCACAGAAAGCATGATCACTGCGAGGAGCAGATAAATCAGGATATCAGTCCAGAGGAAAACGGGCAGGAAAGGAAGAGATGACATAAGTTAATGTGACAGCGCTGAGATATCCACTTTCAATTCTTTAGGCAATGAAAACTCGACTTTTTCGGGTCGCCCATCTAGCTCGTTCACTTGTGTTACGCCGAGTTCTTTTAATCGTTCGACGACATTTTGCACTAATAACTCCGGGGCAGATGCACCGGCTGTTAAACCGACTACCGACACAGAATTTAGCCAGTCGGGGTTAACCTCTTGAGCGTTGTCGATCAAATAAGCCGTTGTGTTTAATTTATCTGACAACTCACGAAGACGATTAGAATTCGAACTATTTTTTGACCCAACTACCATGACAACATCGCATTGCTGCGCTAAATTTTTTACCGCATCTTGACGGTTTTGGGTGGCATAGCAAATATCATCTTTGCGTGGCCCTTCAATGTTTGGGAAGGTCATTCTTAAGGCATCAATGACGCGCGATGTATCGTCGACGGACAGTGTCGTTTGGGTCACAAAGGCCAAATTATCTGGGTTTTTAACAGCTAAATTAGCCACGTCTTCAGGGGTTTCCACCAGGTACATGCCGCCTTGCTCAGAGGTGTATTGGCCCATTGTCCCTTCCACTTCTGGGTGGCCAACATGACCGATTAAAATACATTCTTTACCTTGTCTTTCAAACTTGGCCACTTCCATATGCACTTTGGTCACTAGTGGGCAGGTTGCATCAAAGACATTTAAGCCCCGTTGCTTTCCCTGTTCTTGCACTTGTTTTGACACGCCGTGGGCACTGAAAATCAGGATGCTATTGTCAGGTACTTCATCGACTTCATCGACAAAGACCGCGCCTTTGTTTTTCAAATCATCAACCACAAAGCGATTATGAACAACTTCATGACGCACATAAATTGGCGCACCAAATAGTTTAATCGCCCTTTCAACAATCTCAATCGCGCGATCAACACCAGCGCAGAATCCTCTAGGATTAGCGAGTAATAACTCCACTATAATACTGCCTTCGGATAAGAGCCTAATACGCGACACATTGATGATGCTTGTTCTAGCTTGTCTAATGCCATAGCAATTTCCGCATCATTGTTATGGCCTTCTATATCAATGAAAAACACATATTCCCACACCCCTTTACGCGAAGGACGAGACTCAATCCTCGACATGGTAATACCGCTTTTTGCTAGCGGTTCTAGCAGGCTATGTAATGCACCCGGCTGGTTTTTTGTTGACACCAGTAAAGCTGTTTTATCTTGACCTGATGGGCCAATATCTTGACGACCTATAACGAGAAAACGCGTTGTATTATCCGCTTCATCTTCAATATTGCTGGCTAGGGTTTCTAACTGATAAATTTCGGCTGCACGGTTCGCGGCAATCGCAGCGGCACTAGCTTCACCCGCCACTTTTCTAGCTGCTTCTGAATTACTGCTCACAGGTATTTGTTCACAACCAGCACAATGCGTTGCTAGCCATTGGCGGCATTGTGCTAACGCTTGAGGATGACCATAGATCTTTTTAACATTGGTTAATTGGGTTTCTTTGCTCAGCAGATAATGATGGATCCGCAATGACACTTCGCCATTGATTTTAAGTGGCGTATTGATAAATTCATCTAAGGTGTGTGTCACCATCCCTTCCGTTGAGTTTTCTACAGGCACAACACCATAACTGGCATTACCTACTTCAACTTCGTGAAACACATCGGCAATCGTTGAAAGTGGCTTAGGGTCAACCGATCCGCCAAATTGCTTCAATGTTGCCGCTTGGGTAAATGAGCCTTCTGGCCCAAGATAAGCGACTTGTAATGGTTTCTCAGCAGCCAGGCAAGCTGACATGATTTCTCGGAATAACCGAGCAACTTCTTTGGCATCTAATGGCCCTTGGTTACGTTCCATCACTTGTCGTAACACCATGGCTTCGCGTTCGGGCCGATAAAAGTCGGTTTGTTCGCCGTTGGCTATTTTGATTCGCGCTACTTCTTGCGCCATTTCGGCACGCTGATTGAGTAAGGCTTGAACTTGCAGATCAATGTCGTCTATCCGTTGTCGAATGGCCTGCAAGGCTTGCTTTTCACTCATTGTTTTACCCTTTCCCAGCTAGAACTGCCATCGCATTGTCTTGTCCACATGATTTTGTAGACTATTCATCCGCTTCTGATGCTACTTCATCACCATCTGACTCAAGTTCATCATCATCGCCTTCCACTTCAAGCACACGCTCAAGGCCGACTAACTTCTCTTTCTTAGTTAGATTAATCAATTTTACACCTTGGGTATTACGCCCCACGATTGAAACATCTTTAACAGGGGTTCTGACCAAAGTGCCGCCATTGGTAATCAACATGATCTGATGTTCGTCTAACACTTGCACTGCACCGACGACATTACCATTCCGCTCAGACGTTTGAATCGAAATAATCCCTTGGCCGCCTCGTCCTTGAACACGATACTCTGCCAAATGTGTACGCTTACCAAAACCAAGCTCGGTAGCGGTTAAAATAGCACCATCTTCATCATGAGCAATAATCAATGAAATGATTTTCTGGCCTTCTGGCAAACGCATGCCGCGGACACCACGAGACACTCGGCCCATTGAACGAACATCTCGTTCATCAAAACGAATCACTTTACCACCTGAGCTAAATAGCATGATGTCAGATTCACCCGTCGTTAAGGCGACATCAACTAATTTATCTTCTTCTTTTAAATCGACAGCGATAATGCCGTTGGCTCTAGGGCGTGAATAATCGACTAATGGTGTTTTCTTAACGGTGCCAGACTCTGTCACCATAAAGATGAATTTATCAGCTTCAAACTCACGAATAGCCAACACTGCGTTGATTTTCTCACCCTCTTCTAGCGGCAGTAAATTTACGATTGGTTTGCCACGTGCTGCACGACCACCTTGTGGTAATTCATAGACTTTTTTCCAATACACTTTACCGGCACTTGAGAAGCACAATAAAGTATCGTGGGTATTAGCGATAAAGAGATGTTCGATAAAATCTTCATCTTTCATTGACGTTGCAGACTTACCTTTACCACCACGACGTTGTGCCTGATAGGTATCCAATTGCTGCGTTTTGGCATAACCCGCATGCGATAAGGTTACGACCATTTCTTCTTCAGTAATTAAATCTTCTAGCGTTAAATCAAGATGTGTCCCTAAGATTTCTGTACGACGTTCATCGCCATATTCTTCTTTCACTTTGACCAATTCTTCACGAATCACGGCCATTAAATTATCTGGGTCACTCAAAATGGCCAATAATTTGGCGATTTCTTCTAATACTTCACGGTACTCATCTAAGATTTTATCTTGTTCTAAGCCTGTTAGACGATGCAAACGCATATCTAAAATAGCTTGGGCTTGTGTGGCAGATAAATGATAAGCCCCATCGACTAAACCTAACTCAGCTTCCAAGCCTTCTGGGCGAGATGCTTCCGCTCCGGCATTGCCCAACATGTCGAGAATCATTTTTGATCCCCAGCCACGTGATAGCAATGCGGCTTTCGCTTCTGCTGGGTTGGTTGATGATTTAATCAGCTCGATTACTTCATCAATATTGGCTAAAGCGGTCGCTAAACCTTCTAAGATATGCGCGCGGTCACGTGCTTTGCGTAATTCAAACAATGAACGGCGTGTGACAACTTCACGGCGATGACGTATGAACGCATCAAGAATTGCTTTTAAACCTAACAAACGCGGCTGGCCATCAACGATTGCAACCATGTTGACACCAAATACTGTTTGCATCTGGGTTTGTTTGTAGAGGTTGTTTAAAACGACTTCTGGCACTTCACCGCGTTTTAAAACAACGACCATACGCATACCGTCTTTGTCCGACTCATCGCGTAAGCCTGAGATACCTTCTATTTTCTTATCTTTAACCAGTTCGGCAATTTTTTCTAATAAACGGGCTTTATTGACTTGATACGGTAATTCAATAACGACAATACTTTGCTGGCCTGTGCTGTCATTGGTTTCAATTTCAGCTCTTGCGCGAATATGAACTCGGCCGCGACCCGTACGGTAGGCTTCACTGATGCCTCCGGCACCATTAATCATGGCCGCTGTTGGAAAGTCAGGGCCAGGTATATGTTGCATTAAACCGGCAATATCGATATCGGGTTGGTCGACTGTCGCAATACAAGCGTTTAAAATTTCGGTCAGGTTATGCGGTGGGATATTGGTGGCCATCCCTACAGCAATACCCGAAGAGCCATTCACTAATAAAGTGGGAATCTTGGTCGGCAACACTGATGGCTCATGCTCTGACTCATCATAGTTGGCAGTGAAATCAACGGTTTCTTTTTCTAAATCCGCCAGCATTTCATGGGTGATTTTTGCCATGCGTACTTCGGTATAACGCATCGCAGCAGGAGAATCACCATCTACTGACCCGAAGTTACCTTGACCATCAACCAACATATAACGCATTGAAAATGGTTGTGCCATCCGAACCATGGTGTCATAAACAGCGGTATCGCCATGTGGATGGTATTTACCAATCACGTCACCGACAATACGGGCTGATTTTTTATACGATCCATTCCAGTTATTATTCAACTCCCGCATCGCGAATAAAACACGGCGGTGAACCGGTTTGAGACCATCTCTTACATCGGGTAATGCTCGGCCAACGATGACACTCATTGCATAGTCGAGATAAGACTGCTTCATCTCTTCTTCAATACTAATCGAGTCCAACTCTAAGGCAATTTCATCAGTCATCTAACTTTCATCCAAATCAATATGAGGCGTTATTTTCAACGAAACAGTAATCCTATCATTTTAGGCGATTTCATGCACATTTATACTCAACACACTCTAGGGGGTCTAATCAGGAAAATAACTGCTTAAATCGTCCTCTAAGGTCGACAATAGCTTTTTCAAGCCCGTTTTCCAGCCCTTTACGGTGTTCGACGGCGTTGTTTCAGCAATATCGATGTCAATATGTAACCCCGTTTGGAAAACGACTTCTTCTGTTTCTGCATTGGTATCCGTCATGAAAAACTGCATTTCAAGTATTGATTGTGCTGGCACGTCAGCTCTTTTATCACCGTATAAGCCGGTCACTGCGACTTCTAACACATAGTCCGCTTGATCCGGATCATCTAAGGTCACACGCTTAAAGAATCCTGTTTTAGTCAACCAGCGTTGTAGTTGCGTGGTAAACATATCTTGCGGCGTGTCGAAAAAGGCATGATTCGGTTGCGGTTGAAACGCATTATCCCCTACCTTGAAAACAATATTTTTGGCTTGAAATTGTGAGGTGACGACAACGGGTGCTAGATACAAAACACGTCCTTGCGAACGATCATGTTCTTTCAAGCCGCGGTCAACATCAATAACGTAAAATTGCTGCGGTGTTTCCTCAACAATTGCCTGTTCTGGCTTACTGTTCATTAAACCCAGACAGCCTGTCAAACTCAACATCATGCCAAAGGCCACGACTGTTTTAATCACATTCATTATTTATCTACCTTAAAATTGCCGCCAGATACTTGATCACAGCCGCTATAATAAATTAACTTTTATCAGAATGCTTGTTCATGAATAAATTAAAAACAAAAATACGTGATATCGCTGACTTTCCTGAGTCAGGTATTGTCTTTAAGGATATTACGCCGCTACTAAAAGATCACGATAGCCTAAGCCAAGCCGTCAATGCCTTGGCGTTGCCGTATCTAAAAGCGGATATTACTGCCGTCGCAGGGATGGAAGCCCGAGGCTTTATTTTTGGTAGCTTGGTTGCCCAACAATTAGGGGTCGGATTTATCCCGCTACGAAAGCCCGGTAAATTACCGGCAACGGTTGAACGTGTTGATTACGACTTAGAGTATGCTAGCGCTGGCTTAGAGGCCCATGTTGACGCCATTGAAAGTGGCGACAGGATCTTGCTCATTGATGATGTCTTGGCCACAGGCGGCACAGCGCAAGCCAGTTGTCAGCTTGTAGAGAAATTGGGTGGCGAGATTATTGCTTGTGCCTTTCTAATAGAATTGGCTCCGCTTAATGGCCGGGCTAAATTAATGTCTTACCCTGTTCACTCGTTGCTCATATATTAATGATAAAAAAAATAATTTTCTCTTGGCTTTTTTGCTTCCCTTTCTTGGTTCAGGCTGAACAGTTTCAGCCGGCGATTACAGATACACAATGGGAACTCATCAACTCGCCTATTGAGTGTACTTTGAGTCAGCCTATCCGTGATTTCGGTACCGCTAAATTCGGTCAATTCGCCGGATGGCCTTTTTCTCTCACCTTCACCACCAACACCCAACCCTCTAAAAAAGGCAGTGTGACATTTGAAGTCGCTGAAGCACCGTGGCAAAACAGTGAGCAACGCCAAGACTTGGTTATTGTTATGGCCCAACAAGGGCAACGTGTCTTTCATATTGAAGGCGTGAATGCCCGCCAGGCTTTAAACCATATCAATGAGGGGCGCTTCCCAACACTGTTTTATTTAAGCCAACATAGCCATCAAGAAATTAACGTCTTGATGTCGACCGTGCATTTGCAGGATTTTCTGCCACAGTTCGAGGCTTGTTTAATTGATCTGTTGCCCTACTCTTTCGAAGACATTCAAAATTTAACCGTTAATTTTGAATTAGAAAAATCTGAACTCGGTGAACTAGAGAAAATAGCCCTGATGCGTGTAGTCAAATTTGTCCAAGCCGATTCGAGCATTAGAAAAATAGCCTTGGCTGGCCACACTGATAACCATGGCAGAAAACGCTTGAATCAAGCCTTGTCAGATGCCCGCTCAGCAGTGGTTAAAAACTTTTTGATGGATAATGGCGTACCGGAATCACTCATTACTGTGGCCTCCCATTTAGAGCTCATTCCCGTGATGTCGAATAAGACGCAAACAGGTCGGGCCCATAACCGACGAACCGAAATTGAGGTTTTTCGTTAATCAGGTAAAATTGGTCTCCAAATAATAAGATTTATTAAGGAAGATCAGCTATGCATGAGCAAGCGATTATCGCGCTCTCGACGATTGGCATTGTCGCCATTGTCTGTCAATGGTTTGCTTGGTGGGTGAAATTACCTGCCATTGTCTTCCTCTTAATAGCAGGTATCGTTCTGGGCCCTTTGACGGGCATACTCGACCCTGAAGGCCTATTTGGCGATTTGTTATTTCCCATGGTGTCGCTGTCAGTCGCGGTTATCTTATTCGAAGGTAGCTTAACGCTGAAATTTGAAGAGATTCGGGACTTACAAAAAGTCGTCCGTAATATCTTAACGATTGGTGTTGCCATTACTTGGGCCGCCATTTCTATCGGCACCCATTATATTGTTGGGTTCTCTTGGGATTTATCAATTCTGTTTGGTGCATTGATGGTGGTCACAGGTCCGACCGTGATTGTCCCAATTCTTCGGACTGTTAAGCCTAACGCGACCATTTCAAATATCTTACGTTGGGAAGGCATTGTTATTGATCCGCTTGGCGCCATTTTAGCCGTGTTGGTCTTTGAGGTTATTTTATCGATACAGCTGCAAGGTCATGCATCCTTTAATCACACAGCACTCATGTTCGGACAAACACTTGTCATCGGGTCATTACTTGGCGCCATTCCTGCTTATTTATTTGGTTTAGTGTTGCGTCGGCATTTAATGCCTGAATATTTACATAATGTGGCCACGCTGTGTTTGGTCTTCGCCGTTTTCGCCGCATCGAACCATTTATCAGAAGAATCTGGGTTGCTTGCAGTTACCGTGATGGGGATCTGGCTGGCGAATATGAAAAATGTACCGGTCGATGACATCTTAGACTTTAAGGAAAGTTTAAGTATTTTACTTATTTCTGGCTTATTCATTTTATTGGCAGCACGGTTAGACTTTTCACAATTCGCCGCTTTGGGCTGGTCGGCCATTGGGTTATTTGTTTTTATTCAACTCTTTGCCCGCCCCATCAAAGTCATCCTGTCTACCATTGGTTCTGACTTGACTTGGCAAGAGAAGTTTATGGTCAGTTGGATTGGCCCCCGCGGTATTGTTGCTGCGGCTGTGACAGCTTTGTTCGCCATCCGTTTACAAGAGCATGGCGTTGAGAATGCCGAGCTTCTCGTGCCCTTGGCCTTTACTATTATTATCGGCACGGTCTTTGTGCAGGGAACAACCGCTAAGTTCTTAGCACGGCTGCTCGGTGTGGCAGAACCTGACGATACCGGCTTTTTAATTATTGGCGCTAACCCAGTATCTAGAATGCTCGCCCATGCGTTAAATGAAAATGACTTTAATACCTTAGTGACGGATGGCAGCTGGACTAATATTAGGGCCGCACGGATGGAGGGTCTAAAAAGCTATTACGGTAATGCTATTTCTGAACATGCTGACCGTCATTTAGATTTGGTAGGGTTGGGTAATTTATTGGCTCTGGCACCACAAAAAGAATATAACGCTTTGGCAGGGCAACGTTATCGTTCAGAGTTTGGCAGTAACCGAGTCTACTTTTTATCATCAGAGGTTGAGAAAGATAAAAAAAGCGAAGAACAAAAATCACGGACAGCCGTCAGTCATGACCATCAAGTCCTCTTCGGGTCTGATGTGACCTTTTCTAAGCTTGCTAGCTTAATCAGTCAAGGTGCTAAAACCAAACAAACGAATATTAGCGATAGCTTTAGTTATGACGATTACCAAAAGCAGTATGGCAAACGTGCAATGCCCTTATTTGCCTTTAACGCTAAGCGGCAATTGCGCTTTTTCACTGATGACATGACGCTTGTGCCTAGCCCTGGCTGGACGATTACGGCATTGATTCAAGAAGACCCTGAACAAACACCCTCAAATACTTAAATAAAAAGCCCTAGGCTTATTGTGCGGCCTAGGGCATTTGTTATCTAACGCTCGATGAGTCTATTTTGGTTGTTTTAATAGATCACGAATTTCAGTTAATAGTACTTCTTCTTTAGATGGCTCTGCCGGTGCAGCTGGTGCTGCTTCTTCGGCTTTTTTCATTGAGTTAATGGCTTTCACTGCCATGAAAATAGCAAAAGCAACAATAATAAAATCAATCAATGTCTGAACAAATACACCATAATTAATGGTCACTGCGGCAGTTTCTCCGACCGCTTCTTGCAGCACAAAGGCTAAGTCAGTGAAATTCACCCCGCCGAGTATGACACCGATGGGTGGCATGATGACATCCGCTACAAATGAAGACACAATTTTACCAAAGGCGGCGCCAATGATAATACCCACAGCCATATCAACGACATTACCTTTGACAGCAAAATCCTTAAATTCGCTCATCATACCCATATTCATTCTCCTTATTATTAAACAGACTGGTTTTTTATAACCGTTAGCACAATACATTATGCAAATGGCTTTATCGCAACCTTTATGCCATCGATACTACTCTTCTTTTTCCTTTAGCTCTTTAACGTAGCCAGAGCCTTGAACCGCTTCTTCACCCGCAACATGATTCGCGGGGTCATAGACCACAACCCGGTCTCTCCCCGCCCTCTTTGCTTCGTAAAGCGCTGAGTCGGCTAGTTTAACGACAACCGATGATTGCTGGTAACTATCGTCCACTAAATACGCGACACCAAATGATGCGGTAATACCTGGTAATTTTTTGCCTTCATAATAAATGTCGATATCGTGTAATTTATGTCATAACTGTGTTGCCCGCTCTACGACAATATGCTTCGGTGCTGAGGGCATAATAATAATAAATTCCTCACCACCAAAACGGCAAACAATATCACTGAGCCGAAAATATTCAGTCATGAACTTAGCAAACTCGACTAAGACAACATCACCTGCATCATGGCCGTATGTATCATTAAATTTCTTAAAATGATCTATATCAACAATAATGACACCCAAGCCTTGTCCGGCACGTTCACAACGTGATATTTCACGCTCTAAACTTTCCTCCATATAACGACGGTTAAATAAAGCCGTTAGTGGGTCACGGATAGACTGGCGTTTTAAGGCTTCACGTAGATTCAAACTGACAAGAGACAAAGCGAGATTATCCGCAGCTGTTTTCATTAAACGTTGGCGCGAATCAAAATAATGCTGTTTTAATTCATCTGAATCGAACGCTGTTTCACCGCTGTATTCCATGTGCAACATACCTAGCATTTCACCTTGGGCAATCACCGGGGTGCAGGTATAACGCTCAATTTCTTTATGAGTATGATTGCAAAGCAAACGGTTCTTTGTATCTAGGGCATCATGTTGCTTCCCTTGTCGTAATGCCCAACAGTCATCTGATTCCATGACCTCATCACTTCTAACGTCTTGGCTTCCCCATGATGTTATTGACTCTATAAACGTTTTCTTGTCATTGAATAAATAAAGCCCGCCGACCCAGTCAGGGAAGACTTGTTCTAGGTAGTGAGCAATAACAGGATAGGTTTCTTTTATGCCACGACAGATTTGCAAATAAGAATTCAGCTCATTAATTAAGCTCATCTCTTGACTATACTGAATCAACTCCTGATGGGCTTTTTTGAGTTTGTTCTCCGATAGTTTTTGGTCGGTAATATCTGTCGAAGAGCCAATAAAACCACCAAACTTGCCCTCTCGGTTTATATAAGGTTCACCGCGATCAGTAATATAGCGATATTCTCCATCGTGCCTTTTAAGACGATACTCCATGACAAAAGACTTGTGCGTTTTGAATGCTTCGTCAAATACGCTTAAACAGTTCTTTTGATCCTCCGGATATAAGGCTTCGAACCAAGCCTTACCGCCTAGCGCTTCAACGTTTTTACGGCCTATAACTGTTTTATAAATACCATTTGAGAAAATATTCTCGCCCGTGTTATTGGTTATCCACAACATCACCGGCGCGTCTTCAGCCAGAATGCGAAAATCTATTAAGTTATCCTCAGCATGACCTGAGGAAGTGACTCGTTCGTCCATAACATCTTCTCTTTATTGTTAAATATCAATCGTCGCGTATTGCGTATACGGCCGCCGCTGTAATTCTCTATTGAGAACTGCTTATGCCACCGTTAAGTTTTTCATCTAAAACCCCATTCACTTCGTTATTTTCTAATCTAACTGTCTACCGTCAAAACGCCAGACTAGCATAGCGCTATCCCGCTTATCAATCTGCTACATTGAGATAAGTCTTTTTAAAGAATTGAACCTAATGCGTCGATAAGGCTATTATGATTCAATTGATTTAATACTTTTATGTTAAACGGAGTTCGTTTGTGGCTGAAAAAGAAGAAGACCTAGCAGACTTGCCAGAAGGTGAAGGTGGAGATACACCAAAAATACTTGGTTTAGCAAAACCTTTATTTATTAAAATTGTCATTGGTGTTGTCATTCTACTTCTCGCAGGTGGTGGTGCTTTCTTTTTTATGGGTTCCGATGAACCTGCCTCCAAAGATGGGGTGGAGGCGCCAGAAGAAACTGATGAATTCGGTTTAGTTTCTTCACTAGCAAATGCAGCTAAAAAGGATGACGCTGCTAAGCCAGCAACCACGACAGAATTAGCAGAAAAAATAATGGTGTTGCGTGAAGAGGCTATTTCCCTTCGAGAAGAAAACATAAAATTAAGGGAATATATCCTTGAATTGAAAACACAACAGGGTCCACAGCAGAACGTAGAACGACCTGCACCGTCAAAGACTGACGCTCAGAGAAAACCTGATACTACCTTTTTGAATAATTATGGTAGTGATGCCAATGCTTTTCCCCCTATAGAAAAGGATCCCCCTAAACCTCGCCCTGAACCCCGTTGGGGTGAGTTTAAACGCCCAGCGCCTTAATATCGTATCAATCACATCATGAAAAAAGTCCTTGTTATTGGTTATGTCTGGCCAGAACCTAACTCGTCTGCCGCAGGCAGTCATATGTTGTCATTACTGCGACTTTTCAAACAACAAGGTTGGCAAGTCGAGTTTACTAGCCCTGCCCAAGAAACACTGCATCAAATAAACTTAGCTGATGAAGGCATTAGCCAACATGCGATCCGGCTCAACTGTGATAGCTTTGATGTCTACGTCGCTGACTATAATCCGGATATTGTATTATTTGACCGGTTTATGATGGAAGAACAATTTGGTTGGCGCGTTGATAAAGCCTGTCCAAATGCCATTAAGATATTAGATACCGAAGATTTACAGTGTCTTCGTCATGCACGCCATCAAGCACTCAAACGAAATCGCGAATTGGTTGATGCAGACTTGGCCAGTGACATCGCAAAACGTGAAATTGCGGCGATTTTACGCTGTGACTTGTCATTGATTATTTCGCCTCATGAAATCACCTTACTCACTGACTATTTTAAGGTTGATTCAGCGCTGCTGCATTGGCTGCCTTTTATGGTCCAATTAGATAAGTTACCTGAAGCCACCTTGGCATTCGAACAGCGGCAACATTTCATCACCATCGGCAATTTTCGCCATGCGCCGAATTGGGGTGCCGTCCTTTATTTACAATCACTTTGGCCAAAAATAAAAACACACTTACCTAACGCTGAATGTCATATTTATGGTGCTTACCCGCCGCCGAAAGCCACCGCGCTGCATAATCCGAAGTCAGGCTTTTTAATTAAAGGCTGGGCAGAGAATGCGTTAACGGTTATGGAACAGGCACGCGTCTGTTTAGCCCCGCTCCGTTTTGGGGCCGGTTTGAAAGGCAAATTACTTGATGCCATGATGATGCAGACGCCCAGTGTCACCACTTTGGTCGGTTCTGAAGGTATGCATGGCCAGCAACCTTGGCCAGGCCAAATTGCTCATAGTGATGAAGACTTTATTCATGCCGCCGTTAGCCTTTACCAAAACTCAGAACAATGGTCATTAGCCCAGTCACATGCGCATACTCTGCTAGGACAACGTTATGATGCGAATCGCTTGGGCACTGCGTTAATCAATAAAATTCAGACTGTCACCGACAACCTCGAACAACATCGACTCGCTAATTTTACAGGTGCTATGTTAAAGCACCATACGCTAGCCAGTACCCGGTATATGTCACAATGGATCGCAGCGAAACAAAAGCAGCAATAGCGTTATTCGATGTAGACTGCCTATTCCTTTCCATCACTTTATATAAGGAACGGTTATGGCTATTTTCTCATCCGGTCTCTTCGCTATTGGAGCTGCTACAATCGCGGGCATGGTGTTAGGTGCCTTATGGTATTCGCCTTTCTTATTTGCTCACCAATGGATGCGTAGTCTCGGTAAAACCACTGACACATTAGGTAGTCAAACTGGGCCGATGATTGGCAGTGTTCTTGCTAATTTCATCACTGCGCTTGGCCTTTTTTTATTGTTTAATCTTATGTCATCCGTCGACTTAACCATGGCAATTACTGTCGGGGCTATTGTCGGGTTTCTGATTATTTTTCCAGCTTTGTTATCTGATAATCTATTTTGTGACTGGGGAACCAGTTTGTTATTCATTCAATCCGGTTATCGTATTTTGACTGTTATCCTGATGTCATTGATTCTCTTTTTACTGACTTAACCCGATTGCCAACAAACGATTAAATCTCGTATTGCTTTCTGGTAATCATCCGCTTTGGTAATCGCCGAAATCATCGCCACAGCACCAACGCCTGTTTTCTTGAGTGCTTTAGCTCGTAGTAGATCAATACCACCGATGGCAACCAATGGGTAATGCCCTGCTAGCATTTCTGCCCATTGCGCCACTCGCGCGATGCCTTGTGGCTCAAATGGCATTTGCTTACTGCTTGTTTCAAAGACCGGCCCTAATGCAATATAACTTGGGTTAATCGCCAATGCCCGCGCTAATTCCCAATAAGAATGTGTAGAAATACCGAGGCGTAAACCTGCTTGTTCAATTTCGATTAGGTTTGCATCATGTAAGTCTTCTTGGCCCAAATGAACACCGTAGACTTGATTTTCAATCGCCATTTTCCAGTGGTCATTCACAAAAAAAGCCACTGCGTCATCACAATTCGATGCTGCTTGTATAATGTGTTGTCGTTTGACTTGTTCTGAACCAGTTTTAATACGCAATTGAATTGTTTTGATGCCCTCTTTCACCAATTTACCAACCCAGTCGCTACTATCGACAACAGGATAAATGCCTAAACGATCAGGACACGGCTGGAAATTAAACTGTTTGCCTATTAGCTTAACGTCGTAACATAATTTGGGTATATCTTCGAACACTAGCTTTGCCATACTCTGATGAAATACCCTGTATGGTCCGACTACATTAGATTGACGAACACCTTGGTTTATATAAGCTTTGGCTAGCACGGTTGCATCACGAATATCCTGCCCTAAAGCAAGCTGACTTGCTAAACTTGTTGCCAGCACGCACCCAGTGCCTCGTACGTTGTTAGCTTGTTTTTTATGGTAACAATAAAAGCTATTTTTGCCATCGGTAAAATAATCTGCAGCCCAAGGTGAATCAGCATGTCCGCCTGTCACTAAGCAGGCTGTTAAACCTTTTTTTAGCAAACTCTCTGTGGCTAGTTCAAGCTGGGGCACATCAAGCTCAACTTCATTCACTAATTTTGCCAACTCAGGGAGATTCGGTGTTAATAAGGTAATCTTCGGCAACAAACTTTGCAGGATAATGTGTTTTACATCGTTATCTACTGACAGGCCACCTGAAGTACTGGCTAATACAGGATCGAGTACCACCGGCACATCGTGTTGATCGATAATGTTACTAATACACTGTGCAATGTCAGCATTGGGAATCAAACCAATCTTAATCGCTGCAATGTCAACATCGGCAACACAGCTTTGATATTGCGCCATAAACTGTGTTTCAGACAAGGCACCCAAATCGGTTAAGCCTTCGCGCGTTTGTTGCGTTAAACACGTCAATAAAGGCACGGCATGACAACCCAGCATCGTGGCTGTTTGAATATCTGCCGTGATGCCGGCACATCCCTGCGGATCGAGGCCACCGATTAATAATATCGCGCGTTTATTCGCCATATTGCTGCCAGAGCGGTTGTTCTATTGTTGGCGTGCTTGCTTTGGCATGTGCTCGCGGTGGCATCACGCCCGCTTCATAAGCCAAACGTCCGGCATTAATGGCTTGTGAAAAGGCCACAGCCATTTGTGCGGGTTCTAATGCTTCTGCGACTGCGGTATTCAATAAGACGCCGTCATAGCCTAATTCCATCGCTTGCACTGCATCTGAGGGCTTACCGATACCGGCATCGACCAATAAAGTGATTTCAGGTAAGCGTTCTCGCACCATCTGTAATGCATAAGGATTCAGTAAGCCTTTACCAGTGCCAATTGGCGCGCCCCAAGGCATAATGACTTCACACCCTAGATCAGCTAGCTTCTGACACAACACGAGGTCATCGGTACTATAGGGAAACACTTTAAATCCTTCTGAAATCAGCACTTTTGTCGCTTCTAACAAAGCAAAAGGATCAGGTTGTAGATTATAACTATCGCCTAAAACTTCGAGTTTAATCCAATCTGTTTGAAATAACTCACGGGCTAGGCGGGCTGTTTTAACTGCCTCTTTTGCACTGAAGCACCCTGCAGTATTGGGTAATAAACGACAGCCTAATGACTGCACCAATTGCCAGAATTTTTCGCCATTTTTTGATGCTGTTGGTGTTTGTCTACGCAGGGATAAGGTGATGACTTGTGCTTGTGATGCTGTAATCGCATCCATCATAATCTGGGGTGAAGCATACAGCGCTGTGCCAATAAATAAACGACTTTGTAGCGTTTGATCATAAACCTGCCAAGATGATGCTTGCATCCTAGCCTCCGGTAATCGGTGACAAGATATCAACTGCATCATTTGTTTTTATGACGGTATCATCGTAATCTGTTTGCACCACTAATTCATCGTTTAACACCACAATAAAATGTCCTTCACTGAGGGTTTTCTGAGCTAATAATTCTGCCATGGTGATATCGTTTTCAACATCAATCCGCTCACCATTGAATTGCATATTTATCTTATTCTTCACCGTCATAATATTGCTCGAATTGTAGTTGATCAGTATGGCCCATCAATCGATTCACACACTCTTCAATCATCGCCGGGCCAAATAAATAGCCGTGACGATAAAAACCATTCAATTGATACCCCCAGGACTGACGTTTAATGATCGGCATATTGTTCGCTAAGGCCGGTCTGCAATGGGCTGCCATTTCAATCACTCTGGCTTCGCCAAAGCCTTTATGTAGGCTATATAAGGCTGACATTAACTCTAGGCCTGAACGTACGCTGATAGCTGAACGATCATCACTTTCCAATACCGTTGCCCCTAAAACGTATTCATGATTGGGCCTTGGTGCTAAATACAAGGGATAACGTGGGTGCATCAATCTAATCGCATGCTTTAACGAGACATCTGGTGCCCTGACACGAATAATTTCGCCCCTGACCCCTCTGAGTTGATTTAGATCTTGCTTTGCGCCAGTGCCACGGCAATCAATCACCGCATCATAAGTCTCTAATAACTGGGAAAAATACTGTTGCGTCAGTGATGCAATCACCATCTCTGATAACCTTGCTATGGGTTCACATTGTTGCCAATCACAAGCCTGCCCCAATACCCGGCCTAAAACCTGAAATAATTGCTTATTATCCATGCAAGCTTCACGCTCAAAGCACATTGCCTCGTCAAAATTATCCGCCAGCTCTGGCTCCCGTTCAGCTAATGTTGCTGCCGTTAAGTGGCTGTAAGATTGAGCGCCTAATACATGCTGTGCACGGCGTTGATAGCGTTGTAACTCCGCTTTATCACCCGAATGGGCCACTACTAAGGTGCCATTCGCCTGATAAAACACGGGTTCAGGCAAGGCTTCAAGCCATTTCGGCCAAAGCGCTAACGATCGTTCTCCTAGCACTTTCACTTGTGGTTCAGCACTAATCGCTTCGGTTGATGGCGCTATCATTGCGGCAGCAACATAACCTGCGCTATCGCTGCCTAGGCGATCATCACTGGATAGAATATCGACTTCATGCCCTGCCTGTATTAAACGCCATGACAGCAGCCTGCCTATCAGACCACTTCCTATGACTAAATATCGATTCATTACCATGGTTAAACCTTAAACATTATGGTAAATCTTGCTGCCACCTTGTTTAAACTCATGCGATTTTTCTGCAAACGCCGCTTTCACATCATGAGAGATACGCATTGAACAGAATTTTGGGCCACACATCGAACAGAAATGGGCGACTTTCGCCGATGGCTTAGGCAATGTTTCATCGTGGAATTTTCGTGCAGTATCGGGATCTAGGCCGAGGTTAAACTGATCTTCCCAACGGAACTCAAAGCGCGCTTTAGAAATGGCATTATCTCTAATATCCGCACCAGGATGGCCTTTGGCTAAATCAGCCGCATGCGCCGCTATTTTGTAAGTAATAATCCCTGTCTTAACATCATCTTTATTCGGTAAACCTAAGTGCTCTTTTGGCGTGACGTAACATAACATTGCCGTGCCATACCACCCGATCATTGCAGCACCAATACCAGATGTGATGTGATCATAACCCGGCGCAATATCGGTGACCAATGGGCCTAAGGTGTAGAACGGTGCTTCATGACAATGCTTAAGTTGCATGTCCATGTTTTCTTTAATTTTATGCATGCCGACATGACCTGGCCCCTCAATCATGACTTGTACATCATGTTGCCAAGCAATTTGGGTGAGTTCGCCTAAGGTGATTAGCTCGGCAAATTGCGCCTCATCATTGGCATCAGCTTGTGATCCTGGGCGTAAGCCATCCCCTAATGAAAATGACACATCATAAGCTTTCATAATGTGACAAATTTCTTCAAAGTGAGTGTAGAGAAAGCTTTCTTCATGGTGTGCTAAACACCAAGCGGCCATAATAGAGCCGCCACGCGAGACAATCCCGGTTGTCCGCTCAATGGTTAACGGGATATGGGCCAAACGCACACCAGCGTGGATAGTAAAGTAATCGACACCTTGCTCAGCTTGTTCAATTAAAGTGTCACGAAATACTTCCCATGATAAGTCTTCGGCAATGCCATTCACTTTTTCTAAGGCTTGATATAACGGCACGGTACCAATCGGTACGGGTGAATTACGAATGATCCATTCGCGAGTTTGGTGAATGTTTTTACCAGTCGATAAATCCATCACGGTGTCACCACCCCAACGAATTCCCCAGACCATTTTCTCGACTTCTTGTTCAATAGACGATGTGGTCGCTGAATTACCGATATTAGCATTGATCTTAACCAAAAAGTTGCGACCAATAATCATCGGCTCAGCTTCTGGATGGTTGATATTAGCCGGGATGATCGCACGGCCTTCGGCGACTTCTAGTCGAACAAACTCGGGCGTGATGTGCGTATCAAAGCCCGCGGGTAATGCGCCCTTAACCTCAGCTTGTTGGCGGCCGACGTTTTCACGAATGGCAATGTATTCCATTTCGGCTGTGACAATGCCTTGTCTTGCATAATGCATCTGGCTGACGTTTTGCCCTGCTTTAGCACGTCGTGGCCGGCGGTTATGTTCGAATAATGGGATTTCAAGTCGCTTAGCTTCTTGCTCACGGGTAAATTCAGAACTATATTCGGTTAATTCCTCGGTATCGTCACGGGTATCCATCCAAGGCTTGCGGATAGCAGGTAAGCCTTTTTCTACATTAATATCAGCTGTCGGATCAGTATAAATACCCGATGTGTCGTAAACATAAATCGGCGCATTAGGCTGGCCGGCTAAGTTGGCGTCTTTATTCGGCGTATCCGTTAAATTTATTTTCCTAAACGGTACCCGAATATCATCACGGCTGCCGGTGATGTAACGCTTTTCTGAACCCGGTAATGGTTTGGTGGTAATCCCTGCATGTTTTGTAATATCAATGGCATGTTTTTTTTGTTCAGACACAATTATTCCCTTTTAAATTTTATTCAAAATCAGGGAAAATGAAGTGTTGCGCTAATGCGAACAAGGAATAAGAATGACTGCTGGTAAAGATCGAACCCGTAGTGCATTCTCACTTGTTTCCTACGGAGGTTCTAGCCTCTTCAGGTTCAACGGGTTTCATCTCAGCCAACTTAATGGCACCCCGACAAGTAAGGACACAGCATAGAATAAAAAAGTTACTTTGACTACCGTCTTAACGATATTGGCTCTAATTCATATTGAATTACCCTGTCATATCGACAATACTATCTGTCTTTAACTTTTATTGTGCTTGGTAATACTTATGGCATCCGATCAAGATGATATTGAACTATTTCGGCAGGAGATTGGCGATATAGAACATCTTTCTCAAGATAAGATCATGCCCCTTGTTAAACCTATTACGCCTTTATCACCTAGAAAACAGTCAACGATTCATCCTGACCAAGGTTATTTATCTGATCTTTATGAACCCACTGTCACTGTCGGTAGTGAAGAAGCGTTGAGCTTTCGGCGCAGTGGTATTCAAGAACGACAGCTTGCCAAACTACGAAGTGGGCAAGTTAAGATCGATGCTGAACTTGATTTACATGGCATGATTATCCCCGTTGCCCATCAAGCTTTAGTCGATTTTATTGCTGATTGTGTCAGTTATAACATCCGTGGCGCACGTGTTATTCATGGCAAAGGTTGGAGCTCCAAACACCATAAGCCGATTCTAAAAACCAAACTCAATCATTGGTTGCGTGATATGGATGATATTTTGGCTTTTTGTTCTGCCCGGATCGAGGATGGCGGAACGGGCGCTTTATACTTGTTATTACGAAAAAAACCTAAAAAATAGGCCGCTATTGCGGCCTACTGATTTTACCCTACCCATTTCCTGGCATTATGGAATATTCGTAACCAAGGCCCTTCTTTACCCCAATCATCAGGATGCCAAGAATACTGCACTGTCCGCGTAACCCGTTCAGGATGCGGCATCATAATCGTCACACGGCCATCTGTCGTCGTTAACGCTGTCACACCTCTTGGCGAACCATTAGGGTTGTTCGGATAGCGTTCGGTTACTTTGCCATCGTTATCAGCGTAACGCATAGCAATGTGGGCTTTATCTAAGTCATCCGTTGTTAAGAAGTCGGCACGACCTTCGCCATGTGCCACCGCAATGGGCATTCTCGATCCGGCCATTCCTGCTAATAAGATAGACGGTGATTCAACTATTTCAACTAAAGAGAAACGCGCTTCAAATTGCTCTGATAAGTTTCGTTCAAAGGTTGGCCAATGATCACTGCCCGGAATTAACGCTTTCAATTGCGATAACATTTGGCAACCGTTACACACCCCTAATGCAAAAGTATCTTCACGGTTGAAGAAATCACTAAATTGCTGGCGCGCTGTTTCATTATGCAAAATCGTACTGGCCCAACCACGGCCTGCGCCTAATACATCACCATAAGAGAAGCCACCACACGCGACTAAGCCTCTAAAGTCATCTAAATTTGTGCGGCCCGATAAGATATCGCTCATATGCACGTCAACAGCAGTAAACCCAGCGCTGTCAAAAGAAGCCGCCATCTCTAATTGGCCATTGACGCCTTGTTCACGCAAAATCGCTACTTTTGGTCTAACGCCACTGACAATAAAGGGCGTTGCGATATGATCACGTCGATCAAATGTTAATTCTGCATGTAAACCAGGATCCGCATTATCCAATAAGGCATCAAACTCTTCTTGTGCACAAGCTGGATTATCACGCTGAGATTGCATTTGATAACTGGTTTCAGCCCAATGACGTTGTAACCTTGAGCGCGGTGCATCAATCACCTTGGCGCCATTGACTGTCACGGTAATCTGTTGCGCTTCTGTCACTGTCCCGATGACATGACTATAGTGCGCTAAGTCATTTTCTCTTAGGACAGCCAATGCATCATCAACACTACTATGACGGACTTGAATCACGGCACCGAGTTCTTCATTGAACATGACCGGTAAAACGTCACCTAAACCGGTCAACGTAATATCTAGCCCACAATGGCCGGCAAAGGCCATCTCACATAATGTGGTGATTAAACCGCCATCACTGCGATCATGATAAGCCAAAATCATATTGTCTTGCTTGAGCTGTTGAATAGCCGAGAAGAAATGTTTTATATCGGTTGGTTCATCAAGATCAGGCGCATAGTGTCCGACTTGGTTATACACTTGCGCTAATGCCGATGCCGCAAGTCGGTTATAGCCTTTTCCTAAATCAATATAGATTAAATCCGTGTCACCCAGATCTGTTCTGAGTTGCGGTGTACAGGTTTTTTCTGCATCTGTGACCGGTGCAAATGCTGTAATCACTAATGACAGTGGCGATGTGACAGATTTTGTCTCTTCTCGATCTTGCCATACCGTTTTCATCGATAACGAATCTTTACCCACTGGGATGGCAATTTCCAATTCGGGGCAGAGTTCCATACCAACGGCTCTCACCGTGTCATAAAGCAAAGCATCTTCACCTTCATGACCACAGGCTGCCATCCAGTTGGCTGATAATTTAATATCACCTAACTTCTCAATGCTGGCAGCAGCGATATTGGTAATGGCTTCACCAATGGCCATCCGGCCTGATGCAGGTGCATCGACTAATGCAATCGGCGCACGTTCTCCCATCGCCATCGCTTCACCTTTGAAACCATGATGATCTGCTAACGTCACTGCACAATCAGCAACAGGGACTTGCCATGGGCCCACCATTTGATCACGGGCGACTAAACCTGTGATGCTCCGGTCGCCAATCGTAATTAAAAAGCTTTTGCTGGCAACGGTCGGTAACTTTAAGACCCGTTCTAATGCCGCATTGGCATCGATACCACTGAGTTCCATTTCAGGGTTATGAAACTCAATATGTTTTACATCACGCAGCATCTTCGGCGGCTTGCCTAACAATAACGATAGCGGCATATCCACCGGCATCGTGTCATTGTCGGCATCGCCCACGCGTAGATCTAACTCTTCCGTTGCTTCACCGACAATGGCCCATGGGCAACGTTCGCGATCGGCAATGGCTTTAAATATCTCAACATCTTCGAGGGCAACCCCCATGACATAACGCTCTTGCGATTCATTACACCAAATTTCCATTGGTGACATGCTCGGTTCATCATTCGGCACTAATCTTAAATCAAACTGCCCGCCTCGATTGCAATCATCGACTAGCTCAGGGAAAGCATTGGATAAACCACCGGCACCAACATCATGAATGGCAATAATTGGATTTTTGTCATCTAGGGCTACACAACGGTCAATCACTTCCTGACAACGGCGCTCCATTTCTGGATTATCGCGTTGGACAGAGGCAAAATCTAAACTTTCTTCACTACTGCCTGATGATACTGATGAGGCAGCACTGCCACCAAGGCCAATCAGCATCGCAGGGCCGCCTAGAACAATCAGTTGAACGCCGGGTTCAAACATATTCTTTTTGACATGTTGAGGCCGGATTGTGCCCATGCCACCTGCCACCATAATTGGTTTGTGATAGCCCCGGACTTCAAAGCCATCTTCTGAAGGGACAGCCACTTCGTAGGTTCTAAAATAACCGCATAAGTTCGGCCGACCGAATTCATTATTAAAGGCTGCGCCACCTAATGGGCCATCCAACATAATCTCATGTGCTGATGCCATTCTTGCTGGCTTGCCGTAAGGCATTTCCCAAGGTTGTTCAAAACCAGGAATATTAAGGTTAGAGACTGAAAATCCCGTTAAGCCTGCTTTTGGCTTAGATCCTCGCCCAGTTGCACCTTCATCACGTATTTCGCCACCAGCACCCGTTGCAGCACCCGGGAAAGGTGAAATAGCCGTCGGATGATTGTGGGTTTCCACTTTCATGAGGATATGCTGTTCTTCACCTTGAAAGCGATATTGATTCGTTCGCATATCGACTTGGAAACGGTCACTTTTTGGACCCGCGATAACAGATGAGTTATCGCTATAAGCGGTAATCACCCCTTCTGGGTTTTTATGATGCGTATTGCGAATCATATTAAATAATGTTTCTGGCTGAGGATCGCCATCTACCACCCAATCCGCACTGAATATTTTATGACGACAATGTTCTGAATTGGCTTGTGCAAACATCATCAGCTCAGCATCGCTAGGATTACGACCCATTGTCGTAAAATTATCAACGAGATAATCAATCTCATCTTCCGCCAATGCTAAGCCCATTGTGGTATTGGCTGTAACCAATGCTTCGCGGCCGCCAGAAATGATATCAATCGTAATCAGTGGGCGAGACTCGCTGTGCATAAATAAGCGATCGGCTTCATCTTCTGTGGTAAAAATAGATTCGATCATTCGGTCATGCAATAACGCGCTAATTGACTGCCACTGTGTTACTGATAATGGTGCGGTTGTCTCTACAAAAAATGCGATGCCGCGTTCAACCCTATCTACCGTTAGCAGGCCACTATTATGGACAATATCCGTGGCTTTACTGGACCAAGGTGAAATCGTGCCTGGTCTTGGTGTAACAAGAAAAAAAGTGTCTGTTAACGGCTTGTTATCACTACTGACACTCGCTTCAAGTAGCATCTCTAAAAGGCCTTGCTCTGCCTCTATTAACTGATGCCCGTCTTTAGTATCAATAAAATAACGATACTCGCTACGTAGGCCAGTAATATGACTATTGGCCTCTTGTAACAGGCTCAATAATTTAGCTAAACGAAAAGCAGAGTGCGCCGAACGGCCGATCATTTGTAACATGGTGATCCTAATTGACATCTATCAAGCTAATAATGATACTTTATGTCGCTTAGCTACCCAAATTATTATGGTTTATTTTGTACTCTATTCGCTATGTCACCTCACGTTAATACGGTTAGACCCGGGCTGTTTCGTCACCTGATGGTAATGGTCTACGACCTACTGCTATTGCTATCAAGTTTGTTATTAGCGACATTCCCTATCGTCGCGCTCAATGGCGGAGAAGCGATTGGTCAAGGCAACCCGTTTTTTATTGCTTACTTATTTGTGGTGAGTTTTGGCTTTTACGGCTGGTTTTGGACCCATGGTGGTCAAACATTGGGCATGCGTAGTTGGCGGGTTTTTTTACGTAGTCAAACGCATAGTCCGGTGAGTTGGCAACAAGCTTTTCTACGTTTTGCCGTCTCATTGATTGCTTGGTTACCCCTTGGTTTGGGCATTTGGTGGCAATATTTGGGAAAGGATAAAGTCAGTTGGCCAGATACGCTATCGGGTACTTATTTGCATTATTCAAAAGACAGTCAGAATAAACCGCTATCTCGTCTTTCTTAGTTATCTTTGTTAATAAGACTCTGAATACAATCGGGTATAAAGACCGCCGCTGTTAATCAAGTCATCATGATGGCCTTGCTCACTGATTTTACCATCCTCAAACACATAAACTCTGTCAGCCTGACGCACGGCACTAAAACGGTGTGCAATGATAATGGTCGTCCGTTGCTGTAAGAAGGCATCGAGTGCTTCGAGTAAATTTTGCTCCGTTTCCATATCTAAGGCGGATGTCGCTTCATCTAAAATGACCACTTTCGGATCGGCTAAAATCATTCTAGCAATTGCAATCCGTTGACGCTGCCCGCCTGATAATCTCACGCCACTGCGACCGAGTTCAGTGTCTAGATCATCTTCTAAATCCCAGACAAAGTCGGTCATTTGAGCAATATCTAAACCATGCCAAATATCTTCCTCTAAAACATCTTTGCCCATGGTCAGGTTTTCACGGATCGTGCCATTAAAGATCACGGGGTGTTGTAATACTGTTGAGATATTTTCGCGTACAGTTTGCAGCCCAATTTTTTCAATCGGTACACCATTAAATTTCAATTGACCGCTTTGATGTGGGTATAACCCTAATAACACTTGGACTAATGTTGATTTGCCACCGCCACTGGCACCGACTAATGCTATTTTCTCTCCGGCCTTAATATCGAGGCTGACGCCTTTTAAGACATCTTCGTTATCACCGTAGCGGAAGTAGAGATCTTCGACGCTAATGGCCACGGTGTGTTGGCCCGTAAAGGGGTTTTCAACCGTACTATAAACCGGCTCTTGCTCTAGATTATCTAATGCGTTAATTCGGCCTAATGCTGCTTTAGCCGCATACCAAGCGTATTGAATCCCAATCACTTCGTTAACAGGCCCCATCATGAACCAAAGGTAACTGAAAACGGCCATCATTTGGCCAATGCTCAGATCCGACAGTAGCACCATCATCATGGCTGAAGCACGAAACACTTCAAAGCCCAATAAGAAAACAGTAAAACTCAGTCGATTGGCAGTATCGCTTTTCCACGCATAAGCAATGCCGTGATCGCGGACTAGTTTGGCCTGGTCTGAAAGCCGTTTGAGATAATGGACTTCACGGTTGGCGGCTCTGACTTGTTGAATGCCTTCCAATGTTTCCGTCAATGATGATTGAAAAACCTCGAAAGCTTTATTTTCACGTTGCTTTAGTACTTTAACCCGCTTACCAATCACTACAGTGGCATAAATGACGATTGGATTTAGCAATAAGATAAATAAAGCGAGCTGCCAATGCATGATCAGTAAGATCACGGCCGTGCCGATAATGGATAATACGGCAACTAATAAACGGCTGACTGATGTGCCAACAAAGTTATCGATCGTATTAAGATCGGTCACTAAATGCGAGCTGACTGCCCCACTGCCTAGTGTTTCGTACTCTGCCATCGAAATACTTTGTAAGCGCTTTAAAAGGCTATGGCGAATACGATAAGTAATCTCTTTAGCAATAATGGTGAATTGCCGGGTTTGCCAAACATTAAACACCAAGGAGAATAAGCGTAAGGTGATGGTAATCAGTAATATCACAATCAAATAACGCACAGGCTGATGCCAAAATTCAGGCAATGTCTGATTGATGGTATTGACGATAAAGCCCGGCTGATTTAACAGTACTTCATCCACCATTAGGGGCATTAATAAGGGGATGGGGACAGCACAGAGCGTGGCCAGAATCGCAATGATATTCGCTTTGATCAATGCCGCTTTATGTTCTAAAGCCACATTGAGGATATATCGACTGTTATAAGTATCGCGCATATGCCTGTTTATTTAAAACGCTGTTAACGGTGACTAAGGCTATTAGCTTAGCAACTTCATAGGGTGAATAACAGCTTTGCTTTGAAGGTCTAACCTTTATTTTATGGCTGTTTGAATAACACGCGAAGATAGGTTTTGTACTGTTCTAAATAAGTTTCAACAGCATCTTGCTCTGGCATGATCCTCGCCATAATATAAGCCCCTTCTAATGTCGCTAGAAATAGGCCTGCGACTTCATCAGGGTTCACTTCAGTTGCCGGTGGATAGACCGCCATCACTTCTTTAATTTTACTGCTGAATTTATCTTTCCACTCTTTCATGGTGGATGACACCATCTCGCCGATGTCTTTATCTACCAGTTGATTTTCATAGCAGTAACTCGCGTAAAGGCAACCAATTTCCTCTTGTTCTAATTGGGCATGTTGCTCTTGGATCAAGCCAACAAAGATTAATAATTGCTGTAAAGGATCATTACTTAATTTAGTTGCTTTGGCGCAATAATCATTGAGTGTATCCAATTTACTATTGGAGAATTTTTCAATCATTGCCACCGCAAGATGCTTTTTAGACGGGAAATGGTAAAAGAATGTCCCTTTGGTAATACCCACTTCTGCAATAACAGCATCGATTGGCGTTGCAACATGGCCTTGGCTAATGGCCAACTCCATTGATGTTGTCAAAATCTTATCGCGCGTTATGTTTCCGTCTTTTGGCATTCTCAACCTCTTAGCACTAATTAGTCTAGTGTATTTGTAATTGTTATAAAGCTTTCCTAATGCCTTATTATAGCTAGGCTTAATAGATTTATCCAATCAGTGACAATAGCCTAAACATTCGTAATTAATTTTTATTTTGTACCAAATGGTTGACAACAAAATATTTTACCGTAATATGAACCCATACCGACCAGTTGGTACAAATTAAATTAATTACATGGAGATTTTGTCATGATGAGAACATTTAAAGCACACACCACTATTGCTGCAGATAAAGACACTACTTGGAATGCTGTCAGTAGTTCTTGTTTCGTCAAAGACTTTTTACCCGAAGTCTATAAAGATATCAGTGGGTTAAGCTTCTCTTACTTAGCCATGCATAAAAATGATTTAGTTGTTATGCCTGCATATGTCGTTCCCACTAAAACAATTCATTGGAATAATAATTCGACGACGTCAATCAAGCTGGCTAGGAATGATTTAAACGTTACGATCGATCATATTGAAATCAGTTTAGAGACAAAAGGTGACAGCACAATCGTCATGATTGAAGTCGAATACGACAGCCGTCTTGGAGCTGAATTCATGTTAATTAAAAATATTATCCAAACCTTATTCAGCCATAAACTTACAATCTTAAAACAAGATTTAGAAAAAAATAAACACGTGGAATTTTGCCTACCAACGGCCTTTGCTTAATCACGTTGTTTTAACAATCATGACTATAAATGATGATGTCCAATAGCCGCTAATTTATTAGTACTTGCCTCCAAGCACATCATTTATACATGAACGTAAGGAGTTTCCTTACATCTTTAGAACGGGCCAGAGAGGGGTTTTTGCCCCCCCCCTTTTTTCTCTCTCTGGTTCATTCTATTTTTTTAGCTTTTGGTATTGCCAATCTACCCTATTCCAAAAAGGTCATAACGATGTCAAATACACTCGAATTTACTTTACCCGAGCTTGATGACCTCGATGGTTTAACCATTACAAAAATTCTCGTTGCCGTTGGCGATGTTATTCATTTGGATCAAGATATCCTTTCTCTCGAGTCTGAGAAAACAGTTCTGGATGTTCCCAGTACTCATGCCGGTACAGTGACCAAGTTGAGTGTTGCTGTTGGCGATAAAATAGCACAAGGCGCCATAATTTTAACCTTAGAAGTATCAGAAGGCGCTGAAGCTGTTTCGACATCAGAACCTGAATAAGTCGCAGCCGCAGCACCAACAATAGCAGCCAACACGGATACTGCTCCAAGCGATGCCGATATGCATGCCCAAACCCTCGTTCTTGGTTCAGGACCCGGTGGTTACACAGCCGCTTTTCGTGCGGCAGATTTAGGCCAA
>CAJQOM010000026.1 GCA_905479985.1 uncultured Gammaproteobacteria bacterium | reverse complement strand
ATTGGCTTCACACTCTTGGTCATAAGTTGAATACATATACGCCGTGTCACTTGAGAACTCAGCCGCACAAGTATCAACCCGTTTATAGACAGGGCGAACCGCTAAGTCGTGACGATGTTGACGAACTTGTTTTTCTGTTTTATGTAGCAATTTAGCCATGCGCGAATCAGAGAAACCTTTTCGTTTCAATGCACGCATTTGAGTTTCGCCAACTGACGATAAGGAGTGTGACTTCAAGTCATTTTCAATATCAATAATTTCTTGAACTTGTACTAAAAACCATGGATCAATCTTAGTTAACTGTTGAATTTCGTCATAACTAAAACCATAACGGAAAGCATCTGCCACATACCAAAGGCGATCAGAACCCGGTAGACGTAATTCACGACGTAGCGTATCTGCGACATCGTCAGCCGTTAAATCTGTAATTTCAGACAAACCATCACGATCAATTTCTAAACCGCGTAATGCTTTTTGTAAAGATTCTTGGAAGTTACGGCCAATCGCCATCACTTCACCAACCGATTTCATCTGTGTGCTTAATCGGTTATCTGCTTGTGGGAATTTCTCAAAAGTGAACCGGGGTATTTTTGTGACGACATAATCAATCGTCGGTTCAAATGATGCTGGCGTCGCATTACCGGTAATTTCATTTTGCAATTCATCCAGTGTATAACCGACAGCCAATTTTGCCGCCACTTTAGCAATTGGGAAACCCGTTGCTTTTGACGCCAAGGCCGATGAACGCGATACCCGTGGATTCATTTCAATAATGATTAAACGACCCGTGTCAGGATTGACGGCAAATTGGACATTTGACCCACCTGTTTCAACACCAATCTCACGTAATACGGCTAAAGAAGCATTACGCATGATTTGATATTCTTTATCCGTCAGTGTCTGAGCGGGCGCAACAGTAATCGAATCTCCGGTATGGACTCCCATCGGGTCAAAATTTTCAATAGAACAAATAATGATCGCATTATCTTTACGGTCACGTACCACTTCCATTTCATATTCTTTCCAACCGATAATCGATTCTTCAATCAATAATTCAGAGGTCGGACTAAGATATAAACCGCGTTGGCAAATATCAATAAAATCTTCTTTGTTATAAGCGATACCACCGCCACTACCACCCATCGTAAACGAGGGACGAATAATCGTCGGATAACCAAATTCTTTCTGTACTTCTAAAGATTCTTCAAGTGTATGGGCAATCGCTGATTTTGGCATATCCAAGCCAATTTTTTTCATCGCAGTACGGAATAAATCACGATCTTCTGCTTTGTTAATCGCTTCACTATCGGCACCGATCATTTCAACGCCAAATTTTTCCAGCACGCCTTCGCGCTCGAGATCTAATGCGCAATTCAATGCTGTTTGACCACCCATCGTCGGCAAAACCGCATCAGGCTTCTCGACTTCGATGATTTTACTGACCGCTTGCCAAGTCACGGGTTCGATATAAGTCGCATCCGCCATATTCGGATCCGTCATAATCGTCGCCGGATTCGAGTTAACCAAAATGACCCGATAACCTTCCTCGCGAAGCGCTTTACAGGCTTGTGCACCTGAATAATCAAACTCACAAGCCTGACCGATGACAATCGGGCCCGCGCCAAGAATTAAAATACTTTGTATATCAGTACGTTTTGCCATCGTGGTCTACTTACCTGTCGCTTGAGCTAAAAGATCAATAAAGTGATCAAAGAGAGGAGCCGCATCTTGTGGACCTGGACTAGCTTCAGGATGTCCTTGAAAACTAAATGCAGGTTTGGTTCTATGATGTATGCCTTGTAATGTGCCATCAAATAACGATGTATGTGTGGCTTCCAATGTGTCAGGCAGTGAATCTTCATCAACCGCAAAGCCATGGTTTTGACTGGTAATCATCACTAAACCAGCCAAGCCTTCCTGCACAGGATGATTCGCGCCATGATGGCCAAACTTCATTTTGACTGTTTTTGCACCACACGCTAATGCCAATAATTGATGGCCTAAGCAAATACCAAAAATCGGTAAATCTGCCGCTAATAATTGTTGAATCGCCGTAATCGCATAATCACAAGGCTCAGGATCACCCGGACCATTCGATAAGAAAACACCATCAGGGTTCATCGCCAACACATCTGCTGCTGAAGTCTGAGCAGGGACAACCGTTAGCCGACAACCACGCTCAACCAACATTCTTAAAATGTTGCTCTTGGCACCAAAATCATAAGCCACAACATGAAAACGTTCATCAGCCGCTTTATTGTCACCCGACAAATGCCAACAACCTTGATCCCACTTATAGCTTTCTTGTGTTGAAACGACTTTAGCCAGATCCATGCCTTTCAGGCCTTCAAAAGCTTGTGCCGCGGCGATTGCTGCATCGACATCAATATTGTCACCCGCAACGATACACCCTTTCATCGCACCTTTTTCACGTAATAAACGCGTTAAAGCCCGAGTATCAATTTCGGCAAGACCCACAATATTATGCTGCTCTAAATAAGCATCTAAGGCTTGCTCACTCCGCCAGCTACTCACCACCGGAGACAACTCACGAATAATCAGGCCACTCGCATAGATTTGAGTTGACTCTTCATCTTCTGCATTCACACCCACATTACCAATATGCGGATAGGTCAATGTTACAATTTGGCGGCAATAAGAAGGATCAGTCAAAATTTCCTGATAGCCAGTCATAGATGTATTAAACACAACTTCACCAACTGACTGCCCAATAGCACCAATTGATTCGCCATGAAATACCGTGCCATCTTCAAGAGCGAGTAAAGCGCTTGTTCGCAAGGGAAACCTCCAACGGATAAAAACACAGGGCGCAGCGGAACGCTTCACCCACACAAAATTCCGCTAATTTTAGCGCAAGAAAGGCCACCGAGTCCACGTAAAAATGGTCTCAATGCCAAGCAAGCACCTTTAATTTTATCCGGACTAACTGGCTTGATATAACTCTGGTCGTCGATGACCCAATATTGGCATACTCGATCTCACTTCACGCAAATAACCCAAATCAATTGTTGCCGACACCATACCCGGCCGCTCTGGCGCGCAACACAAGACGCTACCCCAAGGATCAATAATCACGCTACTGCCATAGGAAGTACGTCCTTGATGATGTTTGCCCCATTGATTTGGCGCCACAATATAGACTTGATTCTCAATTGCCCGCGCTGTTAACAGCGGTAACCAATGGTGTTTACCGGTGTACAAAAAGAAAGCCGAAGGCACAAAGATGATTTCTGCGCCTTTTTCCGTTAAATGTCGATACAACTCAGAGAAACGTAAGTCATAACAAACACTCAACCCCAGTTTCCCTATTTCATGATCAACAACAACGGGAATATTACCTGGCTTGATACCGACTGATTCGTTGTAACCTAACGTCGGTGCATCACACATATGAATTTTACGGTACACCCCACCCAACTCACCCTGACGGTTAATCAAAATCGACGTGTTATATAAACGATTATCATCATCAGGCGTTTTTTCATAAATACTGCCCAATAAAATCGACAAATCATGTTGATTCGCTAAATCACGAAAAGTCTGCACCAGCTCACCATCCAGCGTCTGTGCGACCTGATGTTTTTCATGATGATTTTCACCCACATAAACAAATGTTTCAGGAAAACTGATCAAATCTAACCCTTGATCAGCCGCTTGTTCTATTTGGGCTTTTGCAAAAGCCACGTTATCAACAAGTCGATCTGAGGAATTCATTTGTACAACACCGATTTGGCTCTTCATGGCACTCCTAATTAATAGCCGTGATATTTTTCATGAAATATAGCAAAGTTTGCTAAAATTGGTACAACTCAACGTAAGGAATCATTGTGACTAAGCCTTTTATCAACAGCGGTTTTCCAATACAACGACCTAGGCGCATGAGAAAAGACACCTTTTCTCGCGACCTCATGCGTGAAAACACCCTCACTGCCCATGACTTAATTTACCCTTGCTTTGTCCTCGAAGGCCAGCAACAAAAGCAGGCTGTAGCTTCCATGCCCGGCGTTAACCGACTGAGCATTGACCTCCTACTCAAAGAAGCCGAAATCATTCATAAATTGGGTATCCCCGCTATTGCCCTCTTTCCCGTCACACCGGATGAGGTTAAAAGCCTAGATGCGCGCGAAGCATACAACCCTGACGGACTAGCGCAACGTACTGTCCGCGCATTGAAAGCTGAATTTCCTGAATTAGGCGTCATCACTGACGTCGCTTTAGACCCCTTTACAACACATGGCCAAGACGGTCTCATCGATGACAAAGGCTATATCGTCAATGATGAAACAGTTGACGTCCTCATCAAGCAAGCGCTGTCCCATGCTGAAGCCGGCGTTGATATCGTTGCGCCTTCTGACATGATGGATGGCCGTATTGGTGCTATCCGTCAAGCTCTCGAATCACAAGGACACATTCACACCCGAATTCTCGCTTATTCCGCCAAATACGCCTCAAGTTTTTATGGCCCGTTCCGCGATGCAGTCGGCTCAGCCGGCAATCTTGGTGGCGGCAACAAATACAGCTACCAGATGGATCCAGCCAACAGCGATGAAGCGCTTCATGAAGTTTCCCTCGACATCAACGAAGGCGCCGATATGGTCATGATTAAGCCCGGCATGCCTTACCTTGATATCCTACGCCGCGTTAAAGACACTTTCCAAAAACCGACTTTCGTCTATCAAGTCAGTGGTGAATATGCCATGTTAAAAGCAGCGGCACAAAATGGTTGGCTAGATGAACAAGCCACAGTGATGGAAAGCCTGCTCGCCTTCAAACGCGCCGGTGCTGATGGTATTTTGACCTACTTTGCGAAAGATGTTGCACAACAATTAGTAAATAAGAAATGAGCGATAAATATGCGGTGATAGGCAATCCCATTGCCCATAGTAAATCCCCTCTAATTCACCATGCCTTTGCGAAAGAATCAGATCAATCTATTGCTTATACTGCCGAGCTAATCCCATTAGATGGCATAGAAGCTGGCTTAGACACCTTGCAACAAAAAGGCTTTAAAGGCCTTAATGTTACCGTCCCGTTCAAAGAACAAGTTTGGCAAAGTCTCACCGATAAAAGTGAGCGCGCAACCCTCGCGGGTGCCGTCAATACGATTGTCTTTAATGATGATGGTAGCCGCTATGGTGACAATACCGACGGCGTTGGATTATGCCTAGATTTGACGCAAAACCATGGTATTGATCTCGCTAATAAACGTATTCTGCTACTGGGTGCCGGCGGTGCAGCAAGAGGCGTCATTCAACCTTTATTAGCATTCCAACCCGCCCAGCTCACAATCGCCAACAGAACACTGAGCAAAGCCCAAACCTTAGCTGCCTTATTCAATCACTTGGGTCCTATTCGTGCTAGCGGCTTTGAACAACTCACTGACAACTTCGACCTCATCATCAATGCCACCTCCGCCAGCCTTCAGGGCGATGTGCCCCCCATTCCTAGCGCAACCATCTCGAGTCAGACTTTTTGCTACGACATGATGTACAGCAGTACCGATACCGCTTTCATCCAATGGGCAAAAAAACATCAAGCCGCTAAAACAAGTGATGGTCTCGGGATGTTAGTAGAACAAGCCGCCGAATCATTTCGATTGTGGCGTGGAAGCAAACCCAATACCCAAACTGTGATTGATTTATTACGACAATAAATCAGCCACAAATATAATATCGTCTTATCAGCTGGTATTAACTTACTCCGGCTTTTTCTTCGGACCCGACAAAGCTGTCTCGCAAGGATTTTCATCTGCCGTCGCACGGTCAAGTAATCCCTCTGCAACAATTGACAATCCGCCCGTTGCAACAGCGGCACCCGTTGAAAGCCCCGCTTCTAACACAGCCGTTTTATCGACCAAGGCTGAAGGCTTAGCTAGCGTCCCACCGACCCGGACAAGACCAACCAGATCAGTCATATTGATACCGACCCCTGTTCTGGCCTCAGGTGTAATGCCAATATCTATTTTTTCCGTTTTCAGATTAATCGTGCCATCGCCAACGATATTCATTTTCCCTGTACGAATGGCAATGCCTTTATCTGCCGTTGCAATACCGGATTTGATATTAAAATTTACCACAGCACAAGCTAACTCCGTCCCCTTTTTCTCTTTAGAAAATGGGTTAAGCAAATTCACCAATTCAGTGACAAAATCAGCCCCTAAAATATCTAAAGTCCCATCAGAAATTTGGCTTTCACCGACTTTCACAACCGCTTTACCATTCAAGCCAGCCATTAACTGCTTCATTGTCATACCACGACCTTTGGCCTGAATATACACATCCGTATTCCCACCGGAAATAGCGTCTTCTAAAGCCTTAACTTTTCCCAGTTTAAAGCCATTTACCTGCATTTTTGTACTCAATACCGCATTATCACGCTGTGCATTTAAATCAAAATTTCCTTGAAGTCGGCTGCCCGCAAACGCCACATCTAAAGGCGAAACTTTTAAATGGCCATTTTGCAGATCAACACCAACATCAACTTTACGCAATTGAATACTTGCGGTATCAATCTCTTGAACTTTAATATCAATCTTAGCATCAAGTTCTTTCAACGCTTGAAGCACCAAAGGCTCGTCAGAAAAGAGTCGCTCTGATGTCGGTTCAGATTCTGGCGCTTTATCCATCTGCTCGAGCGGCATCAAATCAATTTTTTGGGATACCAATGTCGCTACAACCTGAGGTGTATCACCCACTAATGAAATACGAATATCACCCTTCAAATCTGTCTTACCGGCATTCAATTTCAAACCATTAAACTGATAAACCTTCGCATCACCCGACAAAGCACCCGATAGCATCACCTCACCTACCGGCGGTAGCTCACTCCTGGCTAATACACTTAGCGTCGATGAATGGGTATCGATTTTCACATCCAGCGCAATACCATCACCTTGTTGAGGCTTCAGAACATGTCCCTTAACAAGCACAGTCAATCCTTCAGCTAAAGCGGTTAAATCCAATTTAACGGCATCAGTCTTTAGGCTATTAGATACAAGCCCTTTTAATGCAATATCACCCAGTGCTGGTATTTCAGATCCAGACAATAACGACAATGTTGGTGAATCTGTCTTCAAATCAACATTAAGCGCAACGCCTTTGCCCGCTTGTGGTTTTGCAATATGCCCTTTCAGCAACAAGTCGAGGCCATCCATTGCTGCTGATAAATCTAACGCCAATTTATCACTCACCACATCAGTCTCGACATCACCCTTGATCGCCAATGCGCCGAAAGCGGGTAATTCACTACCCGATAATGCAGATAACGCTGAATCGTTTGTGTTCAAGTCAATCGCTAACACCGCGCCTTTCCCTTCATGCGGCTGTGCAATATGTCCTTTTAATGTCACATCAACATCACCAATATTGACTTTCAAATCCACCGACGAATCAGTATTTTCCAACAAAGCAGCCACACCGCCTACTTGGCCATCAAGTGCCACAGGAATATCATCGATTATCGCCTTTAAAAGCACATCCAATGGCGCTTCCAAATCAGCAACACCAATTGACAGCTGATCTATTGAAAATTGTTTTTTGTCACCCGTTACACCATCAATATAGTGAATCTGAGCTTGCTCAATATCCAACTCATTCACAATGACCGACTGAATCGACGACGCTTCATCTGTCTCAGGTTCAGGCGCTTCAGGTTCGGCCACAGAATCAAATACCCAATTACCCACACCCGCTTTATTTGTCTCAATCAAAATATGGGGGCCGTTTAACAAAATTTTTGTCACTTGAATCTCACGTTTTAACAAAGGGTATAAGGCTAAACGAACTTCAAATTTGTCCAATGACACCATGTCAGCGGCCGAGCCCCATGCCGCATTAGAAAAATGCGCTTTCTCAATCACCAATGTCGGTATTAATGACCACGCAATCGACACATCACCCTCTAGTCGCAATTGTCGGCCAGTTGCTTCTGTCGTCGCTTCCTCAATTTGCTGTTTATAATCGTTCAAATCGATATTCAATAAGGCATAAAATGCAGCGATCAACGCCACAACGACGATACTTACAACAAATTTAACAGCATGTCCCATCATATTTCCTAACATGTTTAAACGTAATCTAAGGCTTATTATAGAGCTAAAACCCGTCTGACGTATGACATTACCTCATCCCAAATACTAAGCACAACCACGTACACAACTCTCCCCGCATTGAGCGTAAAATAAACCACACTTAATGTGACGCCGTCACAAGGAAAACCTGTGCTAACCATCACTCAAAACATCATCATCCCAGATCATGAAATCAACTTGACCGCGATTCGTGCACAAGGCGCCGGTGGTCAAAATGTCAATAAAGTTTCCTCGGCCATTCACCTCCGGTTCGATATCAAAAACGCCTCACTGCCAGAACACATCAAACAGCGCTTATTGGCCTCATCAGACACTCGCATTACCAAACAAGGGTGCATCGTTATCAAAGCGCAGCAATGGCGCACCCAAGAAAAAAACCGACAAGATGCCTTAAATCGGCTACAACAGCTCATCCTCACGCACACCAAAGTCAAAAAAATACGACGCATCACCAAGCCAAAAAAAAGCGCCATTAAAAAACGGTTAGAAAATAAAAACCATCGTAGTAAAACCAAATCCCTACGCAATAAAATGTTCGACAACTAAAATCCACCCAAACAAAGCACCGCCAACATAAAACACTTTTATTCTGTGATGACTGGTGTATATTCCCAGTAATTAATAACCGCTTTATTGGATGAGAACGCATATGTTTGGATTAGGTCTTGGCAAACACAAAAGAAAATTGGAAATCGCATTAGAAACTTGCTTTTACCCTCTCATAGACGAATTAGGCAATGTCCCTATTCCCATGCAAACCGATCCAGCCATTAATGCATCCATTCTCGCCGTCTGTGAAACCTATGCCCGCTCACAAAACGTGACAAAACAGAGTGATATTGCCCTCATTTCTGACGCTGCTTTTGAAGAGGTCTACCGGCTAGAATCAATCAATGTCCAAGACCGCGTAAGTGCTTGGCAAAACGACAATAACGACGCCTTTAACCAAGCCTACGCCGCTGCCGAAGCTAAAACCACGGCAGATCTTGACTTAACGTGGTTAACCGATTTTGCCAAAGAGAACTTTAAGCCGGCTACAGGCCTGATGTTATAAGTACCTAAGATGTTCACAGCAGCCATACACAAACCCATCCTCTTACAAGCATTTTCTGATTGCTTAGATCCATTAAGAAGTGATCTGGGCAACGTCCACCCAGACATGCGCCAAAACCCGTATATCTCCGGTGCCATCCTCGGTACTTGCCGAGGTTATGCCATCAAGCAAAAATTGAAAGAAAATATCGTTAATATGCTTATCGACAACGTCTTTGAAGAGGTTTTTCGCAGTGAATTTCTCCCTATGCAAACTAAAGCCGAGACGTGGTTGAATGAAGAAAACACTGACTTTATGACAGCCTATTATCACGCTAAATCTGTCGCAGAAGTTGAACTAAATTTAGACTGGCTCGGTCAATATTTACAGACGCATTTTGAAAAAGCCAGTACACTAGGACAACACCTGTAAACCAATATTGATACCTATCAAAGAAGGCAACGTTATGTTTGAAGTAATTATGCACAAGAATAAATTAAAGCAAGCATTTTCAAACTGCTTTCAGCCGCTCAAAAGTATCTTCGATAACGTCCCTATCCCAATGCAAAAAGACAGATATATCACTGCTGCAATGCTAGGGACATGTCGCGGGTATGCTGAGGCTGCAGAGTTGTCAGAAAAAGCCTTTGCCAGCATTGTCGATGCTGTGTTCGAAGAAGTTTATCGCCAAGATTCTATTGGCGTTCAAACCAGAACTGAGACTTGGTTAACGGAAGCCGATACCGTATTTATGGAATCATATTACCAAGCAAAAGAGAAAGCCTCGCTCGATATTGATCTAACTTGGCTACAGGCTTATGCAAAGACACATTTTGATGCCGCTATTGAGGTACGTCATTCTACATAACACATAGAGACTCATGTTCAAATTATTTAAAAACAATCAGCATAAACGCTACTTACTTAACGCCTTTTCAAATTGCTTTAAGCCGTTCAATGATGAGCTCGGCAATGTCCCCATTGACATGCAGTCTAGCCACGAAATCACGGGCTCCGTACTTGGCACCTGCCGCGGTTACGCCATTGCTAACAAAATTAACGAACGTAGTTTTAACCTCATTGTTGATGCCGTCTTTGAAGAGCTCTTCAGACGCGAGTCAGTCGCAGTCCAAACCAAAACCGAAAAATGGTTACAAACTGAAGATGAAATTTTCATGCTGGCCTATTACCACGCAAAATCAAAAGTGCTTAAGAGCAAACCCTTCGATTTAAGCTGGCTTTCAGATTACGCCAAAAAACATTTTAAAGCAGGCCACCAAGTGATGTTTGACATCATCTGACCGAAACAATCGTTAAATGTTATCGTAAGCGTTATGACACACATCACCACCCAACTTTATCAATCGCCGGTTGGAGACCTTATCCTCGGCACATTCAATGACAAATTGTGTCTGTGTAATTGGCGTGATAAAAAGAATAAAGCCGCTGTCGAAAGACGACTCTTTAAACACCTGAATGGATCGTTTAAGCAAGGCAACAATGCCTTATTAACCACCACAAGCAAACAGCTCGATGAATACTTTAAAGGTCAAAGAACCGATTTCGACCTGCCCCTTGTCTTAGCAGGCACCGCTTTCCAAACACAGGTTTGGCAAACCCTACAAAGTATTCCATATGGCCAGACTACAAGCTATTTACAACTTGCTCAGACATTAGGTAAAGACAAAGCTGTCCGTGCTGTCGCTAATGCTAACGCAGCTAATGCCCTCTCGATTATTATTCCTTGCCACCGCATTATCGGCCACAATGGCAAACTCGTCGGTTATGCCGGCGGCCTGGACACTAAGCAAAAACTACTACAGCTAGAAACTACCTGACTCAAACAGCAGTGCCCACGAGCCAATCTTGTTCGACAACTAAAACATCACCCTGAAATATTTGGCCCAGAAAACGATCCCCAGCCTTTACAAGGCCGACCCCTTCAGGCGTCCCAGTCATCAAGATATCGTTATCTTCAAACGATAAAAAAGTCTTGGCCTCGATCAGCAACGTTGTAGGTGAATTGATCATGTCAGCAACCCCGCCTTGTTGTACAACGTCGCCATTAATAGACAAACGTAAAGACAAACCCGTTATGTCACCATTAAAAGGGACAAATGGACTCAATACAGCAGCCCCATCAAAGGCCTTCGCCCGTTCCCAAGGTAAACCTTTCGTTTTTAACGCTGCTTGCACATCCCGTTTAGTCAGATCCAAGCCAAAGCCCACGCCAAAAATGACATTATCACGTATCAAAAAAGCAATTTCTGCTTCATAAGCCACGATCCCATCTGCCGGTAAAACCAAATCATGGCTTATCGCTGAATTGGGTTTTATAAAAAATACGGCTTGTTCAGGAACTGTATTACCCAACTCTTTGATATGGCTTAAATAATTTCGCGCTACGCAGACCACTTTTGAAGGATAAACTTCTTTAGTATCAAACCAAACAGATCTAATCATAATTCATTACCCTTCATCTCATCACTATCCGTCACGACAGCTTATTCACACCACTATGACACTATTGATACGCTTCATGCAGAAAGCCACCACTTTGGTGTTGCCACATCGTAAAGTATTTGCCTTTAAGTGCTAACAAGGTCTGATGATTACCTTGTTCGATAATCCGGCCTTTATCCATCACAATAATACGATCCATCCTCAAGACCGTCGATAAACGATGGGCAATCACAATCGCTGTTTTGTCCTTAATTAACTCAAAAATAGCGTCTTGGATTTGCTGCTCAGTAATAGAATCTAACGCACTGGTCGCCTCATCCAACACCACAATCGGTGCATCCTCTAAAAAGGCTCTGGCAACAGCAACGCGTTGTCTCTCCCCACCCGAAAGCTTAACGCCGCGTTCTCCCACCAACGTATCAAACTGTTCTGGCAGATCCTTAATAAAGGCTAACGATTGGGATTGCTCTGCCACCTGTTCAAGGCGCTGTTCACTGACCGCCTTATCAAGCGTAATATTGTCTCGTAAAGACCGGTGAAACAGCTCTGGCTGCTGTGGCACCAATGAAATCTGCTGCCTTAACGAGGCCAGCGTAAACTCACCTGCCGGCACACCATCAAACACTATTTGTCCCGCTTGTGGCTCAAAGAATCGAAATAACAATTTTGTTAATGAGGTTTTGCCTGAACCCGATTGCCCCACTAACGCAACCTTCTCACCCGCTTGAATTTTTAATGAGAACTGTTCAAATAAATTATGGCCAACCCCATTCTCTCGCTGCTTGCCATAACTAAAACTCACATCCTGAAATACAATTTCGCCACGCGTTATCTTGTGCGCCTTTGCCCCAGCAGCATCTTGTTCAACTTCGCCAGCACGAATAATGTCAGCCATTTCAGACGCATCCGCCAATGCCGTAAAAAAGTTGCGGAAGTTTCGGCCAAACTCCCAAAGCCGATGGATAAGCAATAACAGCAAGGATTGGAAGAGGACGAACTGACCCACTGAGAAATCACCTGCTTGCCATTTTTCAATCATCAAATCTAATAAAAACAACTCAATACCAAAGGTCATCAATGCTTGCACAGCAAAAGAGAAAAACATCAAAATCCAAGCCAGCTTCTTCTTGCGATACACATCATCTGCAGCCCGATCAATATGGCCTTGCTCAGCCTGTTCAAGTGCAAAAGTTTTAACAATGGCCATATTGGTAATCGCATCCGAATACGCGCCACCAACCGTCGAGTCCGCCTCAGAAACCGCCTTATCAAACTTAAGTTTCCATATCGAAAACCCAACACTCCAAGTGATAAACATCACCACCCAAATCAAAAAGTAATAAGCAAACTCAGGTTGTTGCTGAAAAAAGAGCGTGAAGGCAATCGTAATCGCAAGAATATTGGCGTAGAACTGAAATAAGAACCAATCCATGATCGTCTCAAAAGCACGAGAAAAACGGTTCGCTTGCTTCACTAAACTCCCTGAAAAACTGTTCTCAAAGAAATCATATTTCTGTTTCTTAAAAATATCGAAGCAACGTTTCTCCAGCAGGTTTATTCCACCGGCCTCCAATGGAATAATCCCCACCTCCAATAGGCGCCAAGAAAGCCAAATACCAGCATAAAACACCGCAATCCAGAAGAAATTATCTTGTAAGATCGTTAAGGTTTGTTGTGAAAAAGGTAGCGCAAAACCATCCGCAATATTCTTATAGAAAATAGGCGCAATATAATCCAATGCCGTCGCACTCGACAAGGCCAAAACAACCAGCAAGAAATACCACTTCCTATGCCAAATGACGCGCCAATATTCCCGTAAAATTATATCCATTGTGTAAGTCTAACAAACAACATCATCTGAACTCATCGATAAAAGGGCAATCTCGCCATACAAAAAAAGGCCATCAACCGACAGCCTTTAAATGATGACATTAAGGGAATAACGGCTAATTTTGCAACAAATCAATAAACTGTTGAGATTGTGCAATCGCATCATTCATATCGCGAATCAACACATCAACATCACGCTCGATAGATTGCACCTCACCTTGTAAGGCACCAATCGCTTTAGCATTCAAATTGTGCTTTAAAAACAAAGTATTATCTTGCAATGCCGTCAGAATCGGCGCCATCTTATCTTCCGCTTTATGCATCGACCGAATTAAACTGCTGTATCGCGTTTTTGTATCTCTTAAATTAGCGGCACTTTGACGACGATAATTCGGATTCGAAATCAACTCTATTTCCGACTGCCATTCATCGAACAAAGCCTCAGCCACATTTTCAATTCTATCAATCCGGCTACTCACATCAGCTGCCGCATCCTTACTCGCTTCATATTGCGATTCAACCGCTTGATAGCGCTGTTCCAACTCACCACCATCAAAATTAATTAACGATGATAACTCCTCTAAAGCCGATTTAAATTGCTGCTGTGCTGCTTGTTGAGATTCTTCAGCATCCATAATGCGATCAATCATAATATCGCGTTTATGCACACCCACTTTTTCCATTGCAGAATAATACGTACTCGAACAACCTGCCAACAACAAAGTGGCCAAAATAACGCCAAAAAGAGTAAATCGTGCTTGCATAACCGTCCCCGGAAATTAAATAACTAAAGTAGAGTCACCCACTCTCAGGATAAATCTCAATGTAGTGATATTCCATATATCTTACCCGATTCACCCTAGCGGATAGTGAAATAATACCGCTTAAAACGTCTCATTTTCAGCATGAACTGCGACTGACAAATCGCCACTAAAGTCAGTAGTAATAATAAATGTAATCGGTCGACAGCAGACTTGGCAATCTTCAATATATTGTTGATCAACATCTTCAGAATCAATGAGTACGTCAATCGACTCACCACAGTAAGGACAGCTAATCGTTTGTTCGTTTAATAAAGCCATTCAGTTTCCATCAGCTGGTAATAGAACAAAACACTGACTAATGGCATGACTTCCCATGCCTTTGTAATCGCCAATAATTATACGGCCAAGGCGTTAAAAAACCTGCCAACAGTGCAATGGGGATAACCCACCATGTCAGTATCGCGCCACCCGTCAAGGCATAATCCGTCAAATTCATTGCCATTTCCATCGCCAACATGGATATAAAGCTCATACCAAAGGCCGTTTTAAGCGCATCACTAAAACTGAAATCAGCCTTAACTAAAATGACGGTTTCAAGCGCGATACTGGTGATTAGCCCATTTATCATGGCTAGCATCATAACGGTGAGCACAGAAAGACTATGTTCAGTAAATTGAAAATAGCCGATGGTGCCAAAATCGCCAATCGCACAACCAATCAAACACCACTTGGTATTATGTGCGCTCTTTACCCAATTATCTCTGTTACGCCAAAAAATGCTCATTGTGTCTGTCACTCTCTTTAGTCATTAAATTTAAATTAAAACCAATATCCAATTCTTGCGGGGAAGAGCAAACTGACAGATCCCATGATTTTGTTCTCCCCCGTTATTGAACAGGTTCAACTACTTTCCTATTGCTAGATTGGACATCTGCAACAATTTTCTGGGTCACGGCCTCTAATTGTCGAGAAGTCGTAGCCCCAAAGATACCTTCCATATTCTCAGAACGTGTATCTAAAACTGACTCACCAATAAGCTCGCCTGAAGCCAAGTCAACGTGCTTTACAATCAACCTTAATTCAGCTTTACCCGCTAACAAACCAATCATAAAACGCTCAACGCTAGAAACATATTTGTAATGTTCTATCGAGATATACAAACCAGTACCTACCTCAGGCTTAGTCTGCCTTATATTAGAACCTTGCACTACACCAAAATATTCTCTTCTAATTTGTTGCTTTAACTCAGCTATTATTTGCGCTAAATCTGTACTATTTGGGACGTGTCTCGGATGGGAAATGTCCAGATATATTGTATTAACAGTACTATCCCTAGGCTCTAAAAAAGGCTTATGCACTTCCTCTTTAACATTCGCTGCACAACCAACAAGAAATAACAGTAAAAATACAATATTAACGCTTCTAAAATGTCTCATCTAAATACCAAGTCCCTTGAAATTAATAATGCATTATAAGTTGTAATCTTCCTAACAAACTCTATTTCCTTATCTCTATAGCTTTTTTATTCGAACCCTTTGTAATATAAGATCTGTCGAACTCAGACAACCAAAATGCAATAACGGACTCAGACAAAAAAGTAGACTTTTCTGAATACGAAAGCCTATGAAGTCCATCATTACCTTTATATAATCGTGATATTTCGGATTGAGTACTATTTCCCATACATTCTGGGAAGTTGAAAAGATAAGTAACGAAGTACTGACTTTTATTTATAATCTCAAAACTCGTACCTGGACACTGGTTTTTACGCTGAATTCGGAAAGTATTTATATACTCTCCTGGACTTCTACTATCTCCTTCAAGAAACTCAATTGATACTAGTTTAGACCATTCAAATATGGACTCACCCTTAGGAACAAACTCCCTTATATACCCCTTCCCACTGCCGAAGTCTTTTTCAAAACCAACCACCCAGTTTTCTGTTTCTATTTCAGTATAAAGACCTTCAATTGGAACGCTGACGCAAGATAGCAACGGTATCAAAAATAAAAAAGTGATTATTTTCTTCAAGTCTTACTCCTTAAAATAACTAAATCCATTACCAAATCAACAAAAGCTGATTCAAATTCTTATCCAAAACTTTATACTTGATATTTCTAACTATAAATTACTTTTTTCTAATGCAATTTGTATTGCTGTCCTAATATTTAGCTTCAAAAGACCCATCAGTGCTATTTGCTTAGACTTATCCAGTTCCTCCCAATTAAGCTTCATGCCTGATATCTCTATCGAATTGTCACTCTTACAGTTACCACAACGGTTTTCAGCATTTACCAAAAAATTTAAATCTAATGCTGTATAAGCATACTGCCTTCCTTCAAGACCAAAAACAGCAGATTTATGAAAACCATATCCCATCGAATTAATCATTCCTTGCCGCTCCCTAGGAATAATTTCGATAATAAGATCTACATTTTCTATTGAAACTTTCTTTTCCCCCTTTCCCATTGAAAAGACATGCCCTAAAAGTTGTTTCCGAGGATCAAGAAAAGGGATGTTTTTAACTTCCACAACAGAAAATCCTCTTTGCTGAAGTTGCTTCCTCAATTCAGCACCAACAAACTTTTTAAGTTCTACATCATGAATTTGCCGTAAACCTCGAGCCCCCGGCAAAGCAATATCAGCTGTCATATGTGTAAAATATTCTGGGAAGTGATTAGTAATTCCTACCCGCTGAATACTTTCAACTTCATTTTTCGTTAAATGCTTTGCACAGGCCGATAACAATACGACAAACATTATCATCGATATTTTACTTAAAAATTTCATCCATTCACTCCATAAATAAACTACTTAATATATCCATAAACGATTCTAATAAAAGAACCTAAAAATAAACCCGATACTCCATCGTCACAGAATGCGGAAAACTACCAAATTCAGTTTTCAACCTGCCAAACTCTGGCTGCTTACCCATCGGAATATTAATCCCAACCGATAGCTCTGATTCATCCGACAAAGAATAGGTTGAATATAACGCTAATAACTTGGAAGCATCCTGATGGTTAAATAAATAAACCGCATCCCCAAACCATAAGGGCGTAAATTCATAACTCGCACCCAGTGCAGTATAGTTTCTCGCTAGATAAAATCGGTTGTTACCTGCTATAGGGGTAATTTGATAGTCATCACTATCATTAGCACCAGAGCGTTGATAAAAGTGCTCTAATCGCAATGTTAGGGTATTTTGCCAACGTTTATCGATTGCCAAGGAAAACTGGGCATCTCGGTCGAGTTTGGCTTCATCAGCAAAACGGAGGTGCCCTTCACCCCGCAGACCAAACCAATCAAATATTTCACCCTGAAAATCAAAGCCAATAACATCATCACCTGACACGCTAGCAGCCACTAACCCAAACTCGAAATTATCCGTCAAAGTTGATGCACGGGCTAGATAAGCCGTTTCTGACCAATCTGGCGACGTCCGCCAGCGTGTTGGTTGACCCAAATCAGATTCATAATCCATTACTGTTATTAATGATAACTGAGAGTAACTACTCCATTGCCAATCTAAACGCGCTGCGTCAACACCCGGTTTATAGGTCCTAAAAAAAGCCTGTGCAGCAAACGGTGCGAAAAAATCATTCGGGGTGAAATAAAAGGTCGTCGCCAAATTAATGGGCTGTCTACCTAGCTTTAAACGAAAGTTATCACTTTCATATTGGACATTTAAGCGATCAATCACCAAGTCAGCCTTACCATTGCCATAACGCCAATGCAGACCATCGCTTCGCTCAACATCAATTAACGATGCAAATCGGCTACCCCCGGTTCGTAACTCATCGCCCAAAACACTTTGCACCACATGCATTTCTGCACTGAGTTTTGACCATTCAATATCCAACATTAAACGACCGAATACACCACCGCCGATGATCTCATCATCTTCAAATAGCACGTCATCATTTGGGTTATTGGCAGCCAATCCAATCCCGCGAGCAAAGCCACGTAATTCTATTTCTGTTCCGTCACCCTGCCATTGATAAAAAGCATACGACGTAATGGGGGCAGAGCAAAGTGTGACTAAAATTAAAAACCGACAGAAAAGGTGCCATAGTAAAGTTACGTTCATACTGCTTTAAGTTCATCCGATTCAACCTGACCATCCAGAATATGGATAATCCGCTTTGCGCGATCCATCACATGCTGATCATGGGTAGAAAACAGAAAGGTCACGCCCTGCTCACGATTCAATGTTTCCATTAAATCCAATAACGATTCTGCCGTTTTAGAATCCACATTGGCTGTTGGTTCATCCGCTAAGACAATCGCCGGTTGCGTCACAATGGCACGCGCAATCGCCACCCGTTGTTGTTGTCCGCCCGACATCTGATCTGGCCGTCTATCTTCTAAACCGGTCAATCCCACATCAGCCAAAGTTTTCATCACCTGTGCTCGGCTCACAGCGGGGTCAACACCCTGTAAATCTAATACAAACGCCGCATTTTCGTACGCCGTCATCACGGGAATTAAATTATAAGCTTGGAAGACAAAACCAATTCTGTTTTTACGTATTTCAGCCAACTCACCATTCTTTAATGCTGATAAGTCCGTGCCTTCCAATATCACTTTGCCAGAGGTGACCGAATCTAAACCGCCAATCAAATTAAGAATACTGGTTTTGCCCGAACCAGATGGCCCACATAACGCGGCAAAGTCACCTTTTTCAATCGCAAGCGACACATTGTCAACGGCTTTCACTTCCAACTCACCTTGCTGATAGTGTTTGTGTAAGTCTCGCAATTCGACAATGGGATTCATAATGCTTTTAAACTCTCAACCGGTGGAATACGACCCGCTCGCCATGCAGGATAAGCGCCTGATAATAAGGCCAGACTGAATAGCCCAACCAAAATGCCAATAATACTTTCTTTAAATAAACGAATTTTAAACACGGTATCTAACAAGACACCGCCAAAACTAAAATCATCGCCATAAGCCGACGTGAGATCAAGCCCTGTTTCGGCCATATAGAGATACCATGGAATCGTGATGATCACGCCTATTATCAAACCAATCACCGCCAGCCAGAAAGATTCCAACATCACTAAACTAAACAAATGTCGTGGCGACATGCCCAAGGCCATCATCACGCCAAACTCTCGCATTCGCTCTAATACACTCATCAACATGGTATTCAAGATACCGGCAGCAATGAGCAAAGCAATCAATAACTGACTAATCCGATTAGCACCCTTATCAACAGCAATCATCCCCGCCAAGTCCGGCTGGGTTTGCTGCCAATTGAGTACGTCGACATGTTGGAATTCAGGCTGGCTTTGCAGGCTATCGCGTACGGCATGACTAGCCCGTTGATCACGTAAACTCACGGCAATAAAACTCACTTCATCAGCCTTATAGCCCAAAACCTTTTGTACGCTCTGCATCGGCAACAATGCCATGCCGCCATCAACCTCTGACACCCCGGTTCGAAACAAGCCGCTCACCCGGGCAATCGCACTGACAATATCGCCATTCACATCTGTGGTGGTATACACCACTTTCTTACCTAAAGTCAGCTGTAATTTACGGGCTAAATCCACCCCCATCACAATGCCTTTACCGGCGGTTGATGTCAGCATCTCGCCTTCTGACAAGGCTTGGATGAACAAATTATTATTGGCGTCTTCTTGTGCCGGATCAATGGCAATAAACGTCCCACCAATACTTTTCCTCGCACTGGCAAACATCGCTTGGCCTTGAAGTCGACCAACCACGGACTTTACTTCGGGCAAGTCTGTCATCATCGCTTGTAGCTTATCCGCATCCTGAATACGTTTCTGACTACTTGGCGCGCGGTTATAGTCCGGTGCGGCAATCGTAATATGACCCATGCCCATATTGGCACCGGCATCAATCATGCGAGTATAAAAATAATCTCCCGCGCCGGTAAATGTCACCGCTAATAGCACACCAAAAGCAATCGAGGATGCGGTAATTAAAGTTCGCCGTTTATGCCGCCACAAGTTTCGCCATGCTAGTGTATTAAGTTTCATGGCTATTGGTGATGAATCGCATCAACAGGCTGAATAACAGCCACTTTAATCGCAGGATAAATCACCGCAATCGCCGCAATCACAAATAAGAACAAGGTCGGCATCAACAGCGCATTCGGCGTCAATGCAGCATGCCAAACCGGATCAAAGGCAAGGCCCGCGAAAGAAATCTCGTCAGCCATCGATGACATATCAAGCCCATTTTCTTGTAAATACCAAGATAAGCCACTGCCCGCCAGCAACGCTATCAACACCGCTAGTAGAGTCTGAATAAACATTTCAGCATAAATCAATATGATTAACTGCTTAGGTTTAACACCTATCGCTTTCATAATGCCAAACTCATGAATTCGCTCAAATACGCTCATTAACATCGCATTCAACACCACTGACGCCACGGCAATATAAGTGAAGATCATCATAATCAACGTTTGAATATGGGCCGTTTCTAGAAAGCGATTAATAACCGGCATCAGTTGTTGCCAATTCATCACGTCTAAATCATCACCCAATGCCGTTTTTAACTGCTCGGTTCTCAACGTCAAGTCACCGGTACGATCTGTTCGCATCAGCACCAATTCATGGGCACCGGTTGGCAAAGTAATCAACTCACGTAACATGCCATTACTCATAAACACACCGGCATTATCAATGGTCGCGGATACCGACTTTAAAATGCCCTTAATCTGGAAACTATCATTCGCCATATAGCCATCAGCAGTTTGGCCAACAAAGATCAATTCGTCACCTAAACCCACATCTAATAACTTTGAGAGCTTTTTACCAATCACCACGCCATGTTGGTCATCTGCACTTAACCACTCTCCGGTCATAATATGTTGGTCAATATCGGTCACGGTCGGTTCATAATCCAAATCAACGCCGCGCAATTGCACGCCGGATGAACTTTGGTCACTGGCCATCAAACCAAAAGCAAATAAACGCTCAGTGGCATAAAATGCATCAGCCCTAAATTGTGCAACTAAACTGTCAGCATTGTCGATCAAACTGTAAATATCGGGGTCATCACGATAGCCAGGCAAGTGAATTTGAATATCGCCAGTATTCATTGATACCACATTGCGTTCACTGCCAATCGCAAAGCCATCCATCAAAGCCGAAAACACAATCATCATCGTACAAGCGAATGCCATCGCTAGCGTCGTCACCATACTACGATGACGGTTGCGATAAACATTGCGTGAGGCCAGTGTAAATATATTCATGACAGCATGTTCAATTAGACAATCAGCGTTTTTTCAAACTAGACAATGAAAAAAGGCTGTCTTTTAAGGCCACATTTAAAGACAGTTCTTCATAAACAAACCGGGTATATTCGTCCGGCTTATCGGCAGGAACAACCGTCAAGACTGCCGGACGTTCTCGCCCCCCTAATAATTGAATATCGCTGAACTCGATGGTCCGCGCCAACACCATGTCTTCATCATAGTAATATTCAATCACGGGGATATGACTGTCTTCTAAAATAATCAATACCAATTTACCCCACACGACAGCAGCATCAAGCCTTGGAATCAACGAAAATTCGATAATATTTTGACCGTCACGCTCGCCTTCGAAACTAATCTCAGCGGTATAGTCCTCTTCCAACCGCGCTTCTTTCACCAAATCATCATTGGTTAAATGGCTGCCCATCCAAGAGCCCATCATCATGCCGCTGGTCAACTTAATCGTGCGATCTGTCTTGGGCAGATAGGTATAGATATGATTATCGGACTTCAGCGTCGCAGTCCCTTTCTCACGCAGCGGTTGCATGATGCGAAATAAGGTCTTCTCTTTGCCTTTCGACCAGCCTTCCATTTTCATCGTGCGTTCGTAATGGGCTGTTTTGACATGCATCGATGTCACAGCATAAGAAGATTGACCTCGCCATAAATCATCAACTTCGTTCAACAGCATTTTAACGCGCTCGGAGTCTGACTCTGCTTGCACAGACGGCACAATAAAAAGCGATAATAAACTGAAACAAAAAAGGAGGTGCTTAAACATCATTTTCCCTAAATCATGCGACATGTTAAGTCATTAGAACAGACAACACCTTGAAGGGGAAACGCAACGAATAGCTGGGTAGGCGATAAAGAAATAAAAAGTCCCACAGTGCCGGTACGAACGGGTTCTCGAACCATGTAGGTTCAAGTGGATACCTCGATTGAAACTTGGGCTTCCCGACTTGCGGGCCTGCACGCCATTTCAATGTCAGTCTCCGAAGCAATTGCTTATCGGCTCAAGACACACTTGTCGCTATCGAACACCGCAGAACTAGTTAAAGATCATACGCTGATTTCAAACAATGAAAATGATTATTTTAGAGATCTAGCTGCCGTTCTTCTTGTAAAAAAGCGCTAACTTTATCTTTCATCGACAAAAGTTTCTCTACTGCCTCAGGGTCACTATCGCCCTCTTGGCCCTGCAATCCGATCAATTCATGCGCAATATTCAATGCTGCCATCACGGCAATACGATCCAAACCAACGACTTTACCGCTGCTTCGAATCTTTTCCATGCTGTCATGCAACAGCTGCGCCGATGAAATCAGCGCAGGTTTCTCTTCTTCCGGGCAAGCAATTTGATATTCCTTGCCAAGAATATTGACCACGACAGGTGAACTCATAATTCGTTATCCAACTCTTTTAAGCGTTCAACCATTTTGTCAATTCTGCTACGAGCAAGCTCCGTGCGCTCTACTAATTTCGCGCGCTCAGTCACCCAAGCCGACTGTTGCGACTTCAACAACATATTTTCTTCACGCGTACGGCGACTGACCCGAAGCAAGTCATCTATTTGCTGCTCTAATTGTTGCAGATCGTCTTTTTCCATTATTATGCATTCTTAAACGATAAAAATAGCACTAACTATAGACGTGCCCCGCCAATCGGGTCAACAACTGTCATAATATGTTTTTTAACTTTGGGCCCTATCACGATGTCAGAATTATACTTTCCATCCCTTTCACCAGAAAATAACACTGGCGATGGCCCCGCGAATGCCGCCGAGCTACAAGGTGCGCTGTGTGGTTTACTCTGTCTGGATTCCCAAGCAAACCGTATAGACTGGTATAAAAGCTTATATGACGATATCGCACCCGATGACAAAGAGATTTTAGACCTGACTGCGCTATTTGATCAAACAGTTCAATCACTTAATAGTCTTGATTTTGATTTGCAATTGACGCTACCAGATGACAATGCCCCACTGCCATCGCGCATTTTAGCCTTGTCAGATTGGTGCCAAGGTTTAGTCTACGGTTTAGGCTCATCAGGCTTAACTGATGACACCGAATTGTCAGCCGATTGCCAAGAATATATCGCCGACGTGATCAAAATCAGTCAAATTAGCGATGACATTCCCGAAGACACTAATGAAGAAGAAACGAATTTCGAAGAATTGGTCGAATACTTAAGAATGGGACTGTTTCTGTTATATAGTGAACTTCAACCCCTCGATACTACTCATAATCAAACAGAACATTAAAACGCATCACACCCTAAACTATGACTAAAAAAGAATTCGCAAAACGCCGCCAACAACTCATGGATATCATGGGGCCAAACAGCATCGCCGTTTTACCCAATGCCGAAGTGGCCAACCGTAACCGTGATGTTGATTATCCTTATCGCAGCGACAGCAACTTCCATTACCTCAGTGGCTTTGATGAACCTGAATCAGTGATCGTTATTATCCCTGGCAGAGCGCATGGCGAATATCTCCTGTTCTGTCGTGAACGTAACTTAGAAAAAGAAATTTGGGATGGCTACCGCGCAGGACAAGAAGGCGCTGTTGAAAAGTTCGGTGCTGATGACTCATACCCTATCAGTGACCTCGATGATATCCTGCCCGGCCTATTAGAAGGACGTGAGCAAGTCTATTACACCATGGGTAATATCCCGAACTTTGATCAACGCATGGTTGGCTTTTTAAATCACCTTCGCAATGCTTCACGCCAAGGTAAAAATTCACCGACCGAAATCATTGAACTCGACCATTGCCTGAATGAGCTACGCCTATTCAAAAGCAGCGCTGAGATCAAAGCCATGCGTCAAGCCGCTGAAATTTCAGCCCAAGCCCATATTCGTGCCATGCAGTTTACCCAACCCGGTCATTGGGAATATCAAGTTGAATCAGAAATTATTCATGAATTCATGAAAAACGACTGCCGTTCACCAGCCTACCCATCGATTGTTGGTGGCGGCGAAAATGGCTGTATTTTGCATTATATTGAAAACAATCATAAATTAAAAAACAACGATTTATTACTGATCGATGCCGGTGCCGAGTATGACTATTATGCCGGTGATATTACCCGAACATTCCCTGTTAACGGTAAATTCACCCCTGCTCAAAAGACCTTATATAGTATTGTGCTAGACGCACAAAAAGCCGCCATCGATGCGGTCAAACCCGGCAATCATTGGAATCAACCTCATAAAGAAGCCGTCCGCGTCCTCACCGAAGGTTTACTGGAAATAGGCTTACTCAAAGGCAAATTAGAGCAACTGCTTGAAGACCAAGCCTACCGTGAGTTTTATATGCACCGTACCGGCCACTGGCTCGGTATGGATGTCCATGACGTCGGTGACTACAAAGTCGGCGGCGAATGGCGCGTCTTAGAACCCGGCATGGTACTCACAGTTGAACCTGGCCTTTACATTCGCGATCTCGACCATGTCCCTAAAAAATGGCATTTCACCGGTATTCGAATTGAAGATGATGTCCTCGTCACCAAAACAGGCAATGAAGTATTATCTGCCGCTGCCCCAAAAGAAATTAATGAAATCGAAGCCTTAATGGCCCAAGCAAACCACTAAGCACATGGCACAAGCAGATTACGACATCATTATTGTAGGCGGCGGTATGGTCGGTGCCAGTTTTGCTTATGCCTTAAAAAACAGTGCCCATAAAATCGCCCTTATCGAAGCGTTTGACTTCAAAACAACGCAACAACCTAGCTACGATGATCGCGGTATCGCCTTATCTTATGGTTCACAACGTATTTTAGACACCATGGGCTTATGGCAACAACTTGCACCCCATAGCACGGCCATTAGTGATATTCATATTTCAGATCGTGGCCATTTTGGCGCCACGCGGTTATCGGCCCAACAAGAAAATGTGCCCGCGCTAGGCCAAGTGATCCTCGCCAGAGCCATGGGCAAAGTGCTGAATCAAGCCATGTCAGAAAACACGACGCTAGATATCTTATGTCCAAACAAAGTGATTGCATTAAATCACCAGTCAAATCAGGTCGAATTAACACTCGATGATGACCGAAAAATAACCAGCAAACTCATTGTCGCAGCCGATGGTGCCAATTCAACCATTCGTCGTTTATTAGACCTTTCTGTTACCGAACAGGATTACCAACAAACCGCCATTACCGCTAATATCAGCACAGAACGGCCTCATCACAACCGCGCCTTCGAACGCTTTACAGAACACGGTCCAATCGCACTTTTACCTATGCCAGATAATCGTTGCAGCCTAATCTGGACAGTCAAAACCGGCGATGAAACAGCAATCAATGATCTCGACGACACAGCCTTTTTAGCCCGACTCCAAACTGAATTCGGTTATCGCCTCGGACAATTCACCCAAGTCGGTAAAAGAGGCCATTATCCACTCAAACTCACGCAAACCGACCAGCCGATTCAAAATCGTATCGTCTTTGTCGGTAATGCGGCCCATAACCTCCACCCAATAGCCGGACAAGGCTTTAACCTTGGCCTCCGTGATGTCATTGCCTTAGCCGATGTGCTCGTCGATGAGACCGAAGACTGTGGAAGACCAAAACACTTACATGATTACCAACAATGGCAACAGCGCGATCAAGACAATGTCATTAAAGCCACCAATCTATTAGTCAGATTATTTAGCAACAATAACCCCGTACTCGGTCATGGCCGCAGTGCCGGCTTAATCGCATTAGATTTAATCCCGCCTGCGAAACACTGGTTAGCGAAAAAAAGTATGGGGTTAGGTAAAAAACAACCTCGCCTAGCAAGAGGCATTGCACTATGAGCCAACATTACGATGTCATCATCGTCGGTGCAGGCATGGTCGGCACCACGCTCGCCGTCGCTTTAAGCACAGAACAAAACCTTAAAATTGCTTTAATCGAACCCTTTGAACTAAAGCCAATTGCTGACAACGACCCTGCTGACCTACGCGTCAGTGCCATCAGCCAAGCCAGCGAGCAATTGCTCAAAAACCTCAATATTTGGTCCCACCTCATACCCGGACGCCTTAGCCCGTTCACAGATATGACCGTCTGGGAAACCCAATCCAGCCAAATCCACTTCGACAGTGCTGATGTCGGCGAATCTCATTTGGGCCATCTCATTGAAAATCGCCATATTCAACAAGCTTGTCTTAATACCTGCCAACAACAAAGTAATGTCACCTTTCTTTGCCCAGACAAACCTGTCTCCAAAGAAGGTAATACCCTCACGCTCGACAGCGGTAAAGTCCTCACGGGTGATTTAATTGTCGCAGCAGATGGCGCCCAATCGCCTTTACGCGACTGGGCAGATATTGACAGTAAAGGATGGGATTATGACCAACACGGTTTAGTCTGCACCGTCACCACAGAACAGCCACACCAACGAACTGCGAGACAACGTTTCTTACCCGAAGGGCCACTGGCCTTCCTACCACTCGCCAATCCACATCAATGTTCCATTGTCTGGACAAACAGTTGTGAAGAAGCTGAGCTACTCAAACAACTTACCGACGATGAATTCAAAGACACCTTAGCCAAAGCGTTTGAACATCAATTAGGGGATATCACCGACGTCGGCCCTCGGGCAAGTTTCCCGCTTAAATGTCGCCATGCCGATCATTATGTAGAACAAGGCTTTGCACTAGTCGGCGATGCAGCGCACACTATCCACCCGCTTGCCGGACAAGGGGTTAATATTGGTTTTCTTGATGCTGCGACACTGGCCGAAGTCGTTATCAATGCCCACCAAAAAGGCCGCCAAATTGGCAGCTTGCATACACTGACAAAATACCAGCGCCAACGCAAAGGCGATAACCTTGCCATTCAACTGACAATGGATGCTTTCAAACGGGTATTTGGCAGTGACAATCCAGTAATCCGCTTAGCAAGGCAGTCTGGCTTTCAATTAGTGAACAACAGTGACTTATTAAAACGCTGTTTTATGCAGCAAGCATCCGGTCAGCGTTTTGCTAACCCGGCACTGACCAAACCTCGGTTTTAAATAAAGTTCAAATCGGCAAAAAAGCCATCGAAGCCGCTTTAATCATCACCGTTTTGACCACACGGCCTTCCTTATAAGAAATAATGCTGGCTAGATTATCTTGGGTCGCAATCATCTTACCTATCAAACGCTGAAAGCTAAGGTTACGTGATTCTAGCTCAACACTATCACTCATGATTAACAAGCGCCCCTGTTGATCCTTCTTTTCAGACAATAACCACGCAGCAATTTCAATATTTCGTGCGCTGTTGTACAGCTTTTGTTCATTCAAATCCGTTAAATAATAAAAGGCGGTCTCATTCCCATATGACGCCATCAACATCTTTCTAAGCCCAACGATTAACGGCAACACACGATCATTAACATGGTAATCAGGATCCAATGCCAAACGGATAATATCTGTGCCCGCTAAGCCCTCCCAATGTTTATAACCATAAGATGAAGGACGTTTAAACACCAAGTCGACACTGCTTTCAATCGACCGTTTCGCCTTATCAAAACGTTGACTTGGGTTACGATGATAGAGCTTGATCATCAACTGTTTTAAATCTTGCATTACAGCATGCTGATGCAGCTCAATCACCTCATCAATATCACTTTTTGCTAAACGAGAAATACCCGCATCGCGTAAATCAGCCGCAGCCATTTTACCTTTATAAGGTGTTTGGGAGCAGGCAGAAAGGAGGAGAGAAAAGAATACAACAACGAATCTAGACAATCTCATCAAATAACCTTTGTTGCGGCTCGGTGTCTAAATTGGCGATTTGTAAATACTGCTGCACGCCACGAGGCAGCGCCTCTTCTGCAACAAAATCTAATGTTTCAGGCTGATTATTGTCAGCGAACAAACGGACAAATCGTGCTTGTCGCTCATCCTGCCCATCATCAATTGTTAACGCGGTTTGAAAACGAGATGTCTCAGTTGCTGCAGGTAATAAAGGCCTCGCATTACGTGACCTAGGCTCAGCGTCGATGATGACCGGCGGCCGAACAGGTTCCCTCGCTTCACTCGAGCGAGGTGTAAAAGCAGTTGATAATGTAGAGCCGTTAATTTGCATAATGACGCTTTATACCATTAATTTTTAGATCTATGTGGCCTTCTTGTTCGACCTTGTTTTCCTGAATCAGTTCTTTTATGACGCGAAGTTGGTGGTCGCCTTTCTGGCTTCTTAGCCGGTTTAGGCGTCTCCAATATCTCCATCGAGGTCGCGACAACAGGTAATTTATGTTTAATATAAATTTCAATATCAGGTAATGAAAAAGCATAATCTTCACAGGCAAAACTAATCGCAACACCACTGGCACCTGCCCGTGCTGTCCTGCCGATCCGATGAACATAATCTTCATTATCTTGCGGCAAATCATAATTAAAAATATGGCTCACTTGATCGATATGTAGACCACGTGCAGCAACATCCGTCGCCACCATAAAGTGAAATTCACCATCCTGAAAATGCTTCAATAAACTTTCACGTTTTTTCTGTGGCACGTCACCCGACAATAAAGCGGATTGGTAACCATTACTTTCCAAATAACCCCACACCTTATCGGCCGCATGTTTGGTATTCACAAACACAATGCTACGTTGTGGCTCAAGCCGTTTAATCAACGCCAGCAATAACGGTATTTTTTCATCATTTGCGGGGTAATATACTGACTCTTCAATGCGATCACCCGATACTTTTTCAGGTTCGATTTGTACCTTTTGAGGATTATTCATGTGTTCATAAGCCAGCTCAGTCACTTTGTAGCTCATGGTGGCAGAAAACAACATACTCAAACGTTCGCTCGGCGCCGGCACACGACGTAAGAAATAACGCACATCTTTAATAAAGCCTAAATCAAACATCCGATCGGCTTCATCTAAAATCATCACCTGCACTTGCTTAAGATTAAACACGCCTTGTTTTTGATAATCTAATAAACGCCCTGGTGTGCCAATTAAGATATCAACACCCGCCGTAATCGCAGACTTTTGTTTTTCATAATCCTTGCCGCCATACGCCACCACAATGCGCAAACCCGCATCTTTATTTAACAGGTGAGCATCATTCGCAATTTGAATTGCTAACTCACGCGTCGGTGCCAAAATGAATGCACGTGGTTGTTTACGATCCCAATTTTTAAAGGGTTCATCCACTAATAAGCGTTGAAAAGCCGCCAATAAAAAGGCAATGGTTTTACCCGTACCTGTCTGCGCCTGCCCTGCTACATCACGGCCTGCCAGTAATAAAGGTAGCGATTGCGCTTGAATAGGAGTGCAATATTCAAACCCCGCATTTTCTAAGCCACTTTGAAGAGATTCATGCAATGCTAATGACTTAAAAGCCAGGTCTGTTAAATGTGCACTCATAGAAATACTTGCATTACCTTTAATGATAGGAAAAAATGTCATCTGTATTGGAGTGCACGAGTATAGCCTTCCAATAGCTTATATTCCACTGGAGAGAAAAACATGAGCGAAAATGTCACCAATGTGACTGATGGCGATTTTGAAAGCCTAGTATTACAGTCTGACTTACCTGTCTTAGTTGATTACTGGGCTGAATGGTGTGGTCCTTGCAAAATGATTGCCCCAATCCTAGAAGAAATTGGTGCTGAATATGCTGGCAAATTAGCTGTCTGCAAACTCAACATCGACGAAAACTCAGAAACACCGCCTCGTTACGGTATTCGTGGCATCCCAACTTTGATGTTATTCAAAGGCGGCGAAGTTGAAGCGACAAAAGTCGGCGCATTAACAAAGTCTCAACTTGCAGCCTTTTTAGATAGCAATCTCTAAACACGCTACAACCGGCTTTTAAAGCCAACTAGCAAGCCGCGAAATAAACCATCGCTTCTGTTGCTAAACTGCACAAATCTAAACGCAGGGTTAACCTCAGGGTTAGTCCTGCGTGACTTATCAAAACTTACCAGCACAGACCTGTAATGGACGTTTCCGAATTACTCGACGATCTCAATAAACCTCAACGTGAAGCCGTCGCGGCACCGCTGGGGCACGCCCGAATTTTAGCCGGTGCTGGCAGTGGTAAAACCCGAGTACTTGTCCACCGTATTGCTTGGTTGATTCAAGCTGAAGCCCTTTCTCCCGCCAATATCCTTGCTGTTACCTTCACCAACAAAGCTGCCGCCGAAATGCGAGGCCGCATTGAAGATATGCTCGGCTATCCCATTGGTGGTATGTGGGTTGGCACCTTCCATGGTCTAGCGCATCGCTTATTGCGTGCGCACTGGAAAGAAGCCGGCTTACCGCAAAGCTTCCAAATTCTCGATAGCGACGATCAACAGCGTATGTTGAAGCGGCTGATTCGCACCATGGAATTAGACGAGTCACAATGGCCCGCCAAACAAGCCCAATGGTATATCAATGGCCAAAAGGATGAAGGCCTAAGAGCCAGTCATATCCAAGCTGGCAACGATCCCTATTCACAAAAGATGCTCGCGATTTACCAAGCTTATGAAGATGCCTGCCAACGTGCTGGCGTAATTGATTTTGGTGAGATTTTATTGCGTAGCCATGAACTCTGGCTTAAGCGCCCAGATATTCTTGCCAACTACCAACAACGTTTTAGCCAAATTCTGGTCGATGAATTCCAAGATACCAATGCCATTCAATATGCTTGGATCCGCCTATTGGCTGGCGACACGGGTAATTTATTTATTGTCGGTGATGATGATCAATCTATTTACGGTTGGCGTGGCGCTAAAATTGAAAATATTCAAAAATTCCACCAAGATTATCCGACTGCAGCCAGCATCAGCCTAGAGCAAAACTACCGCTCAACCGGCCATATATTAGGTGCTGCCAATGCCGTCATTGCCAATAACAGTGAACGACTGGGCAAAGAGTTATGGACTGAAGATGATGACGGCGAACTCATCCAGCAATACCACGCCTATAACGAACGCGATGAAGCCAGCTACCTAGTTGGACAAGTCCAAGCTTGGGTCGACAAAGGCGGCAACCGCGCTGACAATGCGGTTCTTTACCGTTCTAATGCCCAATCACGCGCCATTGAAGAAGCCCTATTGCAAGTCAATATGCCTTATCGTGTTTATGGCGGATTACGCTTTTTTGAACGCGCCGAGATCAAAGATGTTTTATCTTATTTAAGACTCATCTCTAATCGCAACGATGACGCCGCTTTCGAACGTATCGTCAACACCCCAACACGCGGCATTGGTGCGGCAACATTAACGCAATTACGTCAACAAGCCAGAGAACAAAGCCAAACCCTCTGGCAAGCCACCACCGCGCTACTCGATGCCAAATTCTTCACGGCGCGTGCGGGTAATGCCTTAACAGGTTTCTTAACCTTAATTGACTCTCTCACACCAGAAACCGAATTGCCTTTGCACGAGCTCACCAGCCTCGTCATTGATGAAAGTGGCCTACGAACGCATCACGGTAAAGACAAAACAGAAAAAGGCCAAGGCCGAATAGAAAACTTAGACGAACTGATCAGCGCCAGTAAGCAATTTAACCAGCCTGAAGAAGCTGAAGACATGTCCCTCTTGGATGCTTTCTTGTCGCATGCTGCATTAGAAGCCGGCGAAAACCAAGGCGGTGCATGGGAAGATTGTGTCCAACTGATGACCTTACACTCTGCCAAAGGCTTAGAGTTTCCCGTTGTCTTTATGGTCGGGATGGAAGAAGGCCTCTTCCCCGGTCAAAAAAGCAGTGATGACCCTACTCGTTTAGCCGAAGAGCGCCGTCTTTGTTATGTTGGTATGACACGAGCACGGCAAACCTTATATCTGCTACATACCGAATCGCGTTTTCTCTATGGCCAAGAGATGTCGCCTATGCCATCGCGCTTCCTCAGTGAAATCCCCTCTGAGCGTATTGAAGAAATCCGAGCCCGAACTAATTCAGTGTCTAGCGGCCAAAGTGGCTACAGCCACATGGCGCCAAAACATACCATGACGCTCAATGAAACAGGCTTTCTGCCCGGCGAACAAGTCCACCATCAAAAATTTGGCCAAGGCACCGTTATTGATACCGAAGGCGCAGGCAAAAACAGTCGAATACAAGTCAATTTCAAACACGCTGGTAGCAAGTGGCTCGTACTCGCTTATGCTAAATTAGAAAAAACATCATCGTAAGGATCGTCAATGTCACCCAAAAATTGGCTTAAAACCCTCGCCATCACTTTAAGCATTGGCTTACTGAGTGCTTGCAGCGAACAAGAGATTGACAGCACTGCAGCACAAACCGCTGAGCCCAGCAAAACCTACCGCTGGAAAATGGTCACCACTTGGCCACCCGGTTTCCCCGTTTTACAACAAGGCGCTGAACGCTTCGCAGACAACATTAAAGTCATGAGTAATGGTCGACTCAATATTAAAGTCTATGCCGGCGGCGAGCTCATCCCACCCCTACAAACCTTTGATGCTGTCTCGCAAGGCACAGTTGAAATGGGCCATGGCAGTGCCTATTATTGGGCAGGTAAAGTCCCAGAAGCACAATTTTTCTCAACCGTCCCTTTTGGTATGACAGCACGTGGTATGAATGCCTGGCTCTATGATGGCGGCGGTCTTGAATTATGGCGTGAAGTCTATAAACCTTTCCACGTCATCCCGTTCCCACTGGGCAATACCGGTGTTCAAATGGGCGGTTGGTTTAACAAAGAAATCAATTCACTGGCCGATATCAAAGGCCTGAAAATGCGTATTCCCGGCTTGGGCGGCAAGGTCTTTGCCAAGGCTGGTGGCAATCCCATCCTACTAGCAGGTAGCGAAGTCTATACGGCATTAGAACGCAACACCATTGATGCCACTGAATGGATTGGTCCATACCATGATCAGCGTCTCGGGCTCTACCGCGCAGCAAAGCATTATTACTACCCCGGCTGGCATGAACCCGGTACTGTGCTTGAATTGACCGTCAATGAACGCGCTTGGAATACCCTACCTGCTGATCTGCAAGCCATTGTCAGCAATGCAGCCCAGGCTGAAAACGTCCGTATGCTGTCAGAAATGGAACAAAAAAATATCTCAGCCTTAGCCGAGTTACAGCAACGCAAAGACATACAAATCCATCGCTTCCCTGACGATGTTTTGCAAAAACTCAAAACGCTAACCGATGAAACGTTACAAGAAGAAGCCGCTAAAGACCCGAAGTTTAAACGCGTTTATGATGCCTATCAGACATTTAGGCAACAAAATGATGCTTGGTCAGATATCTCAGAAAACGCCTATTTAGCCATTCCATAACGAATGAAAAAGACGCTTTATCTGATCTTCACCGAAGAAGGTTACACCGAAACTAAAGACACATTAATCGAAGCGTCCGCTGCACTCTGGATAAACCCAAACATCCTTGATGCAAAACAATTAGACATGCTAGAAAAAGCGGGAATTGAACCCCATATTCTTGAACAGTGGGTGACGCCAGGCGATGAAAAAACCACACACAATATCATCAAACAAATAGAACAACGCCATGACAACATAGACCTACTGGTTGAATATCTCTAATTGAATAGGCGTAGGACTCACTTTTATATCAATTAACCTCGACTATTCGCCAGTTTAAAAACGACTAAACAAGCTATATTACTAAGAAGCGAGTCTCATCACCTTTCAAAGCTGATGTCGATTGAAAAATGTGAAGGCAAAAGTGAAAATAAACTCAACACTAAGATTACTGATTGCATTACTGCTCGGGTTAATTATCTCCGTGTTACTGGGCCGTTTCATCTATTCCATAGAAACCCAAGGGATCAAATCAGCGTTTGAAAAAGACGTCGTCACAGAAAGTTTGGCTATCGAACGAGAAATTGTCTTAAATTTTCATGCAATCGACTCGCTGAAGAATTTCTTCGACAACTCACAACATGTCGATCCTGATGAATTCAAACAATTTTCTACGACATTACTACAGTCTCATCCAAATATAGTAGCGCTGTCTTGGGTGCCTAAAGTTACCTCATCAAAACGCACGCACTATGACTCAAACCAAACTTATTTTGTACACCCACTTCATATTACTGAACGAGATAAAACACAACAGCTTATTCCTGCCCAAAAACGCGATGTTTACTTTCCCGTCTCTTATATCGAACCCGTCACGGGTAATGAAAATGCCCTAGGCTTTGATCTCGCATCTAACCCACAACGGCTAGCGGCACTGACCTTAGCGAAACAAACAGGTGAGATAGCCATTACTGCTAGTCTTAAACTTGTACAAACGACCGGGACACGCAAAAGTTTCCTCGCCGCAGTACCTGTCTATGACAAAGGCCCAGGCCAAAAACAAAGTCTCAAAGGTTATATCACCGCCGTATTCCACATCGATCAACTCATGGTCAACGCCCTAAAAAATACCGCTGAACACGACATTAGTCTCACCCTTTTTGACCAAACAACAGCCATCGCAGAAGAGTTACACACGACCCACCCTGAAATCACCCATAATCAGGAAACGATATTAGATTACCCATTAGGTTTAATCGGCGGTCGACAATGGCATTTAGAGGCATCGCCGTCCAGAAATTACATCATCCAAAAAAGAAGTGCTAATCCTTTTATTATTTTCTTATTAGTTTTAACCTTCATCAGTTCATCTCTCTTCTACATCTTCAGATTACACAAACAAGCTGAAATCACTCAAAAAGCCGTCGAACAACGCACACTTGAACTCAATGAGGCCAAAGAAGCCATAGAACGTATTGCTTTACTCCATGATATGACAGGCATTGCCAATCGACGCCATTTTGATGATTATTTCATGAAAGAATGGCAACGTGGCCAACGCGAACAAACCCCACTCACACTGATCGTCATCGATATCGATTTTTTCAAACAATATAACGATAATTATGGTCACTTATTAGGAGATCATTGCATACAAGAAGTCGCATCAGCATTGAGTAACACGTTAAGACGCGCTTCGGATTTATTAGCCCGCTATGGTGGAGAAGAGTTTGCTATCATCGCGCCCAACACCTCGGATGGTTACATTCTGTCTGAACTATGTCGCAAAAATATCGAAACACTGGCTCAGCCCCATGCGCACTCTAAAATAGCCAACCACATTACCGTCAGCGCCGGATTTGCGACACTCATCCCCTCAAATGAATCCAACCCGGATGCGTTATTTAAAATGGCCGATCAAGCACTTTACAAAGCAAAATCTGCCGGGCGAAATCAAAGCGCCGCTTTTTAGCTTCTCGATTAACACCTTATGGAAATCCTTATCGTACTTGGCCGCGTTTTCTTCGCTTCCTTCGCCAATGTCGTTCAAAAACAGCTAAGCCAACAACACCATCCTTTACTGATTGTCATGGCATCTTATGCCGTTTTATCCGTCATTTGTCTCCCATTACTATTTTTTATCCCCATCACCGAACTCAGCACTGCGTTTTGGTTAAATTGTCTACTCGCTGCCCTACTCGATATGGCTGGCACCCTCTTTTTAGTCAAATCCTTATCAACGACTGACCTATCCATTTTCGGTCCGCTTAACGCTTATAAAGTCGTTATCTCGATGGTTTTAGCCTTTTTCTTCCTCAATGAAATACCGAACATGCAAGGTTTAACAGGCATTTTCATTATTATTATCGGCAGCCTCTTTCTTTTTCCACCCAAAAAATCGCAAAACCAGCAACACCGCCTAACACAGCTGTTCACCGACAAAGGTGTGCAATATCGTTTCCTCTCCATCCTACTTTTTTCAATTGGCACGCTGCCATTAAAAAATGCCGTACTCGCAGGTCAAGCGTTAGCCACAACGGTTTTTTGGTGTTTACTGGGCTTCCCTTTAGCTGTACTGAGCTACCGGCTATTCACACCCCATGACGCACCTAGCCCCAAACAACTCAAAATAGCCATGCCACACATTATCACCCTCGGTGCGCTCATGTTTTTAATGCAATACACCACCCTAATCGTGCTATCACAGACCCTGATCGCCTACTCCTTAGCACTGTTCCAACTCAGCATGGTGTTACAGGTTTTCCTAGGCTACCGCATCTTTAAAGAGCAAAATATTCAACGACGTCTACTCGCTTGTTTTATTATGATTACCGGCAGCCTCTTAGTGCTGAAAGCCTAATAAAACACTGCGTATCACAAGATTTTTAATAGCTTGACTGTTATCATAGTCAGCCCATCACCCCAGCGATAAACACCACTACCATGACTTTTGAAGATCTATTTCTTGATGCCCAACTGCTAAAATCGCTTGCCAAGCTAGACTTCAAAACACCAACAGCGATCCAAGAAGCCGTCATTCCCGTTATTTTAGAAGGGAAAGATGTGCTTGCAGGCGCTGCGACGGGCACAGGTAAAACCGCTGCCTTTGTTCTACCCATCTTGCAACAACTGATCGACGAGCCCAATAAAAGCGACCATGCCACCGTCCTAATCCTTGCCCCGACGCGCGAACTCGCTTTCCAAATCCAACATGTCATTAAACAATTGTCATATGGACTTTACATCAACACAGCTATCATCACCGGGGGCTTTTCACCCGCAAAACAATCCGAATTTATCAGCCAAAAATGCGATATCCTCATCGGCACTCCCGGTCGTCTTCTTAACCTCGTTGCTGATGAAGTCTTAGATCTAACCGATCTCGATATCGTCGTGATTGATGAAGCTGATCGCATGTTAGATATGGGCCAAGGGCCAGATGTCTTATCACTCCTCGCCACCATCGCTAATGGTTTTCAAGCTTGCCTATTCTCTGCCACTTTAGCGGGCAGTGGCGTTGATATCTTCGCTGAAGAATTACTCTCTGATGCTGAAACTATCCAAATTGATGCCGCCAATCAACATTCAGAACAAGTATCACAAACCGTTTATTACGCTGATAATAAAGCCCATAAACAAGCACTATTAGAAGCAATTATTAACGCGCCAGACTGCCAAACAGCCCTCGTATTTTGCAATAAAAAAGAGCAAGCGAACGATGTGGCAGAGTGGCTACAATCACGCAACATCTCCGCACAAGCCATGCATGGTGATTTTAACCAAGCGATACGCCGCGACAAAACACGGAAATTCCGACAAAGCCAAATTAAAGTGATGGTGGCAACGGATGTGGCAGCACGCGGACTCGATCTAACGAATATCAGCCATGTCATCAATTATGATTTGCCGTTTCGCGGCGACATCTATATTCACCGCATTGGCAGAACAGGACGTGCAGGCCAAACAGGCATCGCTATCAACTTAGTTGAACATCACGATAGAAAGCAATTAGAACGGATTGAATACCATCTCAAAAAGGCCCTCCCTATCGGTAAAATTAAAGGGCTAGAGACGCAATCCGCCAAGAAAAAAGCCAAAAATAAGAATAGCGATAAACCACGTTATATTGCGAAAAAAGACCGGCTAAAAGCAGATCAGACACCTGATGACTAAAGTCCTGCTATCAGCGCAAGCATTACGCTGGTTATTACTCTTCACGAGTATCTTATTGCTCGCTGGCTTTTTTATCCCAATGCTGACCCTGACAAAACTAATTGTTGTCAGCCATTCATTCTCAATTGTTACCGGTGTTTGGCAATTATTACAAGAAGGCCATTTTTTCTTATTTGTCGTTGTTGCCGGGTTTAGCGTGGTACTGCCTATCGTAAAGATAGTCCTGCTCTTTAACCTATTACATCCGAACACCACCTCACCCGGCCGTCGCAAAAGGTTATTACACTTAATGCATGACTATGGCCGCTGGGCAATGCTCGATGTGATGGTCGTGGCCGTCCTGATCGTCACCGTAAAATTAGGTGCACTGGCCAGTATCAAAATTCATCCCGGCCTCTATATTTTTGGCACCGCCGTACTCTTAATTATGTTTGCCACCCAACAAGTCGTTAGCCTGTTAGAGTCCGAAAACCCAACATCAAAAAAGAACGGTTTAAGCCATTAACTCATCATACAAAGCCAAGTAATCTAAGGCGCTGCTTTGCCAACTGAAATCACGCTTCATCGCAGTGACCTGCATCTTCCGCCATAAATCAGCTTGCTGATATAAAGCATCTGCCCGTTTCAATGCGACCAACATCGCCTCCGCTGTCGCAAGTTCAAATTGAAATCCTGTGCCGCCGCCCAATCCATCTGCATCTTCTACCGAATCCGCTAAGCCGCCCGTTGCTCTAACAATAGGCAAAGTACCGTAACGCAAACTATAGAGTTGGTTTAAACCACAAGGCTCAAAACGAGATGGCATCACAAAAGCATCAACACCAGCCTCAATCTGATGCGACAACGCCTCATCATAGCCAATCGTCACACCCACTTTATCTGGAAAACGCTCACGCAATACTTGCAAATCACGCTCATATTCAGCATCGCCACTCCCTAAACACACAAGTTGGACCGACGCACCTTCATCCAATAACTGGCGTACCGCCGCAATCGTCAAATCAATGCCTTTCTGAGAAACCAGTCGGCTAATAAGCCCTAGTAGCAATGTCTTGGGCTCGTTAGGCAAAGAAAACAGTTGTTGCAATGCCGCTTTATTCCCTGATTTTTTATCAATTGTTTTAGCAGAATAGGGTTGTGCAATATAGCGATCCTGCTTTGGGTTCCATTCATCATGATCAATACCATTCAGAATACCGCTTAAACGCCCTTGCTCTGAACGGTAAGACAATAAGCCCTCAAGACCCGCCCCATACTCAGCAGTACAAATCTCTTGCGCATAACTTGGACTCACCGTGGTGATTTTATCCGCAAAAACTAATCCACCTTTAATAAACGACAACTGCGAATAAAACTCTAAACCTTCAATAGCCCAATAAGACTCATCCAAATCTAAGGCATCAAACTCATCCCGAGAATACACGCCTTGATAAGCCAAATTATGAATCGTAAATAACGTCGCGGGACGATCCGGCTTATCCGCAATGAGTGCCGGCGCTAGACCTGTCTGCCAATCATTACAATGTAAAATATCAGGCTGCCACTGCAACCCAGCTTCATCCATTGCCAATGCCGCAATCGCACGCGAAAACAAAGCAAAGCGCGCGGCATTATCTGGCCAATCGCCACCTTCTGGCTGACTATACGGCCCACCATCCCGATCAAAATGGTAAGGCGAATTCACTAACCACAACACGACATCACTATTTGGTAGTCGAGATTCTAAAATCGTAACGGGCAATAAAAACCCATCTAATTTAATCGATGCAACCTCAACAGCACCCTCTAATGCCCCCAAACATGCCCGATAAGCCGGCATCACGATACGCACATCCTGTCCTTGTTCATGTAACGCCAACGGTAAACTGGCCGACACATCAGCCAGCCCACCTGTTTTCACTAATGGGTGAACTTCGCTACTCGCAAACAGAATTTTTCGCACCTTTTGCCCCTAATAAATGTACAATTCGCTATTATATACATTCACGAACATAGTCACAGCAAGCAATAGGAGAAAACATGCAAGACTGTACAATTATTATCTTTGGTGCTACTGGAGACTTGTCTCAAAAAAAATTGCTACCCGCGCTTTATCACCTCAATGCCGAAAACCGCTTAACAGAAAACACTAAAGTGATTTGTATGGGCCGTAGACCCATGGATCAAAAAGACTGGAAAGAAAAAGTCGTTAGCTATGTCAGTCCTAAAGCCCGTGGTGGTGTTGATGATGACGTCTTGGCTAGTTTTCTGACCAAAGTAAGTTATTTTCATTGTGATATCAATGAACCTGAAACCTATACAGAACTGAAAAAAATCCTAGATAACCCTGACTACCATTTCTCAACAAATATCGTCTTTTACTTATCAATCGCGCCTGCTCTATTTGATGTGGTCGGTGATCAATTAGCCGCTGTTGGCTTAAATAAGGAAGATGACGGCTGGCGACGTCTAGTGGTTGAAAAACCATTTGGTTATGATCAAAAAAGTGCGCATGCGCTTGAAGAAGTGCTAGGGCGTAACTTTAATGAAAAACAGACCTACCGCATTGATCACTACTTGGGTAAAGGCACAGTACAAAACATTTTTGTTTTCCGTTTTGCCAATTTATTACTTGAGCCACTTTGGAACCGTAGATACATCGATCACGTACAAATCACCCATGCTGAGCAACAAGGCGTAGGTGGTCGTGCAGGCTACTATGATGGCTCAGGTGCTATGCGTGACATGATTCAAAGCCACTTATTACAAGTGATGACCTTAATTGCTATGGAACCACCAGCCGATTTAGCGGATGAATCATTACGTGATGAAAAAGTAAAAGTACTCAAAGCTATCCGCCCTATCACCGAAGATATGGTTGATGACCATGCCTTCCGCGGTCAATATGCTGCTGGTGTCGTCAACGGCCAACATATGAAAGGCTATTTAGAAGAAGATGACGCACCTGAAAATAGTGTCACTGAAACTTACGCTGCAATGAAAGTTTATATCGATAATTGGCGTTGGAAAGACGTGCCCTTTTATCTTCGTACCGGCAAAGGCATGCCTGAGTCACGCGCTACAATCGCGATTCGCTTTAAAAAGCCACCTCAAGAGATCTTTAAAGATACCGATATTGGCGGCAGTCATGCCAACTGGATTGTCATGGGGCTACAACCAGAAAACACCCTCAGAATAGAAATACAGGCTAAAGAACCTGGTTTAGAGCTCAAAGCCCATACCGTGGGTATGGAAACCGTCGAAACGGAAGACACTAAGCATAAATTGGATGCCTATGAAGCCATGATTCTTAATGCTATCTTGGGCGATCGTTCATTATTCTTGCGTGCTGATGAAGTTGATTTAGCGTGGAAAGCCGTCGACCCAATCATTAAAAAATGGTCAAAAGAACAAGACTTCGTACACAAATACGAAGCAGGGACTTGGGGACCAGAAGAGGCCAGTCGAATCTTTGATGATCCATGTCACCAATGGCGTGATAATGCCTAACGCTTAATTGAAATAAAAGTTAAGTAATAAAAAAGCCGGCTTCAATGCCGGCTTTTTTTACTTAAAAATAACGTGCTAGTTCTAATTGGAAATAATCATCCCGCCTGACAGGGTAAAGCACACTAGTATTATCATTGACACTAAAAAACCGGCCTTCGACGGATAACTTCCAACGATCACCAATCCGTCGGCTCGCTTCAATATTCCAGCCAATGTCTTCACTCGATAAGTCCTGAATTAAACCGAACAATAACGCCGTTGACTGGGTATCATTCCAGGTCAAGCGTGCACCCATTAGCACATCATCTTCAAAAGCCGTCTTCCGTGCATCATCACGATCATCAAATAAATACTCGGCAATCAGTCCAACATCAACATCCGTTTCAAACACACTATAAAATGTATATTCAACACCGCCCGTCAATGCAAAAAAAGTATCTGCATCCGTTTCACGACGAATTGTTTCTAGCTTCCACAACCAAGCTTCAGCAGTATATTGTGCATCTAAGCCAGTTTGATGCATCGTTTCATAAAAAGGAATCAAGGCTGTTGCTGTCGAATTAAGCAACAATTGTGGTTCGCGATTAGTGCCATAGAAATGCGACACGCCTATATCCCAATCGCCCAGACTATGCGACCAACGCACAGCCACATCAAGGTGGTGTCGACCCGCACCAGACTCATAAGCCGCCGCATCAGTGTCGACGACTAACGGGCCCCGCAGTCGGCCATCTCGACCGGCAAACGTCCGTTCCCTAAAATAGGGCATCACAAATAAATCGACGGTACCCCAGTCACGAAACACACTGAGATTAATCATTGGCTGTCCAAGCTTATCTTCCGTATCACTATTTTCAACCAAATCCGTTTGATTGATCACATCCACTAAATGCTGTGATTCAGCCACACCCCAAAACACTTTACCAACACCAACCCGCAGCTCCCAATCATCTCGTACCAGTAACCATTGTAATTCACCAATATCGCCATGCGTTCGCTCAGCATCTTCTCCATCCAAACGCAAAAAGGGAGAAAACAATAAACTCTGTTGCCCGTCATCCCATTCAGTATAAAACTCAGGTGCTAACACCAAGGAAGGCACATGTTGCCCGGGAAAAGGCAAAGCAGAGTCATGCAGGAAATATCGGTACTCAGCGCCAGCATAACCCGATAACTCAACGGCTAATACACTGGGTACGGCAAGCCCGCCCAATAGAGCAAGGGCAATTTTTTTTACCCAAAGCTTAACGTTGGCGTTTAAGATCATTCTTCTTGAAGTCATCGTCCGCCAAACCAGTTTTAAATTTAAAATCACGCCAATGCAACGTCGTTGATTTACCATTTTGTTGATTGTCCATTGTCATCGTATGTGCACGCCAATATCGTTCTAAATAAAGGTGATAATCACTAAAGGTCTGGATCTTTAACAAGCTATCTTTGCGATCATAATAATCAATCTTTTGCCTGCGATACTCTACTTTATCTACCCAGACATGGCTTTTTATATAACCAGAATGTTTATATTGCGGCCGTAATTCGAGCACGAAACAGTCGATGCCGTTGATCACCTCATCGCGTAAATACAGATAACTGTATTTAGGAATTTCAAATGAACTGATGTCCTCATAAGCAAACTCGCTGCCCATAAACGGGCCCGATTTATTACTCGATGAAATACGTTTCACCCGCTTCAAAGCAGGTAAATAAATCCATTGCTCATCTGGCACCAACGCATGCGAGTAACTTAAGAAAGCCGTTCCTTTAATATCCCGTGGCTCATCAAACACCGTTAAACCTTTATCACCATCACCATCCATTTCCAAGTTGGTAACGCGAATCAAGCGGACACTTTCTTTACCATGGCGATTACGTAATACCATCCTCATCTCAGCAAAACTATCTTGCCATCCCTTATCACGGTTATCAGTTTCTAATGCAATCGCATGGCCTTTTTCCGCATTTGTTTCAGCCAATACAAATGGCGATACAGCTAGCAACAATAACAAAAGGTAATTACGCATCTTGATACCCATCTTGGTTTTCCTCTAACTTCATTAATAACGGCGGTAAAAACAAAAAGTCCATAATCAACGCAATGGCGATTGTAATCGCGGCCATCGCACCCATATCTGAATTAAGAGCAAAATGAGATTGACTGAGTACCCAAAATCCCATCACCAGCACCAAAGACGTGACCCATAAAGCAACACCCACTGTATTAAAGGCATAACGCACAGCTTCTTTCTCATCGAGCCCTTTTTCGCGTCGTGCACGCAAATACTTGCTCAAAAAATGGACCGTATCATCAACCACAACCCCCAATGTCATACCTGCGACAACAGACAAAGACATCCCTACCTGGCCGACCATTAACCCCCATAAACCAAAGGCCATACCTGCCGGAATTAAGTTGGGTGCCAAACTGATCAAACCAATACGACGTGACCGCAAAGCAAGCACCAAAATAAATGAAATCAATACTAAAGCCAATGTCGTACCCACCAACATACTGCTGACATTACGCTTCCCTATATGCGCAAACATCAAGGTCGGGCTTGCCCCGGTATAGCGAACATCTGCTAAATTTTGGTCTAACCATGTCGACACACGTTTCTCTAGGGCCAACATTTCTTCTGTATGTAAGTTTTCAACCGTAATATTAAGCCGTGTTTGTCCTTTATCAATATCAATTTGGTCATTTAAATCCAAACCATAAGGCAACGATAATTCATATAATAATAAATATTGTGCCGCCAACTCCCGCGACTCTGGCAAACGATAAAAAGCGGGATCATCGCCATGCATATTCTTATTCAAGCGTTTAAAGGTGTCAGAAATCGTTTGCACATGCATCACTTCAGGCTGTGTTCGTAGCCATTGTGAAAACTGATCGACGGATTGTAAAAAGTCCGGATCGCTCACGCCCCCACTTTCACCCTGCTCTAAAGAATATTGCAGGGTATAAATGCCTGATAAGTTTTGGCTCGAGAAGTCTGTCGCCTGCCTAAAATCAACTGACTCATCAAAATACTCGACAAACTGATCGTCTAATTTATTCTGTGGTAAAAAGGCCATCAGCGATAAGGCTACAATCCCCATCACCACCAACAAACTCTTACGTTGATCTATCACAAAACTGGCAAAAGCGGCCATCGCACCATTATGCTGTTCTACCTGTGCTCTAACACGGAGCGGCATCAACATCATCATGGCAGGCAAGATCGTCACCGACAATACGAAGGCAAACATAACGCCAATAGCCACCACGTTACCTAAATCATGGAATGGCGGCACATCACTAAAGTTCATACTCAAAAAGCCAATGGCCGTCGTGATACTCGTAATAAAAATAGGTTGAAAATTAATCCGCAGACTATCCCGCATCGCATCAGGCTTAGCCATACCTTTACGAAGGTTATGTAAGAAAGTCACCAATAAATGGACTGTATCAGCCACAGCCATCGTCATAATAATAGTCGGTGCTGAGGCCGAAGCTGGTGTCAGTTTCCAACCGAGCCAACCCATCACCCCCATCGCAAAAATAATGGTGGAAAAAATCATGAAAACTGAAACAAAGGTCGCAGAAAAAGAACGTAGCAACAGCCCGAGTACAACAATAATCGTTAAAAACATCATCGGCACCAATGTCGCCATATCATTCTGTGATGATTCACCAAAGGCGTTATTCATCATGGCTAAGCCAGTGATATAGATACGATGTCCGGGATAGCTAGTCTCCATTTTGCTCGCCAACTCACGTGCAAACTGTGCCACTTCCGGCACCTCGGTTAACGATTTACCGGGCAACTGAATCGTAATATTAATCCCAGTCACATGCGCACTTGGTGAGACTAGACGTCTTAACAGCAAGGGCTCATTCAATGCCACATCTCGGACACGCGCAATATCTTCAGTCGATAGCGCCGTCACATCATCGACTAAATCACCCACTAATAAATCATCACCATCCGCAATGGTATGCTGAAAGTTCGTCACCGAATCAACACGGGTGGAATATGGTGTTTGCCAAGATAAATCCGTCATTTCAGCTATCAACGCTAATGTATCAGCATCAAAAACATTGTCTTCTTTCGGCGCAATAACAAATAACACATTATCTGTTTTTGTATAAATATCCTGCATCGCCTCAAAGGCTTTTAATTCAGGGTTATCCTCACTAAAAAACACCCGGTAATCATTAGTAAATTCAAGAAAACGGCCGCCACTGCCTGCCGTTAACACCACTAATACTGCCAACAGTAATACCCGCCAAGGATGGCCGATAACAAAATCAATATAACGGTCGGTAAAAGATCCTTTCATATGCTTCCCTAAAATAGCGCTTAATTAGACGCTTGCAGACTTCGTAATAATAATTGACCAACGTGATGTAACTTTTGCTCCATTATTGGCAAAGGATAGAGCGAAATCGTCGACGGAAAATAAAACAATAAGGTCGCCGAATGAATCGCATCGCCCGTTTCATCAACATCATCAAAAACAAATGCGCCGGAAGATTGTCCCTGCAGCAGCAACTGCTTTAATAAAGTGAGTTTGTGTTGTCGATGTGACTCAATCACTTCCGGGCGCTTTATCGTCAACGCTTCAACCAACTCACCTATTTTGGGAACTGATTCGAAATAATGATAAGTATGATGTAATTGCTGAGAAATAAAGGCGATCAATTTTTCATTGGCTGATAGCTGTTCATCTGCCACCACTTGCTCTAGTAAAGCCTCACCCTCTGCCAAGCAAAGTTTCGCCAATGCCGCACAGATATCCAATTTATTCTCAAAATGACGGTATAAGTTGGCCGCCGACATATCACAATCCTCTGCCAACTCAATCATGCCCGTTTTTTTGTATCCGTACTGCCTGAACCTCGCTTCTGCAGCTGTTAATATCTGTTGGCGTATTTCATCATTTTTCATGTGGAAATAGCATACGCCTAAATAATGAATAATCAATTAAATATTCACTCATTAGGCAAAACCTACCTTCTAGATAATCTCTTCCGTCAATAAATAACCCTTGTCAGTGATGCATCAACGGCTAAGCAACATGATTAACCCATCGCATGACCCAATTGAATAGGCTCATCTGCTTCAATGGCATCATTAAATTTTACCGCTTGCTCACCGAACAATAGCACCACAGTTGATCCCATATTAAACCGGCCCATTTCCTGACCTTGCTCAATCGTTATTGCTTGCTCGCCATCATACGTCCATTGCTGAATAACTTTACCGTAGCTCGGCGTAATTTGACCCGACCAAACTGTTGCCATACTGCCAACAAAAATAGCACCAACTAACACCATCACCATCGGTCCTATCGGCGTATCAAACGTCACCACAACCCGTTCATTACGAGCAAACAAATCAGGCACAGCACGTGCGGTACGCGGACTGACCGAAAATAGTTTTCCTGGTACATAACGCATTTTCTTAAGCTTTCCTGTTACTGGCATATGAATACGGTGATAGTCTTTAGGAGATAGATAAATGGTTGCAAATTGACCGCCTGTAAACTCAGCCGTCAAAGCATCATCGCCTCCTAACAAAGTCAGTACGCTATAGTCCTGTCCTTTCGCTTGTACAATCTGACCTGAAATAATCGGGCCCGCTTGGCTAACGACCCCATCAACCGGCGATATAATCTCATTGTCTGCTAATGGCCTCACGCCTTCTTTCAACAAACGGGTAAAGAAAGCATTAAAGCTTGAATAGGTCGCCAAATCAGTCTCTGCCGCTTCAGCCATATTGACCTGATATTGACGCGTAATAAAACGAATAATCGCGTTTTTAAGCCAAACAACTTCACATCGTGTCACACGATACATCAACATAGATAAGGTATGCTGTGGAATCAGGTACTGCGGCAATGTGATAATTTTATCCCACAAAGATACCGTTCCCATTTCACCATTACGCTCTGTATTTATTGCCAATTGTCATTCGCCTCTTTCGTCTCTGGGTGAAGGTTGTCATAATTCACGCTTCCAACCCTAAAATTTAGCAGGAGTATAACAAGCAATGGAAAAATATTTCAGAATCCTGTTGGTCTTCATCGTCGCAACCCTCGCCTCACCAACTTGGGCAGAAGATGAAGAAGAGGCAGCACCAAAAGCAATGTACTATGCCATTCCAGAACCTTTCACCATCAATTTTCTCAACCAAAGTAACCAAAAAGCCCGCTACCTCCAAATCAAAGTAACACTCAAATCGACCAATGCCGAAGCAATTGGCAGCGCAGAACAAAACCTGCCGATGATACAAGATGCCCTATTAGACCTATTCTCAGAGCAAAGCTATGAACAAGCTGACAGCGTAGACGGCCGAAAAGCATTACAACAAACGACATTAGATACAATTAAAGGCATTCTGAAAGAAGAGACTGACAATGATGCAATTGATGCCGTTTACTTCACCAGCTTCATACTTCAATAAACTAGGCACAGTCTTTGCTTTAATAACCTTCATCAAAACAGGATAAGTTCAAATGGCAGAAACAAAAGACGATATTGAAATCAACGAAGACGGTGGCAAATCTAAAAAAATGCTCATCATCATCGTAGCAGCCGTACTGTTACTGGCTGGGGGTGCCGCTTTTTTCTTGATGGGTGGTGAAGAGCCTGCCTCAGAAGAAGCCGTTGAAGCTAAGCCTGTCAAGCAAGCAGCCATTTACCACTCTATTGAAAAACCGCTTGTCGTTAACTTTAAAAAACAAAGTGCTGGCAAAGTAAAATACATGCAAGTCAAACTCAAAGTGATGGCGCGCGACCAAACTGTAATCGATGACTTCAAATTGCACCTGCCCGCCATTCAACATGAATTACTCATGTTGTTGTTTAGTCAGAATTATGACGCTATGAACACCAAAGAAGGCACAAGGGCACTACGCAAAGAAGCCCTCACCCTAATCAACGGCATACTCAAAGCTGAAGGCCAAGAAAATGGCCTTAAGTCCGTCTACTTCACTAGCCTGATAATGCAATAAACCATGGCAGCACAAGACATACTCTCCCAAGATGAAGTAGATGCACTGCTCAATGGCATGGATGGCGGCGACATCGAAACCGATACTGATAGCGATTCCGCATCACCAGAATCCACTCGCAGTTACGATTTCGGCAACGAAGATCGTATTATCCGTGGCCGCATGCCCACCTTGGAAATGGTCAATGAACGCTTTGCCCGCCAGCTAAGGATTAGTCTCTTTAATATGTTACGCCGCACCGCCGAGATTTCATCAGGCAGCGTGCAAATCATGAAATTCTCAGAATACATTCATACTCTATTCGTCCCAACAAGTTTGAATATGATTCATATGCACCCACTCAGGGGAACTGGGCTTATCGTTTTTGAACCCAAATTAGTCTTCTGCGTTTTGGATAACTATTTCGGTGGCGAAGGTCGCTTTCAAGCCCGTATCGAGGGCCGTGAATTCACCTCAACAGAATTACGCGTCATTAATATGGTGCTAGAAATATGCTTCAAAGATCTCTCAGAAGCTTGGGCCCCCGTCATGGAAATGGACTTTGAATTCATTCACCATGAAGTCAATCCACAATTTGCCAATATCGTCAGCCCTAGTGAAGTCGTCGTCGTCTCCACTTTTAATATCGAACTGGATGGTGGTAGTGGCGATCTCCATATCACCCTGCCTTATTCTTTATTAGAACCCATTCGAGAATTACTTGATACCGGCTTACAAAGTGATCGTTCGACTGATGATGGCCGTTGGCCAAAAGCCATGCGTGATGAAATTATGGCCGCAGACGTTACTTTATCCGCACCGCTCACTGATTCCACCATGAACTTACAACAAGTTCTAGACTTAAAGCCCGGCGACATCATCCCTATCGACATGCCTGAAACTGTCACCACATTTGCCGAAGATATTCCCGTGTTCCAGTCCACCTTTGGCGAACATAATAATAAAGCCGCATTAAAAATCATCAAATTGATCGAACACCCCAAAGAGGTGGCCCCTCAATTTAATCTTATTAAGAGTACACAATCATGAGTGAAGAAACAGAAAAGCCAGAAGAAAATTGGGATGCAGTGCTAGAAGAAGCTGGCGGTGCAAGCGAAGAAGCGGAAGAAGACCCATGGGCAGCCGCACTCGAGGAACAAGCTGACTCAGAAGCGGAAGCAGTGCCAGTTGAACAACTCAATGACTCTTCTAAATCAGTTGCAAGCTCAGACATGAATCTGGATATGGTCCTAGAATTGCCCGTCACCATTTCAATGGAAATTGGCCGAACTAAGATCAGCATTCGCAATCTACTCCAGCTTAGCCAAGGCTCAGTGATTGAATTAGATCGCCTTGCCGGTGAAGCGATGGATGTTTTAGTCAACGATACCCTGATAGCCCATGGTGAAGTCGTTGTCGTGAATGACAAATTTGGTATTCGTCTCACTGATGTCATCAGTGCTGACGAACGGATTAAGAAGCTCAGATAATGAACAAACTCTGGCTTTCGACGGTAAGCATCCTCTTATCAAGCTTTACCACACAATGTTTTGCTGCTGAAGAAGCGAAAATAGACGCCGCTAAAACCACGGCATCGCCTGCTATTGCATCAGGTGCATTGCTCGAAACCACCATTGGCTTAGTCTTAATTCTCGCCTTAATTTTCACCTTAGCGTGGTTAATCAGGCGGACAGGAAAGTTTCAAGCCTCGGCCAATGGCGAAATCAAAATGATCGCCGGTTTGTCATTAGGCACACGTGAGCGTGCTGTCTTAATCGAGGTCAGTGGCGAACGCATTCTTGTCGGTGTCACCCCACATCAAATTCAAACCTTGCATGTGTTAGGTCAACAACCCTCAGATCAAGATAACGATAAATATGGCCAATTTGATCAGCAACTACAAAGTATGATTAAAAAAGAACCAACGAATGATTAAGCGTCTACTGCCCCTATTACTGCTACTCTGCATGCCGATATTGGCAATAGCAGAACCGGGAATCCCCGCCCTCACCGTTACCTCGGGAGAAAGTGGCGAGCAAAGCTACACCGTTACTTTACAAATTCTAGCCCTAATGACGGTATTAACCCTGCTACCTGCAGCGTTAATTATGATGACCTCCTTCACCCGCATAATCATTGTTCTCGCCATTCTACGACAAGCGATGGGGGTCCAATCAACGCCATCAAATCAAGTTTTAATCGGCCTATCTCTCTTCCTCACTTTCTTCATCATGAATCCAGTCTTTGATACCGCCTACGAAGAAGGCGTCAAACCCTATATGGACGGTCAAATCGAAGTCCTAGCGGCTTTTGAAAAATCAACGCAACCTTTCAAAGCCTTTATGTTGGCACAGACGAGAGAAAGTGACCTCGCACTATTCGCTAGTATCCACGGCGGTATGGTCTTAGAAACCAAGAATGACGTCCCCTTTAGTTTACTGCTTCCTGCTTTCGTGACCAGTGAATTAAAAACGGCTTTCCAAATTGGTTTCCTTATTTTTATCCCATTTCTCATCATTGACCTTGTTGTTGCCAGCGTCCTTATGGCAATGGGGATGATGATGTTATCCCCCATGTTAGTGTCACTGCCTTTTAAACTGATGCTCTTCGTCCTTATCGATGGCTGGGCTTTATTAATGGGCACCCTAGCCTCTAGTTTTTACGTCTAATTATGACCCCTGAATCCGTTCTCACTATCATGCAACAAGCCCTACAAGTAATTATCTTGTTAATCTCAGTTATCTTGCTGCCAGCCCTATTCATTGGTTTATTAGTCAGCATGTTCCAAGCAGCAACATCGATTAATGAACAAACGCTAACTTTTATTCCAAAACTCCTGATCACCTTTTTAGTCCTCGCTTTCGCTGGTCCATGGATGCTCAGTTTACTGACCAATTATGCCAGCCAATTGTTTGAAGATATTCCGTTCCTGATCGGTTAAGTCATGACACTTTCGGTTGCAGAAATAACAGGCTTAATCGGTAGCTATCTCTGGCCATTTTTTCGCATCGCTGCCCTGATGATGGCAGCACCCATTTTCAGCAGTAACTTCGTTAATGTCAGAAGTCGTCTCTTAATCGCACTAGCCGTCAGTTTTATTATCGTCCCAACCATTCCTAACTTAGCGCCGGCTGTTGAGCCATTAAGTAGTGATGGCTTGTTAATTGTCGCTCACCAAATTCTCATCGGCGTCTGCATGGGATTTATGCTGCAACTGTTATTCAATGGTTTTATCATCGCTGGTCAGATTATTGCCATGCAAATGGGGCTTGGTTTTGCTTCTATGATCGATCCACAAAACGGCGTATCGGTCCCCGTTATCAGTCAACTCTATCTGATCTTCGTGACCTTGGTCTTCCTCAGCTTAGATGGTCATCTTATTTTGCTTCGCGTCCTCGCAGAAAGTTTTGTGACATTACCGATTGGCACAACAGGCTTACCCCATACCAGTTATCGTGACATTGCTGCACAAGCTAGCTGGATGTATGCCGCGGGCGTCATTGTCGCCTTACCCGCTATTGGATCACTGATGGTTGTGAACTTGGCATTTGGTATCTTGTCACGCGCCGCACCTCAAATCAGTCCCTTCTCTATCGGTTTTCCCTTAACCATTAATTTGGGCTTTGTGATTATCCTAATCACGCTGTCATCGGCATCGGCTCATCTTGTCACCATGACAGATGAAATGCTCCAAATGATTCGCGCATTGGTCACACCCAATGGCTGAAGAAAATCAAGGACAGGAAAAAACCGAACAGCCTACCGAGAAGCGCATCAATGATGCGCGAGAAAAAGGCCAAGTTCCTCGGTCAAAAGAATTTACCACCGTCATCGTCTTAATCGCCAGTGCCGTGGCGATGATGTTCCTCGGTAATAACATCATTGCCAGTCTCGCTGCCGTGATGGAAAAATCGTTCAGCTTAACCCGTAAACAACTGTTTGACCCCGTTGCGATGGCGCACCATATGATCCACTCATTAGAAACAATCGCTTTTGATCTAAGCCTGTTTTTCGGCATTACCGTTTTAGCCGCTTTAATCGCACCAGCCAGCATTGGCGGTTGGAATTTCTCGGCGCAAGCCATGGCCCCAAAACTAGAACGATTAGATCCCCTAAAAGGCCTAAAACGCATCCTCGGACCACAAGGTCTAATTGAACTCGTCAAAGCCCTAGGGAAATTTATCCTCGTCGGCACCATTTCTACACTTACCCTCTGGAGCTTACGTGACCAATTATTGACGCTTGGCATGCAAGAGGTCAATGTCGCCATGGCCTCCTTAGCCGATCTTGTGCTTTGGGTCTTTTTAGCCATTTCATCTAGTTTGATTCTTATCGCCGCTATCGACGTACCATTCCAGCACTGGAACCACAATCGCCAGCTCAAAATGACCAAGCAAGAATTAAAGGATGAAAGTAAGGAAACTGACGGCAACCCAGAAGTCAAAGGCCGTATCAGACGACTACAAGTTGAACTATCACAACAGCGCATGATGCAAGAGGTACCAGACGCTGACGTCATTATCACTAACCCAACGCATTATGCTATCGCACTCCGGTATAACCAAACTGGCGATGGGGCACCTTACGTTGTCGCCAAAGGATCCGACCTGATGGCACAACAAATTCGGATCATCGGTGAAGCCAATGAGGTGCCTATCATCTCAGCACCGCCACTCACCCGTGCCATTTATTTCAGCACTGAATTAGGCGAGGAAATCCCATCTGGTCTATATATTGCAGTGGCTCAGATATTAGCATTCGTCTTCCAATTACGCCGCTATAACAACCGCGGTGGTAATAAACCGCAATTAAATACGGAGGACCTGCCAATACCAGACGAATATAAACGAGATTAAGGCAATATGGACAACGATTTTTTTAGCCGTATCAAAACACTGATTAATGGCAATGTCGCTGCACCAATGGTGTTGGTTGCTCTATTGGCAATGGTGGTCGTGCCACTCCCGCCTTTCATGCTCGACTTATTATTTAGTTTTAATATCGCCCTATCCCTCACCATCATGCTCGCCAGCATTTATGTGCTTAAACCGCTCCACTTTGCCGCTTTCCCCAGCATTCTATTGATTGCAACCCTATTACGTCTCGCTTTAAACGTCGCCTCAACCCGTATTGTTTTATTAGAAGGCCACACAGGCACCAACGCAGCCGGTAACGTTATCGAAGCCTTTGGTGAATTCGTCATTGGCGGTAACTACACGGTTGGTTTTGTGGTGTTCGCGATTCTAGTCATTATCAACTTCGTAGTCGTGACCAAAGGCGCCACTCGTATTGCAGAAGTCAGTGCCCGTTTCACCTTAGATTCCATGCCTGGCAAGCAAATGGCCATTGATGCAGATCTTAACGCTGGTTTGATTGATCAAGACGAAGCTCGAAACCGCCGTGAAGAAATTATGCAAGAAGCCGATTTTTACGGCTCAATGGATGGTGCCAGTAAATTCGTCCGTGGTGATGCCGTTGCCGGTATCTTGATTTTGTTTATCAACATTATTGGCGGCTTTATTATTGGCGTCGCTCAACATGACTTAACTTTTGCCGAAGCAGCCCACAACTACACATTACTCACTATTGGCGATGGCCTGGTCGCGCAAATCCCTTCATTGTTATTGGCTTCAGCTGCTGGTCTACTCGTCACACGTTCTACCAAAGAACAGGACATGGGCGAACAAATAGTTAGCCAATTATTGAAAGACCCTAAAACATTAGCCGTCACCTCAACCATTATAGGCAGCATGGGCTTAATTCCCGGCATGCCCAATGTCCCATTTCTCTTGCTCGCATTTATGGGTGCTGGTGGCGCATGGCTAATCGCTCAGCGTCAAAAAACTGCCACGCAGGCCGCTACACAAGCACCCGCTGAAACAGAAATACCACGAGAACAGCGTGAACTAGATTGGGATGATCTCAGCCCTGTAGATCCTGTTGGCCTAGAAATTGGCTATCGCTTGATTCCACTTGTTGATAAAAACCAAGGCGGCCAACTAATGGGTCGCATCAAGGGCATTCGTAAAAAAATATCTCAAGAATTAGGCTTCTTGATTCCACCTGTACATATCCGTGACAATTTAGATCTCGCCCCAACGGCATATCAAATCACCCTCTTCGGCGTTATCTTCGGAGAAGCTGAAATTTATCCTGATCGTATGATGGCCATTAATCCCGGCCAAGTTTTCGGCGAATTAGAAGGTATTAAAAGCCAAGACCCCGCATTTGGATTAGATGCCGTTTGGATCGAAAGCAACCAACGCGAACATGCCCAAGCACAAGGCTACACAGTCGTTGACGTTGATACCGTCATTGCAACACATCTCAGTAAAATATTGCAAAACCATGCGCATGAATTGCTCGGCCGTGAAGAAGTACAACAACTGCTCGACAACTTATCTAAATCAACACCCAAGCTCGTTGAGGGCCTTGTTCCCGATACCATTCCACTCGGTGGCATTCAAAAAGTATTACAAAACTTACTTGAAGAAAATATTCCCGTTCGTGATATTCGGACCATCATCGAGTCTATTTCAGAGCAGGCGATACGCAACCCAGATCCTGATGCCATTACCGCATCGACCCGCGTTGCGTTAAGCCATTCTATTATCCAACACATCAATGGCATTAAATCTGACTTGCCGATTATCACACTCGACCCTGAGCTGGAACAAATATTGCTTCAGACACTCAATACAACTGGCGACACCAACGTCAGTCTTGAACCAGGACTCGCAGAAAATATGCACAAAAATTTAAATGAAGTCGCACAACGTCAAGAAATGGCCGGAGAATCAGCCATTCTTGTCGTGCAAGCAGGCCTAAGATCATGGATTGCACGTTTTATTCGTCACTCTATTCCAAGCCTAAATGTCCTGTCTTACAACGAAATACCAGACAACAAACAAATCCGAATTGTGGCTAATGTTGGTCGTTAGCAGAGGTTATTACTATGAAAATTAAACGTTTCCAAGCAGCAGATGTCAGACAAGCCATTAAAGAGGTCCGCGATGTATTAGGCCCGGATGCTGTCATCCTTTCAAATACCCGCGTCGATGGTGGTGTCGAAATCGTTGCAGCCACTGACTATGATGAATCACAATTCAAACGGCCAAGCCCTGCGATATCAGAACCTGCTCGCAGAGAAGCGAAAGTCGAAATTAATCCGTCATTAGCAAACCCAGCTGTCGCACCAGCAGCAAGACCTGAACCAGCCCAAAATGTCTGGTCACAAGAGCCTACCTTGGTTCAAATGCGTAAAGAAATTGCCGGCATGAAAGACATGTTGCAAAGCCAACTATCTGACTTAGCTTGGAAAGATATGGAACGCATCAACCCAATTCAGGTACAGTTATTACACCGTCACTTAGCCATGGGCGTTCAAGTAGAATTAGCAAAATCTATTGTTGCCCAATCACGCCAAAGCGATGACCTCGAAACAGCGTGGCGTCAATCATTGGGCACACTCGCCACACAAATCCCGATTCAAGCTGATAACTTCTTAGAAACCGGCGGCATTTATTCATTAGTTGGGCCCACAGGCGTTGGTAAAACCACCACCGTCGCCAAAATGGCAGCCCGTTGCGCCCTGAAACACGGCGCAAAAAACGTCGGTCTGATCACAACAGACTGCTTCCGTGTCGGTGGACAAGAACAACTCCGCACCTATGCCCGTATTCTAGGTTTACCGGTTCGCGTTGCCAGAACACATGAAGAATTAGGCAGTGCACTGAATGAGCTACTTGATCGCCGCTTTATATTGATCGATACTGCCGGTATGAATCAACGTGATATGCAGCTCAGTGAAAAGTTTTCTCTCCTTAGAAATCAGTCACCTAGGATACAAAACTATTTAACTTTATCAGCAACCACACAAACTAACGTTCTCAATGATACTATTAAGGCTTTCTCTCACCTTGAATTAAGTGGCTGTATTTTGACCAAAACCGATGAAACCAATAGTTTAGGCGGTGCAATCTCAGCAATGATCCGCCATAAACTACCGCTGGCATACCTATGCAACGGCCAACAAGTCCCTGAAGACTTCAGTCTTGCCCGTCCTGCCAGCCTCGTTAAAGACGCCAGCTTATTAATGAATGACGAACAACTTGATCCTCAAACCTTATCGACCTACGGGGGATTTGCCGCATATGGCTAATTCGCCACAAGATCAAGCAGCAGGATTAAGAAGAATGACAGCCCCACCACGACCCGTAAAAGTCATCGCTGTCGCCAGTGGTAAAGGTGGTGTCGGTAAAACCAATGTCACCGTCAACCTCGGCGTCGCATTAGCAACACAAGGTAAAGAAGTCCTCCTCATGGATGCTGACTTAGGGCTGGCTAACATCGACGTCATGCTAGGCGTACACCCTCAATATAATCTTTTACACGTCATCGAAGGCACTAAAACCTTACAAGAAGTCATTGTAGAAGGGCCTGCTGGCTTGAAAATCATTCCCGCGGCATCAGGCATTCAAAAAATGGCTGAACTAAATCCGGCCGAACATGCCGGTATGATCCAAGCCTTTAGCGAGCTTGAACAGCATATCGATATATTACTGATCGACAGTGCCGCTGGCATTGCCGATAGTGTCATCAGCTTCACCCGCGCAGCACAAGAAGTGATTATCGTCGTCTGCGATGAACCGGCCTCTATTACGGATGCATACGCCCTGATAAAATTACTCAATCGAGATTATAAGCTTGAGCAATTTCATATCATTGCCAACATGACACGCAGCGTACAGGAAGGTCGAGAACTTTTTAATAAAATTGCCATGGTTTGCGAACGATTTTTAGAGGTCCAACTCGATTTTATGGGTATCGTACCTTTTGATGAAGACCTTCGCCATGCCGTCAAAAAGCAGCGCGCTGTTGTCGACTACTTACCTCAAAGTAAATCTGCCACCGCCTTTACCCACCTCAGCAAAAAAGTCGCCCATTGGCCAGTGCAAAAACAACCGCGTGGTCACTTGGAGTTTTTTGTAGAACGCTTAATCGAAGCCAGTATGGAAACAGCTTAAATGAGCCCGGTTGGAATGTATGAGCAAGCAAGTATCTCCAGCCAGTCAACGGCTGAGATCGCGGAACAACATGCCCCTTTAGTCAAACGCATCGCTTATCATCTTATTTCAAAACTGCCGCATACCGTCGATGTTGCAGACTTAATTCAAGAAGGCATGATCGGTTTATTAGACGCATCACAAAACTACAATACCGAACAAGGCGCCAGTTTTGAAACCTACGCTGGCATCCGCATCCGCGGCGCAATGTTAGATGAAATAAGACGCAATAATTGGGCTCCTCGCTCTGTCCACCGTAAGGCACGTGAAATTGCCGCTGTCATGCAAGAAATAGAACAACGCGAAGGTCGCAATGCCCAAGACAGTGAAGTCGCCGAAGCCTTCGGGATCAGCACCAGTGAATACCACCAACAACTCTATAATGCATCAGGACACCAAGTTTTTAGCCTTGATGAATTGACCGATCATGACGAGACACTTGCGCAACCCATCGGTAAAAATGAATCAGAACCCGAACAAACAGTCCAAAAAAGTGGGTTTCGGCATGCTTTAAGTGAAGCAATTCAAACTTTGCCAGAACGCGAAAGATTAATGATGAGCTTGTACTATAATGAAGAACTCAATTTAAAAGAAATTGGTGAAGTACTTAATGTCAGTGAATCTCGCGTTAGCCAGATCCACAGTCAAACCATCATCAGACTACGATCAAAGTTAGGTGATTGGGTAAGTTAAACGCATTTTTGGAGATTAAGATTTGGATAAGAATATGAAAATCCTCATCGTTGACGACTTTTCAACCATGAGGCGGATTATTAAAAACCTACTACGCGACCTCGGGTTCACAAATACCGTTGAAGCTGATGATGGCCTAACAGCATTACCCATTTTAAAAGCCGGTGGCATCGACTTTCTCGTCACCGACTGGAATATGCCGGGGATGCAAGGTATCGATTTACTCAAAGCCGTTCGTGCTGATGCTGAATTAGCCTCATTACCTGTGCTGATGGTCACCGCTGAAACCAAACGCGAACAAATCATTGAAGCCGCTCAAGCTGGCGTGAATGGCTACGTCG
>CAJQOM010000025.1 GCA_905479985.1 uncultured Gammaproteobacteria bacterium | reverse complement strand
CTAAACGGTCATGTAATTGTTGGGTGGTATCGTCGCCGCTGATTGGACAAGTTGTTCGTGCAAGAACAGGGCCGGTGTCGAGGCCAGCTTCCATCTGCATAATGCAGACGCCGGTTTCGGTGTCACCAGCAAGGATAGCGCGTTGGATTGGGGCAGCACCACGCCAACGGGGTAATAAAGAGGCGTGAATGTTAATACAGCCTCGTGTTGGCGTGTCGAGTATAGTTTGCGGTAATAGCAAACCGTAGGCAACAACAATCATTAAGTCTGCTTGATAGTTCGCTAGCGTATCTTGGTCTGTTTGATCTTTGAAATTGAGCGGTTGCTCGACAGGAATATTGTGTTCTAGTGCGATTTGTTTAACCGGGCTGGCGGTGAGTTTTCGGCCACGCCCTGCGGGTCGATCCGGTTGGGTATAAACAGCACAAAGGGTGTGCTCCGTCTCGAGTAAGGCTGTTAATGTTTGTGCAGCAAACTCTGGCGTACCAGCAAAAATAATGCGCATTGCGGATTAACTTTGTTGCTTTTGTTGTTTTTCGAGACGTTTTTTAATGCGTTGGCGCTTTAGGTTGCTAATGTAGTCAACAAAAAGTTTGCCGTCGAGGTGATCAATTTCATGTTGGATGCAGGTAGCGAGTAATTCGTCAGCATCTAGCTCAAAAGGTTTTCCGTTACGATCAAGTGCTTTGACGCGTACGGTATCGGCGCGGGTGACAATTTCATAAGAATCAGGCACCGATAAGCAACCTTCTTCGTGTTCGCGCTCCCCTTGCTTTTGGGCAATTTCTGGATTAATGAAGATGTAAGGCTCGGTCATATCTTGAGATATATCAATGACAATGAGCCGCTTTTGAACGTTAATTTGGGTGGCGGCTAAACCAATACCGGGGGCGTCATACATTGTTTCGAGCATATCATCGGCTAGCTGACGGATATCGTCAGTGACTTTAATGATTGCCGTGGCTTTTTTGCGTAGGCGTGGATCGGGGAAATGTAGTATTTGTCTTAAAGCCATAATAATAACCTGAGCATAAATCTATTTGGTCTCGATGACTATTGTAACAAGGCTTGGTCAGAGATGGGAAAGCCTGAGGCAGTACAAATAAAAAAGCGGCCTATTGGCCGCCTTAATATGGTGTTGCTTTGACTTACTTCATTGCAGCATAGAAAGCAGCTAAGTCAGCAATATCTTGTTCAGATAGGTTTGCTGCTTGGCCTGTCATGATGGCCGACATGCCACCAGTACGCTGGTTGTCTTTGTATGCTTGCATTGAAGAAACTAGGTAAGCTTCGTTTTGGCCAGCAAGGCTAGGGTAGACGGGTACAGCTGCGATGCCGTTAGCGCCATGGCAAGCTGCACAACTTGCTGCTTTTGCTTGACCTGCTGCTGCGTCGCCTGCTGCCATTGCGGCATTAGTACCGAAAAGTGCAGCTAGACCTAGGAATGTGTATGCAATGTGTTTCATCTAAATCTCCATTTAATTATTATTGGATATTAATAGGATGTTGGATTATAGCATGCAAATGCCGGGCGATAATTTTTAATTACATCACTATTGTGTGCTAAGACAAAGCAGAAGCGGTCATAGTTCACACTATTTATAGTTTATATTTGCGATAGCCTTAAATTGCGTTTAGGCTTATGTTTCAAAGAGGTTTTCGTTGGCCTTATTTTGCTTTCGGTTGAGGATTTAGCGATGATGCGTCGTTTCTTTATAAGTTGTTGTTTTGTATTACTGTCGTTGCCTATGTTAGCTAAGGCTGATGTGGCGTTAAACCCAGATCATCCACAGCGTTATGTGGTTGTGAAAGGCGATACACTTTGGGATATTTCCGGCCTGTTTTTGAAATACCCATGGCATTGGCCAGATATCTGGCATGTTAATCCTCAGATAGAGAATCCTCATCTTATATATCCAGGTGATGTTTTAACCTTGGTTTATCGCGATGGTAAGCCGGTGCTTGAGTTAACACGTGGTCCAGTGACGTATAAAATGTCACCAGAGATGCGTGAGACTGCTTTGCAGCAAGCTATTCCTACAATACCGCTTGATGCGCTTAGACCTTTCTTGAGCCGACCTAATGTGGTGGGTGCTGACGTGTTAGAGCGTGCGCCTTATGTGGTTGCAGGTTCTGAAGAACGGTTAATTTCTGGGGCGGGTGATAAGGTTTATGTGCGCGGTATCAATGCAGATGAAGGCAAGCACTATAGTCTTTTCCGTGGCGATAAGGTGTACAAAGATCCTGCCACCGCTGAAATTTTAGGCTATGAAGCGATTTATGTGGCTGATGCTTATTTATCGGTTATCGCTGATATATCAACGGCAGAATTACGCGAAACCAGCCGTGAAGTTTTAATTGGTGATCGCTTGTTGCCGGTTGTTGATGAACAATATGAAGCGAATTTTTATCCGCATTTGCCGGCAGAAGGTTTTGAAGGCAGCATTATTTCCGTTTTTGATGGTGTTTCTCAGGTAGGTCAATATCAAGTGGTTGTGTTGAACCGTGGTGAGCGTGAAGGGCTAGAAGTCGGCCATGCTTTATCGGTTTATCAAGCGGGTGATGTTGTGAGAGATATTGTTTCTATTGACCCTAAGGATTCGGTGACGTTGCCGGATGAATATGCTGGTATCGCTTTGGTATTTAAGACTTTTGAAAAAGTCAGCTATGCGATTGTGAT
>CAJQOM010000024.1 GCA_905479985.1 uncultured Gammaproteobacteria bacterium | reverse complement strand
GCTTTAGGCGCTAAAAAAGGCCAAGCCTGGATTCAGGCAAATAGGGGACAGATAGCTGCGCCAGTTATTAGTCACTTAGGCGCGGTAATAAATTTCGTAGCCGGACACCTTGTGCGCGCTCCTGAGCGTTGGCAAAATTGGGGTTTAGAATGGCTATGGCGGATTAAGCAAGAACCTTCTCTCTGGAAAAGGTATGGTTCGGATGGGTTATGTTTTGCCCGTATGATCTTCTTGCAAGTTTTACCTTTAGCTATTTATGACAGAGTATTACTGAGACGTTATCGTCACCAGAAAGGATATCAACTTGAACAAGCTCATGACAATAAAGTGAGGTTGTCAATTAATGGCAGTGCGTCTATATGTGAAATAGAGCAATTAAAGGTGATATTTGAAGCCACATTAGTGGAATTTTCTAGTGATGTTGTGATCAATTGTTTAAAACTGAGATATATTGATAGTGCATTTATTGGCACATTGCTACTATATCAATCTCAATTAAATCAACAGGGCAGACATTTGTCATTATCACAAGTTAATAAAAGCGTTAGACGCATTTTAGGCTTTAATAATGTGTCAAAACGCTTTGAAATTATTTAAATAATTCATTAAGGGATTAGAGCAATTCTTATTGCTATTGGAGTGGTTTTTGTTAAGTTATAGACAGATAAGTTTGTTTTTTTTGGCTATCGGGTTAGCTATTTTTACCTATTGGGCAGGTTTGTCAGAGGCTGTCCTTAGATGGGGAATTCAAGAAGAATATAGCCATGGGTATTTAATCCCCTTAGTTACTCTATATATATTGTGGGAAAAGAAAGACCTAATCATGTCTTCAGTATCTGAACCATTGTGGTTCGGCCTTGTTCTCGTTTTCATAGCAATAGCTGTTTTATTGATTGGGGAAATAAGTGCATTGTTTTTACTGGTTCAATATTCTTTTGTTTTGCTTCTTATTGGGCTCTCTATGGTGACGGTAGGACGTGCAACAAAGTACACGTTAGCGCCAATTCTATTACTGCTTTTTGCTATTCCACTACCCTATGTTATTGAAGTGTTATTGACGGCTAAATTGCAATTATGGTCATCAGCTATAGGTGTCGACGTTATTAGGGCATTTAACATACCTGTATTTCTTGAAGGAAATGTGATTGATCTTGGGGTTTATAAATTACAAGTTGTCGAGGCTTGTAGTGGGTTAAGGTATTTGTTTCCCCTCATGAGTTTGGGCTTTATAGCTGCCTATTTTTATCAAGCTTCTTTTTGGAAACGAGCGGTGGTATTTTTGGCTACGATCCCAATTACTATTTTAATGAACAGTTTTCGTATTGGTGCGATTGGCGTACTGGTTGATAATTGGGGCATTTCAATGGCTGAAGGTTTTTTGCATGACTTTGAAGGTTGGATTATTTTCATGGCCTGCGCGGTTATTTTATTTGCATTAGTGTGGTTGTTAGAAAAGCTAACGAACAAAGAAGTCTCCCTTGCTAAGGTGTTTGGTGTTGTATCAATTCCAGGAAATATTGAACCGATCAATAGTCGCTCATCTAGTTCTTCGGTCATCGCATTGGCAATTTCTATTGCACTTCTTTTAGGCGCTTTGATGGCAAGTAACTTTGTAGATAATCGTGTAGAGGACTATCCTGAACATACTTCATTTGTTAACTTTCCGGCCAAGCTAGGCCAGTGGGAAGGCCGACATGAGAGAATGGACCAAGATGTTATCGATAAGCTCAAAATGACGGATTACTTACTGGTAAATTATAGTAATGCTGAGAATGAGCTTATTAATCTGTATGTTGCATATTATCAAACCCAACGAAAAGGTGTTTCGCCTCATTCTCCACGTGTTTGTATTCCGGGTGGTGGCTGGGAAATTGCGGATTTGCAACGTGTGATGGTCAATGGACACCGGGCTAACCGTGTCATTATTAAAAAAGGTCTGCAGCGCCAATTAGTTTATTACTGGTTCCAAGGACACGGTCGTATAGTGGCGAATGAATATTTAAATAAATGGTATTTGTTACAAGATGCACTGTTTAAAAATAGAACTGATGGGGCTTTAGTTCGAATAGTCACGCCTGTTTTGGAAAGAGAGCCCATTGAATTAGCAGATGCAAGGGTATTAGACTTTATGAAAAATTCTGATGCTGAATTAACTAACTATATAATAGATTAGGTAGGGGTAGCGTGATTATTGTGCCACAGAGTAATGACAGTGTATCAATGTTGCAGGTGAAATAGGGATGAATAGAAATAAAATTTTTTATGCTTGTTCTGGCACAGCGGACTTAATTAAGAGCTATAAGCATTGGGAAAAAGGTGAGCATGATCCTCATGAAGTATCTATTACTTTTAGTGGCCAAATATTAGAATATTGTAAAGCGAGTAACTCAAAAATATTTATGGTTTCACCTCATGCCAATGGTGACAGTTTTAGGGATGATGATGCAGTCATAGAGCATAGGCCAAAACTGAAAGTTCCTTTTGTTGGCTCTGGGCTTTCATATCATTTAGGAGAGTTTAGTTATGGCTTTATTCTATTATGGAAAGCGTTGCGTTTTCGTTCGGATATTGCCTTAGTCGATTCTGGTGCAACGTATTACTTTATGCTTTTTTTATTTAGAGCTTTTGGTATAAAAGTGATACCTATTTTACATAATACATTATGGCCGGCTGGGTTCCCTCCACGGAAGTTATCTGGCAGAGTCATCCAATGGTGTGATAGATGGTTTTTTCGTTACGGCGCAAATGCAATTCTCAGTGTTTCTAAAGAGTGTGAGAAGCAAGTGCTTGAGTTGTGTGGCCGAAAAGTAGAAAAAAAATTAGTGCAGTTTAGAGCTCAGTTTCATAAAGCGTATTTCGATAATATATCGTTGCCTCCGGCACATGAACAGCGTCCTTTTAAAGTCATGTTTATTGGCCGGGTAGAGGTGTTTAAGGGTGTTTTAGATATTTTAGATATGGCCGCACAACTCAACGAGAAGCACCCGAATGAATATGAATGGGTGATTTGTGGGACAGGGCCAGCATTAGCAGCCTTACAAGCGAAGGCTCGACAAAAAGGATTAACAGATATTGTTAATATTCCTGGCTGGGTAGAGCTTGAAGAGCTGATTGAGTTATATCGTGATTGCCATATTTCAATTGTTCCTACGACAGATGGCTTTAATGAAGGGCTTGCGATGACCGCAGCAGAGTCTGCTTTATCAGGTCGACCTGTTATTGCTAGTGGTGTTGTTCCTGCGGCAGGTGAAATGCCAACAGCATGCTATAAGGCCATTACTAATGATATTAATAGTTTTGTTGAGGGAATAGAAAAGATAGCTTCGGATAAAGGTCTGTATGAACAGATGAAACTCGCCTGTGGAAAGGAGAGTTTACAGTTTTTGGATAGAACTAAAGGGTTAACAGCTATGCTACATCAGGTGTTGCCAAAAAAATAAATTTATTACATCGGCGCGGAGTAGGCATGAGAGTCCTTTATTTATGACTCAATTGATTGCTCTAGTTGCCAACTATATAGCAGATTAGGGAAAAGATATGAAACAAATACATTACTCATTAATTACAGCTTTATTGCTGGTCTCATTGTCTGGGTGTGGTTCATCATCTGAAAGTGCGGCAGACTTTATAGACAGTGGTAAAGCTTTGTTGGCGGAGGGTAAGGTTGAAAAGGCTAGCCTTGAATTTCGGAATGCGATTCAAATTGACCCCACTCAAGCGGAACCTTTTTATCAATTAGCTTTATTAGATGAAAAAGGTCAAAAGTGGAAAGGTATGTACGCTAACCTCAAGACTGCTGAGCAACTCGATCCAACACATAAAGAGGTTAGTATTAAGTTAGGACAACTGTATTTGCTCTCAGGAAGCTATGATGAGGCAAACGCGAGAGTTAAAAAAGTACTTGACCTAGATAATAATCATATTGGTGCTTTGATCCTGAGAGCATCTGTGAATATGAGGCAACAAAACTTCGGTGTGGCTTCTGTTGATATAGAAAAAGTTTTGGCTATGGATGAAGCGAATATTGAAGCATTGTCGGTTAAAGCTATTATTTATAAAGAGCAAGGTAAGATAGAGCAAGCATTATCCGTATTGGAAGATGCTCTGGCTAAAGATGCTGATAATTTATCTTTGATTGCTATGAAGTTAGCTATTTATGAGTCACGTAAGGACTACGATGCTGTTGAAGAGATTTATCGCGAACTGTTAATAAAAAAACCAGATGAGCTTGTGCTCGTTAAATCCTATGCTCGCTTATTGAACTTTCGAGGAAAATATGGAGATGCAAAGAAGGTTGTGGAACAATTTGCTAACGCTCATCCTCAGGATAAAGAGGCTAAATTATTATTATTATTGGCTTTGATACAAACTAAAGATCCGAAGGCGGCTATCGCGTTATTGGATAAATATATTTCTGAAGAACCAGAAGAGTATGATCTTCGTTTTGCTAAAGTCTCAATACAGTTAAAGCAAGATCAGGTGGAAGAGGCTCTTGCAACCTTACATGCTATTGTTGAGAAAGACTCTGAAGGTAATAACGGCCGTAAAGCTAAGATGATATTAGCAAATTATGCATACCGTATTGGCGAGTTGGATGAGGTACGTGAAAAAACTGACCAAGTGCTGGCCGTTGCACCTGAGGATGAAGATGCATTGCTCTTAAGCTCAAAATTAAATTTGTTAGATAACAATGTTGATGGGGCAATTACGAAGTTACGCGTTATTTTACGTAATAACCCGGAATCGGTGAAGGCTTTGGTCTTACTTGGAAAGGCCTATATTGATAATAATTCGATACAGTTAGCTGAGGATAATTTTCGACAGGCATTAGAAATTGACTCAGGTAATGTCCCGTCAGCATTGTTTGTTGCTCAGCGTTTAATGGGATCAGATAATATTGAACGTGCTGATGAAGTTATAACGACAGCTCTGATTTCTTCGCCTGATGATCAATCCTTATTACAAGCCTTGGCACAAGTAAAATTAGCTAAAGGAGACTGGGCAGGTTCTGAATCGGTCGTTGATGCCTTAAAGAAGAGTGACGAAAGCTCATTAATGGCTTTATATTTAGATGGCCGTATTTTGCAGGGACAAGGAAAATACCTGGAAGCAATTGAGAAATACAAAGTGGTACTATCAGAAAATGGGGCAATGTTCGTCGCTTTAGAGCAGTTAGCCTTTAGTTATCTAAAACTGGACCAAGGCGAAGAGTTAGTTGATTATTTAACGGGGTTCATGGACAAGAACCAAGAGTCTATACCTGCGTATCAGATGTTGGCTGAGCTTTATATCAAGCAAAAAAAATGGAATAAAGCGATTCTAATTGTTAACTCAGGGTTAGAGAATGAGCCTAAGTGGCAAAGTGGATATCTTTTATTAGCCAATGTTCACCAATCACAAGATCAAACTGAATTAGCTATTGCAGCTTATAAGCGGGGTTTGAAAGCTCTCCCAGAGAGTAATGCACTTGCGTTACCGTTGGCTTCATATTATGAAAGCATGGGTGACTATGGCCAAGCTAAATCGATTTATGAAGAAGTGTTAAGCCGTGACCCAGATATTGAAGTGGTTATAAACAATTTGGCGAGTTTATTAACAGACCAATTTAAGACGGAAGCTAATTTACAAAAAGCGGTTGCTTTAACAACTCGCTTTGCAAACTCGGTTGAACCTTATTTTCTGGATACTCATGCCTGGGCATTGGCGGAATTTGGCGAGTTGGATGGGGCTAAAGTATTACTTGAACGTGTCATTGTTAAAGCACCTGATGTTGCTATCTTTAACTACCATCTCGGTAGCGTTCACATGAAGCTTAATGATCCAGTATCGGCAAAAAAATATCTAGTGATGGCAAAAGAACAGGCAGAAAAACAAAATGATACAGCTTTGTCTGCTCGGATTAATGAGTTGTTATCTAGCTTGTAAAAGACTTATATTTTCAGTTAAACCATATTTGTAATAGAGAAGATCGGATGCGTTTATTAATAACAGGTGGTGCTGGCTTTATTGGCTCGGCACTAATTCGACAATTATTGTCAGAAACAGATTATCAGATAGCTAACGTCGACAAATTAACTTATGCGGGTAATTTAGAATCACTGTCATCTGTTGACAGTTTGCCAAATTATCACTTTATTCAAGCTGATATTTGTGATCAGAAAGCGATGAATAAAGCCTTTGATGACTTTAAGCCAACAGCTGTGATGCATTTGGCTGCTGAATCGCATGTTGATCGTTCTATTGATGGCCCTGGTGAGTTTATCCAAACGAATGTAGTGGGGACTTATACATTATTAGAAGCTGCTAGGAAGTATTGGTTAACGTTAGATGATGTGGCGTCAGAAGCATTTCGTTTCCATCATATTTCGACTGATGAAGTGTTTGGTTCGTTGGGCGAAACAGGTCTATTTACAGAAGATATGCCTTATGAGCCAAATTCACCTTATTCTGCGAGTAAAGCGGGTAGTGATCATTTAGTCCGTGCTTGGCGCCATACTTATGGTTTACCAACCTTGATGACGAATTGTTCCAATAACTATGGTTCCTACCAGTTTCCTGAAAAATTATTACCTTTGATGATCAGTAATGCTCAAGTGGGTAAGGCATTACCTATTTATGGCAAGGGCGATAATATACGTGATTGGTTGTATGTTGATGATCATGCGCGTGCATTGCGGGTTGTTTTAGAAACCGGCGTAGTGGGAGAGTGCTATAACATCGGTGGTTTTAATGAGCATACTAACCTTGATGTCGTTCATCAGCTTTGTACTATTTTGGATGAGCTACTACCCGAGTCGCCTCATGTTCCTCATAAAAACTTGATTGAGTTTGTCACTGACAGGCCTGGTCATGATCAACGCTATGCAATTGATGCGACTAAGATCGAACGTGAGTTAGGCTGGCGACCAGAAGAGACTTTTGAGACTGGTTTGAGAAAAACAGTGCAATGGTATTTAGATAACAAGACATGGTGCCAACGTGTGTTGGATGGTAGTTACCAACAAGAGCGTTTAGGCTTAAAGGAATCGACAGGATGACATCGCGGAAAGGCATTATTTTAGCGGGTGGCAGTGGCACACGCTTGTATCCAGTGACGCGAGCAATTTGTAAGCAATTGTTGCCTGTTTATGATAAACCGATGATTTATTACCCATTATCGACGCTGATGCTGGCGGGAATGCGCGATATTTGTATTATTTCGACACCGCAAGATACCCCAAGGCTTGAACAGTTATTAGGCTCTGGTGAGGATTGGGGCTTGAATATCAGTTATATCGTACAAGCTAATCCTGAGGGGATTGCACAAGCTTTCCCGTTAGCGAAAGACTTTATTGGCAACTCGCCGTCGTCTTTGGTGTTGGGCGATAATGTTTATTACGGTCATGAGTTGGCTGAGATGATGATTGAAGCCGATCAGCGAGCGTCTGGTGCTTCTGTTTTTGCCTATCCAGTCGGTGACCCAGAGCGTTATGGTGTGGTCGATTTTGATAAAAGTGGCAAAGCGCTGAGTATTGAAGAAAAGCCTGCGAAACCTAAATCTCGCTATGCTGTTACCGGACTTTATTTTTATGATAATCAAGTGGTCGATATTGCTGAAAATATTGCACCTTCAGCGCGTGGCGAATTAGAAATTACTGACGTAAACCAACATTACTTAGATCGTGGTCAGCTGAACGTTGAGGTGATGGGTCGGGGCATGGCTTGGTTAGATACCGGCACGCATGACTCATTATTAGAAGCGTCGATGTTTATTCAAACAATTGAGAAGCGTCAGGGACTGAAAATTATGTGCCCTGAAGAAATTGCTTACCGTAATGGCTATATTGATGCCGAACAATTAGAGAGATTAGCCCAGCCGTTGATTAAGAGTGGCTATGGCAGTTATTTGATGAACATTTTGACCGAGACCATATTTTAATGGAAGTGATTGAGACGACGATTTCCGATGTGAAGCTATTGAAGCCAAAGGTGTTTGGCGATGAACGTGGCTTTTTTATGGAAAGCTATAACCAGAAAACATTGAAGGACTTGTGTGGCTTGGATGTTGATTTTGTGCAAGACAACCATTCTCGTTCTACTAAAAATGTCTTACGTGGTCTACATTATCAAATGGAACAAGCCCAAGGTAAGTTGGTCCGGGTTGTGTCCGGTGAAGTGTTTGATGTGGCTGTTGATTTGCGTCAGAGTTCAGCTACTTTTGGCCAATGGGCGGGTACCGTTCTTTCGGGTCAGAATCATCACCAGTTTTATGTGCCGCCGGGCTTTGCCCACGGTTTTGTCGTGTTAAGCGAGACAGCGGACTTTTTATATAAAACCACTGACTATTACGCGCCACAGCATGAGAAATGTATTCGTTGGGATGATCCAGAAATTGGCATTGAATGGCCGATTGATGGTGAACCAAGTTTGTCTGAAAAAGATAAAGCCGGTGTGTCATTTCAACAAGCGGTGTATTACGACTGATGAAAATATTATTGATTGGTGCCAATGGCCAAGTGGGTTATGAGTTACAACGTAGTTTGGCTTGTTTAGGTACTGTCATCAGTACAGATAGAAAGCAACTTGATTTAACAAATAATGATGCTATTAGGGCGAAAGTAGCGGCAATAGCGCCTGACTTGATTGTGAATGCTGCAGCTTATACAGCAGTCGATAAAGCAGAGTCTGAGCAAGCGTTAGCGATGCAGGTGAATGCCAATTCGGTTCGGGTGATGGCTGAAGAAGCGAAACGGCTTAATATTTTATTGATTCACTATTCGACGGATTATGTCTTTGGTGGCGAGGGTGAAAAACCTTGGCGTGAGAATGATCCTATCGCACCGATTAACTACTATGGCGAGAGTAAGTTAGCAGGTGAAAGGGCGATTGAGGAAACGGGCTGCCATTATCTTATCTTACGTACAAGTTGGGTTTATGGCGCACGCGGTAATAATTTTTTATTGACGATGATGCGGCTAGCACGTGAAAAGCCCATGTTGTCAGTGGTGGCGGATCAAATCGGCGCGCCAACATGGAGTCGTCATATAGCGGATGCAACAGCGCAGATTGTTGCTCAATATAAAAACAGTCAAACTAGCTTAGATGTGTATTGGCAATCACGTTCTGGTGTTTATCATTTAGCGGCTTCTGGTCAAGGGAGCTGGCATGACTTTGCAGGTGCTATTTTTCAGTTTATGGCTGAACAAGGTGAAGATGTTGCTGTGTTGAGTAAAACAACGACAGCTGATTATCCTACACCGGCGTTACGCCCTTTGTTTTCTTGTATGAACACAGATAAATTGGCGGATACGTTTGCTATTCGTTTACCAGATTGGCGTGATAGCTTGAGTTTGGTGATGGTTTCTTTTGACAGTAAAGCATAATGGCTGAACAACAAGTTCAAATTGATCAGTTGATGACATCGAGTGGTGTTGCGTTTGGCACGAGCGGTGTCCGTGGTTTGGTTGTGGAAATGACAGACCAAGTTTGTTGGTTATATGTCAGTGCTTTTATTCAATATTTGAAATCGTCACAGCAACTTCAAGTCGGTGGCAAAGTGGCTGTCGCAGGTGATTTGAGGTTCAGTAGCCCACGTATTATGGCTGCAGCCATGCGTGCCGTTCGGGATCATGGCTGTGAACCAATTAATTGTGGTCATGTACCGACGCCTGCAGTTGCCTTATATGGCTTTAGTCATGGGCTACCTTCGATGATGGTGACGGGCAGTCATATTCCTGATGATCGCAATGGCATTAAGTTTAATACACCAACAGGTGAGATTCTAAAAGCCGATGAGTTAGCCATTCGTGAACAATCAGTGTCTTTGCCTGATGGTCAGTTTGATAGCTTGGGTAAGTTCGTACAGCCCTATATAGTGCCAGAGGCTATTGCAGCCGCTCATGATGATTACATAAAGCGTTTTACAGACTTTCTTCCCGCTGGATGTTTATCGGGTAAAACGGTTGGCTTGTATGAGCACTCTTCAGTGTCTCGAGATTGTTTAAAGGTTTTGCTGGAAGCTTTAGGTGCTTCTGTTATTTCTTTAGGACGGTCTGAACAGTTTATTTCAGTCGATACTGAGGCTATTCGTCCTGAGGATGTGCTTTTGGCTCAGCAATGGGCTGGTGAGCATGACCTCGATTGCATCATCTCAACCGATGGTGATGGGGATAGGCCGTTGGTCAGTGATGAGAATGGTAATTGGCTACGCGGAGATGTGGCAGGTGTTTTATGTGCTGAATATATGCAAGCTGATAGGGTCGTAACGCCGGTTAGTAGTAACTCTGCTGTTGAGAAAAGTGGTTATTTTGAGTCGGTTGAGCGGACACAAATAGGCTCTCCTTACGTGATTGAAGCGATGACAGCGCTACTGTCGTCAGATCAAACCGTTGTCGGTTATGAAGCCAATGGTGGTTTTTTACAAGCGTCAGATATTATGCGCGATGGTGAGGTCATGCGATCTTTACCGACACGCGATGCAGCGATTGTGCCGTTAGCGATTTTATTGCTAGCGGATAAAAAGGCGATGACGATATCAGCGCTTTTAATGACGTTGCCAGCAAGATACACTGCGAGTGATCGATTAAAAGCGTTTCCGACCACATTGAGTCAGTCTATTTTGGCCACGATGCAAACGGATAACTATTTAGATAATATTGCCGCTATTCAGCAGCGCTTTCCTGATTTAGGGATGCCAATCGACATTAATACCGTTGATGGGGTCAGAATGACCTTTGAGAACGAGGATATCGTGCACCTGAGGCCGTCAGGTAATGCGCCAGAATTACGTTGTTATACCGAGTCTGCAAGCACAGAGCGTGCAGAGACGTTAAACCAAAACTGTATCGCTTTAATGAAAACGTGGCATTAAAACCCGCTTTTATTTTGTAAAGCCCAAAAAAAAGCCCTGACATTAAATGTCAGGGCTTTTTTAATATCTGGAGCCGGAGATAAGACTTGAACTTACGACCCTCTGATTACAAATCAGATGCTCTACCAACTGAGCTACACCGGCTTAGAAAGGCGAAATTATACGGATTGAATGGGGTTATGGCAAGGAAAAAATCACGTCATCGATATCCTCATTTTTAAAGAGGATATGATTCTATATTAGCTTGCCATATCCGATTTCATTTGTTTGATATCTTCATCCCATTCCATCAGTTCAGCAGAAGCTGCTGACCAGCTTGGCCACATCTTCTTAAAGGCGGGTGATAAGACGAGCTGTTCAGGGATGGTTTCTTCATTGAATTCACTGAGTTGGTTCAATTGATGCGCGATCAGTGCAATATCAGCTAATTCTATATTGTCGGTTCCCGTTCTGGCTAAATTAAGGTGCTCTCTGGCAACCACTATGATCTCAGGAGCAAAATGCCAGCTTTGCATAATGAGTTGGCCAGCCTTGGGGTAGAGTTTAGGAATGACGACATCAGCGACGAGGCTCATGATTTTAGGATCGTCTTTTAATGCTTGAATAGTGTTTAATTTTAAGACTAGCGGTAAAGCACCAATGTTATGGACAATACCCGATAATAAGGCCTGCTCTGGGTCAAGTTTGGTTTTCTTTTGGGCCAATACATAACTTAAAGCTGCGACGTCATTACTGGTTTGCCAGACTTGTTGGCAAAAAGCTTCTAATCCTTTGGTTTTGTTACGCATGATTTGTTGGCCGATGACGAGACCTGTCACCAAAGATTGTACTTTTTTCAAACCAAGACGCATCACGGCAGCTTGGACTGTGCCGACTTTATTTCTGGAAGCAAAAAGGGCACAGTTAGCGATTTTGATGAGTCGGCCTGAAATATTGACATCGTGTTTGACGAGATCGGCAATGTCATTGATCGTGGTGTCAGGATCAGCCCCTAACCGCCTTAGCTCTAATAACAGCTCGGGTGGTGATGGTAGTTCCAGCTTATTATTTTTAATGTCCTGTGTTAACGCTTCAGTTACTGCGTTTACTTGTTCTGTCAGTGTTAATTGGCTCATCAATTATTCTCAAGTTGATAGATGCATAAATCTTAAGATGGATATTAGCCAATCTCATGAGGGATGAGAAGGTTTGAATGCCTAAAACGGTGACCTGTTTCTGCTATTTAACCAATACCCACCCTTATCTAAGCAACTTGGCCGAGATTGTCTTGTTTTAAGGTGTTTGGTTTAGCACTCATAAAAAGCAGTATTTTCAATTGCGTAGTGAGCAGTGGGAGGGTGGTCTGGCAAAATAAAGCCTCGTGACAAGGGAACAAAATAGTGTTAAAAATGACTAACTGATTGTTAGTGGAGGTCAGTTATATGTTGATATTGTCTAGAAGAGTGGGCGAAGCGCTGATTATTGATGATGATGTGAAAGTACATGTGCTAAGCGTCAGCGGTAACCAAGTAAGAATTGGCATTGAAGCGCCTAAGGAAGTGAGTGTGCATAGAGAAGAGGTGTATCAGCGAATACAGCAAACGAATGATGTCACTAAAAAATAATACTATGGGATTATGAAGGTTAAGGATGAATTGTTTTCTAGAAAACAAAAAGCCCTAGAAGTAGAACTTCTAGGGCTTTTTTTATATTCTTGGCTCCTCGACCAGGACTCGAACCTGGGACCCAATGATTAACAGTCATTTGCTCTACCAACTGAGCTATCGAGGAATAGAAAGAAGGCTATGATAGAGGCTTGGCCTTGCTGGGTCAAGCCTCTTCTTACTTTTTTAGTTATTTATAAATTCTGCGATACGTTGTAGTGCGTTATTGAGGTTTTCTTCGCTGGTGGCGATGGATAAACGCATATGATTTTTGAGGCCGAAAGCTTGTCCTGGCACAATGGCAACGCCTTTATCAACGAGTAGTGCTTCGGCAAACTCTAGGTCGTCATTGATGCCATCCATATTGGCAATTGCGCCGCTGATATCAGGGAAAACATAGAATGTGCCATCACTGTGTAGTGAATCAACACCCTCGATGGCGTTGAGTTTTTCTACGACCATGTCATGACGCTTCTTAAACTCAACGAGCATGTCTTGCACGCATTGCTGACTGCCATTGAGTGCCTCGACGGCGGCGGCTTGTGAGATAGAGGCCGGGTTAGAGGTGCTTTGTGATTGGATCTTTTTCATGGCACCGATTAATGGCGCTGGTCCTGCAGCATAGCCAATGCGCCAGCCTGTCATTGAATAGGCTTTAGATACACCATTAAGTACAATGGTACGATCATAGAGATCGGGACAGGCGGTGACGATATTGTGAAAGCCAATGTCTGACCAGAGAATATGTTCGTACATATCATCAGTGGCGATTAGCACGTTCGGGTAGCGACGTAGTACGTCACCGAGTGCTTTGAGTTCAGGTTCGCTATAGGCTTTACCTGATGGGTTCGATGGGCTGTTAATCACAAATAAACGGGTATTAGGTGTAATCGCCGCTTCTAATTGCGCTGGCGTGATTTTAAAGTGTTGGTCTTGGCCTGCTTCGATAATAACGGGGACGCCTTCAGCTAGTAGCACCATATCGGGATAAGACACCCAATAAGGGGCTGGGATGATGACTTCATCATCTTTGTCTAATAAGGCTTGGCTGAGATTGAAAAAGCTTTGTTTACCGCCAACAGAGACCAGAATTTCGTTGAGCTTGTAATTAAGACCATTATCACGAGACAGTTTATCGATAACGGCTTGTTTTAAAGCAGCTGTACCGTCGACGGCGGTGTACTTTGTGTCACCATTATCAATCGCGGTAATCGCAGCTTGTTTAATGTGTTGTGGCGTATCAAAATCTGGTTCGCCAGCACCTAAGCCGATGACGTCTTTACCTTCGGCTCTGAGCGCTGCTGCGCGAGCGGTAATGGCTAATGTGGGAGAGGGTTTAATGCTTTGAACGCGTTGTGAGAGCTTGATATCCAAAATCTTTCCTTCTTAAAACACAAATTAAATCGATGTCAGGTAATATACGCCAAAGATCCTTGATGCAGAAGATGTATGGCTAAACAATTTGAATTACAAAGCAACTTTGAACCGGCGGGGGATCAACCTGCGGCGATTGCAGCTTTGGTTGATGGCTTAGAAAACGGTGAAATGTGGCAGACCTTATTGGGAGTGACTGGCTCGGGTAAGACGTTCACGATTGCTAATGTTGCACAACAAATCCAAAGGCCGGTTATGGTGCTCGCGCCTAATAAAACCTTGGCAGCCCAGCTTTATAGTGAAATGAAAGAGTTCTTTCCCGATAATGCGGTGGAATATTTTGTTTCTTATTATGATTATTATCAGCCCGAAGCCTATGTGCCGTCGTCAGACACCTTTATAGATAAAGATTCGTCGGTCAATGAACAAATTGAACAGATGCGTTTATCTGCGACCAAGGCGATGTTGGAACGCCGCGATGCGATTATTGTATCCAGTGTGTCGTGTATCTATGGTTTGGGTGATAAAGATGCCTATTTAGAGATGGTTTTGCACCTGAGTGTCGGTGAAACCATTAATCAGCGTGATATTTTACGACGGCTGACTGAATTGCAGTATTCACGTAATGACGTCGAACTGCATCGTGGTACTTATCGTGTTCGGGGTGACGTGATCGATATCTTTCCTGCTGAATCGGAGCGTGATTCGGTACGGATAGAATTGTTTGATGATGAAGTGGAACAGATCAGTTTTTTCGATCCCTTAACGGGCGAAGTGTTTCAGCGCGTTAGTCGTACAACGATTTATCCGAAAACCCATTACGTGACGCCACGTGAACAGTTATTGGCTGCTGTTGATGGTATTAAAGAAGAGTTACGACTCCGTCTAGCAGAGCTCACTGAGCAAAATAAACTGGTCGAGGCGCAACGTTTGGAACAACGTACGCGTTTTGATATCGAAATGATTATGGAGTTGGGTTACTGCAACGGTATTGAAAACTATTCCCGCTATTTATCTGGCCGTAAAATGGGCGAGGCGCCACCCACGTTATTTGATTATCTACCGGATGATGCTTTGTTGGTGTTGGATGAAAGTCATGTGATGGTGCCGCAGATCGGTGCGATGTATAAAGGCGATAGATCACGTAAAGAAACCTTAGTCAATTATGGTTTTAGATTGCCTTCTGCTTTGGATAATCGACCACTGATGTTTGAAGAATGGGAAAGACTCGCGCCGCAAACTATATTTGTGTCAGCGACGCCCGCGGTCTATGAACAAGAACATGCCAGTTCTGTTGTTGAACAAGTGGTTCGGCCAACGGGCTTGGTTGATCCAGAAATTGAAATTAGGCCAGTCGCAACACAAGTTGATGATTTGTTATCTGAGATCAATAAACGCGCCGAAATCGGTGAACGCGTTTTGGTCACAACCTTAACCAAACGGATGTCAGAAGACTTAACAGAATATCTCACTGAGCATGGCGTGAAAGTGCGTTATTTACATTCGGATATTGATACGGTTGAACGTGTTGAGATCTTAAGAGACCTGAGATTAGGGGTTTTTGATGTAATAGTTGGCATTAACTTACTTAGAGAAGGTCTTGATATTCCTGAAGTTTCTTTGGTTGCAATATTGGATGCGGATAAGGAAGGGTTTTTACGTTCGGAGCGTTCGTTAATTCAAACCATTGGTCGAGCTGCTCGTAACTTAAATGGTCGGGCCATTCTTTATGCTGATCGCATTACGGGTTCAATGAAGCGTGCGATAGATGAAACAGACCGTCGTCGTACCAAGCAACAAGAACATAATAAAGAACATGGCATTACGCCTGTCGGCGTCAAAAAATCAATTCGGAATAGCATTGATGATAAGCAAACTGAAGATAGAGAACAGCATCAATACATTACCAAAGTGGCAGAAGAGCAGGCGAAATATGCAGCACTGACTCCGAAGCAATTAGCCAAACGATTACACCAAATGGAACAGGCTATGTACCGTCATGCTCAGAACTTAGAGTTTGAAGAAGCGGCGGCAATGCGTAATGAGATTCAGCATATTCGGTCTGTGGCCTTGGGCCCGGAGTCAGCTTAACAACAAAACTGCGTTTATAGCTAAGGATGGCAACAAGTGAAATTGAATAGAGAACTGAGAAGAACCAAGGATGGGGAAGGAAAGATGAGAAGTGTGATTAAAATAAATCTGTTTCCTTTTTGCGTGAGTATTCTGGGGGGGAGAACAAGATGATTGATCTTATTTATCTCATTATTGTTTTGTTGATGGGTAGTCAATTAGCGAAGTTATCGATTAGTGGAACAGCGTATGCACTGTTACTGAGTAGTACGGTCATTTTCGTGCTTGCCAGTTCTTTATCGATTCTTAATAACCCAGAAGTGTCACAAGTGACGAGTGGTATGGCGCGACCTATAGAGCAATTTGGGGTTGGGGACCCAGATACATGGCGACATAATTCAAAAACCTTTCGTGACGTGATTGATGGTTGTTATTACCTAATGTTTTTTAATGCTGCACTCTGCTTATTTATTTCTGTGAGTCATGAAGGCAAAAGAATGGAAATAATACGGCGGAATAAAAACATAGGGCTTCTACCATTGATATCTATTTTGGGGCTGATAATTATTTTTTATTGGGATGTGGGTGGAAGAGGATTCACGTCAAAGAGAATTATGTCTTATTACAATTCAGAATTTTCATTGCTTTGTATAGAAACGGCGGTTATTTATCTCTCTGTATACACTGGCAAAGCTTTAAGAGCGATCTTTAATAAACAGATTTAATTTAATAGGGAAATTTTCGATGGCATATTAAACAAACAAAGGGGACAGATTTATTTTTAGTGAGATAGTCTGTGAAAAGAGCAGATTATTAGCTAATCCTTGCGTTAAATAACCAGCTCTGTATAATTCCTTCGCTTAACGGCAGGCGCGTAGCTCAGTTGGTTAGAGCACTACCTTGACATGGTAGGGGTCGGTGGTTCGAATCCACTCGTGCCTACCAATAATATAGAAAGCACTTATTATTCTGATAATGGTGCTTTTTTGGTTTTTAAGGCCCTTTGTATCGGCCACAACCAGAGAGAGTTTCCTATGATTTCTGTAACACTTCCTGATGGCAATCAACGCCAGTTTGATCACCCTGTTTCTATTCATGATGTCGCCTTTGATATTGGTGCTGGCTTAGCCCGTGCTGCTCTGGCTGGCAAGGTCAATGGTGTGTTGGTTGATACCAACTTTCTAATTGAACAAGATGCTGATATTGCGATTATCACCGAGCGTGATGAAGAGGGCTTGGATATTATTCGCCACTCGACCTCGCATTTGATGGCGCAAGCCGTTAAGCAGTTGTTTCCTGAAGCGCAAGTCACCATTGGCCCTGTCATTGATGATGGTTTCTATTATGACTTTGCTTATGCGCCGGGTTTCACGCCGGAAGATTTAACTAAAATCGAAAAACGGATGGCGGCGTTAGTTAAACAGGATATTCCGTTGGTTCGCGAAGAAATCTCTCGCGAAGCCGGTATTGAAAAATTCCGTGCGATGGGCGAAGACTACAAAGCTGAAATTTTAGAAGATATTCCGAAAGGCGAAACCTTATCTTTATATGGTCAAGGTGACTTTATCGATTTATGCCGTGGCCCCCATGTGCCGAGCACAGGTAAATTAAAAGCCTTTAAGTTGATGAAGCTCGCAGGTGCGTATTGGCGTGGTAACTCTGACAATGAGATGTTGCAACGTGTTTATGGCACTGCATGGTCTGATAAAAAAGCCTTAAAACAATATATTCACCGGTTAGAAGAAGCAGAAAAACGCGATCATCGTAAGATTGCTAAGAATTTAGATTTATTCCATTTGCAAGAAGAAGCCTCTGGCATGATCTTTTGGCATGACAATGGTTGGCGCATTTATCGCGAAGTTGAAAACTATATTCGCGATGTATTGCAAAACAATGGTTATCAAGAAGTCAAAACACCGCAAGTAGTAGATCGGTCTTTATGGGAAAAATCAGGCCACTGGGATAAGTTTGGTGACATGATTTTCAGTACCCATTCTGAAAACCGTGATTACGCCGTTAAGCCAATGAATTGTCCTTGTCATGTTCAAATCTTTAATCAAGGTCAGAAGAGCTATCGTGACTTGCCTTTACGCATGGCAGAATTTGGTTCGTGTCATCGAAATGAGCCGTCTGGCACCTTGCATGGATTGATGCGTTTACGTGGTTTTACCCAAGATGATGCGCATATTTTCTGTACTGAAGACCAAATTCAAGATGAAGTGTCGACCTTTATGGATTTGTTGCAAGAAGTCTATGCCGACTTTGGTTTTAATGACATTATCGTCAAGCTTTCAACGCGTCCTGAAAATCGTGTGGGTAGCGATGAAGTGTGGGATAAAGCCGAACATGCCCTTGAACAAGCTTTGAATAACAAAGGTTTGGATTGGGATTTACAGCCGGGCGAGGGTGCTTTTTATGGCCCGAAGATTGAGTTTTCTTTGAAAGATTGTCTAGGTAGAGTGTGGCAGTGTGGGACGATTCAGGTTGATTTCTCGATGCCGGGTCGTTTGGATGCGAAATATATTGCTGATGATGGCAGTAAACAAGTGCCCGTTATGTTGCATCGTGCCATCTTGGGTTCACTTGAACGTTTCATCGGTATTTTGATTGAAGAATACGCTGGCGCCTTCCCAACATGGTTAGCACCGAGACAAGTTGTGGTGATGGGAATCAGCGAACATCAGGCCGAATACGCCAAGAAAATAACAAAAGAATTGAAAAATAAAGGGTTTAGAGCCGATATAGACTTGAGAAATGAGAAGATAGGCTTTAAAATACGCGAGCACACATTGCGTCGGGTTCCTTATCTCTTAGTAGTCGGGGATCGTGAAGCGCAGGATAACGCCGTGGCAGTACGTACTCGCAAGGGTGAAGATTTAGGTGTCATGACACTTGATAACTTCGCGCAAACCTTGCAAAAGGACGTTGCTGGTCGCGGTCGAATTATTTTAGAGGATTAAAAAGATCGCTACTGATGAAAAAAAGCTGAATGGTGAAATTACAGCTAGAGAAGTACGTCTAACCGGCGCTGATGGGGAACAACTAGGTGTTGTTGCATTAGCAAAGGCCGTGGAACTTGCAGAAGCAGCAGATTTAGATTTGGTGGAGATATCTGCACAAGCATCGCCACCAGTGTGTCGTATTATGGATTACGGCAAGTATGTGTTTGAAGCTAATAAGCAAAAGCAAATTGCTAAGAAAAAGCAAAAACAGATACAAGTTAAGGAAGTTAAATTTAGACCAGGGACAGAAGAAGGGGATTACCAGGTAAAACTACGCAACCTGACACGTTTCCTAGAAGAAGGGAATAAAACCAAAGTCAGTCTTCGCTTTCGTGGACGCGAAATGGCACATCAAGACCTTGGATTGAAGCTACTCGTACGAGTAGCAGAAGATCTAAAGGAATTGTCAGTCATTGAGCAACATCCTAAGAAAGAAGGGCGTCAAATGATTATGGTTTTAGCACCCAGTAAGAAGTAAACCTATTAATTGAAATAACGAATGCGGAGTTCGAAATGCCAAAAATGAAAACACACCGAGGTGCTGCAAAGCGCTTCAAACTGACTGGAAGTGGTAAATTTAAACGCTCACAAGCGTTTACAAGTCATATCCTTACTAAAAAAAGCACTAAGCGGAAACGCCAATTGCGTTCAACATTGATGGTTTGTAAAGCCGATCATATGTCTGTTCGTAAACTGTTGCCTAATCTTTAATTAAGGAGTTATCACATGCCTAGAGTAAAACGCGGCGTACAAGCTCATGCGCGCCATAAAAAAGTTATCAAACAAGCCAAAGGTTATAGCGGTCGTCGTAAAAACGTCTATCGCGTAGCAGTTCAAGCCGTTACGAAAGCAGGTCAATATGCTTACCGTGATCGTCGTCAGAAGAAACGTGTATTCCGTTCATTATGGATTGCACGTATTAATGCCGGTGCACGTGAATGTGGATTGTCTTATAGCAAATTGATTGATGGTCTGAAGAAAGCAGCCATTGAAATCGATCGTAAGGTTTTAGCTGATCTTGCTATGAACGATATGGCAGCCTTTACAGCAGTTGCTGAGAAAGCGAAGGCTGCATTAGCAGACTAATATTATTACTCGCGCAGTGTAGTTGCAGAGTAATAAATCAGTTTTGTTAAAAGAAAGGGGCCGTTAAGACGGCCCCTTTTTATTTCTGAAGAATATGGGTGAGAGTATGGCTGAGCTGGACGATAAGTTACAGGCCTTAAACGAGATAGCGGCACAAGCAAAAGCGGCCATTGATGCGTCGGATGAACGATCGCAGTTAGAAGCAGTTCGCATTGAATATCTTGGTAAGAAAGGATTAATTACAGCGTATTTGAAACAATTAGGTGACGTGAGTGTTGAACAGCGTCCCGTGATTGGTAAGTCAGTGAATTTGACGAAACAAGAAGTCGCTGGTTTGATTGATGTCCGAGCTAAAGCATTGGCAGAAGCAGCCATGAACTTGGCATTGGAAGCTGAAAAAGTTGATGTGACTTTACCCGGACGTGGTGAAGAAACCGGTGGTTTACATCCCGTGACGCGGACATTGCAGCGAATTGAGCAATATTTTCAGCATATTGGTTTCCAAGTGGCAGAAGGCCCTGAAGTGGAGGACAGTACGCATAATTTCACCGCTTTGAATATTCCAGAACACCATCCAGCACGTGCTATGCACGATACCTTTTATTTTAATGCTGAAACGTTATTGCGTACCCATACATCCCCTGTACAAGTTCGGGTGATGGAAGAGCAAGCGCCACCATTACGCGTGATTGCGCCGGGTCGTGTTTATCGTTGTGATTCTGATTTAACGCATACGCCGATGTTTCATCAGGTTGAAGGTTTGATGGTTGATGAAAATGTCAGCTTTACCGATTTAAAAGGCATTTTGGCTGATTTCTTAAAAGCCTTTTTCGAAAAAGATTTGAATGTCCGTTTCCGTCCTTCCTATTTTCCCTTCACTGAACCCTCTGCGGAAGTGGATATTGAATGTGTGATGTGTGAAGGAGCCGGCTGTCGTGTGTGTAGTCATACCGGTTGGCTGGAAGTCTTAGGTTGCGGCATGGTACACCCGACAGTATTTGAGCATGTTGATATCGACAGTGAAAAGTATCTTGGTTTGGCCTTTGGTATGGGCGTTGAGCGTTTGGCGATGTTGCGTTATGGCGTCAATGATTTGCGTCTTTTCTTTGAAAATGATCTGCGCTTTTTACGCCAGTTTAATTAGGCTTGGGATATCACGATGAAATTTAGTGAAAAATGGTTACGTGAGTGGGTAAACCCTGAATTAAGCAGTGACGAACTGGTTGCAAAACTGACACTGGCTGGTTTAGAGGTTGATGGTACTGAGCCTGTTGCAGGTGCATTTTCTGGCGTTGTTGTGGGGCAGGTGGTCTCTGTTGAACCTCATCCTGATGCGGATAAATTGCGGTTATGCCAAGTGAATGTTGATGGTGATGAATTGCTATCTATTGTATGTGGTGCTTCCAATGTACGCCAAGATTTAAAAATTCCTGTTGCGGTTGTCGGTGCGGTTTTACCTGGTAATTTCAAAATTAAAAAAGCGAAATTACGTGGTGTACCGTCTTTTGGCATGTTGTGCTCTGCGAAAGAGTTGGGCATGGTCGATAATATCGATGGCCTGATGGAACTAGCAGCTGACGCGCCTGTTGGTACGGATATTCGGGATTATTTAGGTTTAGATGATCTGTCGATTGATGTTGATTTAACGCCGAACCGTAGTGACTGTCTAGGCATTGCTGGGATTGCACGTGAAGTAGGCGTGTTAACGGGTTGTGATCTCACTGAATGGTCACAAGCTACCATTGAGATTACCAGTCAGAAGAAATTGTCTGTCGTCGTGAGTGATCCTGCTGCTTGCCCACGTTATGTGGGCCGAGTGATTGAAAATGTGAATGTTAAAGCTGCCACGCCGGTGTGGATGCAAGAGAAATTGCGTCGTAGCGGTTTACGCAGTATTAGCCCTGTAGTCGATGTTACGAATTATGTGATGTTGGAATTAGGCCAGCCGATGCATGCGTTTGATTTGGATAAAATCGATGTAGGCATTAATGTCAAAATGGCGACGCCGGGCGATCAGATCACCTTATTAGATGGTCAAGCAATGCGTATCACCGGTGAAACATTGGCGATTACCGATGCGTCTTCAACATTAGCTTTAGCAGGGATTATGGGCGGAGAAGCTTCTAGTGTTGGTGATACTACCCAACACTTATTCTTAGAATCAGCCTTTTTTACGCCGACTGCGATTGCCGGTCGTGCACGTCGTCATGGTTTACACACTGATTCGTCTCATCGTTTTGAACGGGGTGTCGATCCTGAATTAGCTGGCCGTGCGTTGGAACGTGCGACGTCGTTATTATTATCGATTGTGGGCGGACAAGCGGGCCCGATAACAGACGTCGTGTCGAAAGCCCATTTACCTGTGCAAGCGACGATTTCTTTGCGAGCAGCGCGGATTAAGCGGGTATTAGGCATTGAGATTGAAGCGGCACAAGTTGAAGAACAGTTAACGCGATTAGGGCTAGGCGTGACGGCGCAAGCTGACGGCTGGTCAGTGACGGTGCCAAGCTTTCGTTTTGATATCGCGATCGAAGTGGACTTGATTGAAGAGTTGGGTCGTTTGTATGGTTACGATAAATTGCCGGAAACACGGCCGCAAGGCACGGTATTAACGGCAGATATTTCCGAACACAGTTTGGCAACAGCACGGTTGCAATCATTATTGGTTGATCGTGGTTATCAAGAAGCGATCACATATAGCTTCGTTGATCCAGAATTCCAACAATATTTGGCGGTTGAAGGTGAAGAAGCCATTATTTTGGCGAACCCGATTTCTGCCGACTTATCTGTGATGAGAACCTCTTTGTGGCCAGGGTTGATTCAGGCTTTAACACATAATTTAAACCGTCAACATGATCGTGTCCGTTTGTTTGAAGTTGGCCGTATCTTTAGTGGTACCCACGATAATGTAGAACAACATCGTCATATTGGTGGGGTGGTGTGTGGTCCACGTTATGCTGAACAGTGGGCTGAGAAGCAACGCCCTGTTGACTTTTTTGATGTTAAAGCAGATGTGGAAGCGTTATTGGCTTTGGGCAGCAGGACGGATATTCGTTTTGTGGCGGAAGTTCACCCAGCATTACATACCGGTCAATCTGCTCGCATTTATGCAGGTGAGCAAGCGATTGGTTGGATTGGTGCCATTCACCCTAAACTACATAAATCATTAGACTTAAATGTGCCGGCTTATGTGTTTGAATTGGCGTTATCTTCGGTGTTAATGTCAGAAATTCCTGCTTTTTCTGCTTTATCCAAGTTTCCAGCGATTCGTCGAGATTTAGCATTGGTTGTTTCTGGCACAATAACTGCTGGTGAAATCAAGCATTGCTTGAATGACGTTAGATCTGATATTCTTAAAGAAATTCAAGTATTTGACGTATATAGTGGAGATGGTGTCGAGCAGGGTCAAAAGAGCATTGCTGTCGCATTTCACATGCAACATAAGGAGCGTACGTTAACAGATGATGAGGTCAATGACCTTATTTTGCGGATAACGACACAGTTAGAACAACAAGTTGGTGCTACGATACGTTCGTAGATCAAACTGAAAGTAATTGATTTAGAGGTATACATGGCACTAACTAAAGCCAATATGACTGAGCAACTTTACGATGAGCTTGGTTTTAATAAGCGTGAAGCGAAAGAGCTAGTCGAAATGTTTTTCGAAGAAGTACGTTCTGCGTTAGAAGCGGGTGAAAATGTAAAATTGTCAGGTTTTGGCAATTTTGAATTACGAGATAAAAGTGAAAGACCGGGTCGGAACCCAAAAACGGGTGAAGAAATTCCTATTACGGCACGCCGGGTAGTGACTTTCAGACCGGGTCAGAAACTAAAAGCAAGGGTAGATAGTTATGCTAGAAGCGAGCAATAACAACGAACTTCCTGTTATTCCGGGTAAGCGTTATTTCACTATAGGTGAAGTAAGCGAACTCTGTGGTGTTAAGCCGCATGTTTTAAGATACTGGGAACAAGAGTTCACACAACTTAAACCTGTTAAACGTCGTGGTAATCGGCGTTATTATCAACGTCACGATGTGGTATTGATTCGTGAAATTCGCGGTTTGTTATACGAGCAAGGTTTCACTATCGGTGGCGCTCGTCAGCGTTTAGAAAGTGATGCTAAGCCTGAAGAGACAGCTGTTGATAAGAAGCAAATGATTAAAGAAATGTTAGCTGAGTTGGCGGAGATTCGCGCTTTACTTGTTTAAACATTTTATTTGTTACATCTTTTAAAACCCACCTCGACATGTCTTGTTTAGTTGGGTTTTAGTCTATCTAAGGCTTTATAATTAACGATTTAGTTTTTGTTTAGCTGATGAAAAGTCATACGATCGGGGTATAGCGCAGTCTGGTAGCGCACTTGTCTGGGGGACAAGGGGTCGCAAGTTCGAATCTTGCTACTCCGACCAATTTAATCTAGTTAATACAATAAGTTACCGTCATTTTGTAACTCTCCTGTTTTCACTCATTTACCCTCTGTGGGGATTTTGTGACACAAGTTCGCGATAATGCGTCATTTTTGTGACAATTTAATCATTATATTGAGGTGGGAAGCGCTGCAACATTATGATTTAGTTGGTTTTTATATTCTTGCCGCTGTGTCTGGGGGACAAGGGGTCGCAAGTTCGAATCTTGCTACTCCGACCATTTATTTTGTCGTATTAGGTGTGTTCTATGCCTACTGTTTTCACTGTCTTATTTTCTCTGTTCGAACTGCTTTGTTACTATGGCAGAAAACTTATTGTGCACGTCGTTATTAGGAGAAAGCTGTGAGCCAAAAGATCATATTGAATGGTGATGACAAAGTGTCATGTCCTGCATGTGAAACGGCTTTTCCGGTACAAGCTGGTTTATCACATCATTTGATTGAGCAATACGAAGATGAGTATGCTGCGATGCTCGATAAAGAGCGTGAAGCACTTGAGCAACGGGTGACTCAAGAGCAGCAGCGAAAGTTAGCTAAAATCCATGCGTCAGAATTATTGGCTTTAAAGGAACAGCTAAAAGATAGCCAACAAGCCGAGTCCCAATTTAAAAAACAGCTTGAAGTTGCGAGCCAGAAAGTAGCCGAGCGCGTGCGTGAAGAAGCGGCGTTCGAGTTGAAGTCATTGAAAGACGAGATGCTTGATAAGGATAAACGTTTGAGTGCATTTCGTGATGCAGAATTGACGTTACGCAAAGAAAAGAAGCTGGTTGAGCAGCAAAAAGAAGAACTGACATTAGAGGTTGAACGAAAGATTGATAAAGAACGCGTGCAAATGGAACAGAAGATTAATGCGACATTTTCTTTAAAAGAAGCTGAGCTGAAGAAGAAGATCACCGATGCCCAGAAAGCAAATGACGAATTAACGCGTAAATTAGAACAAGGTTCACAACAACTACAAGGTGAGGTTTTAGAACTGGAGCTAGAATCGTTACTGGGTCAGAGTTATCCGTTTGATGACATCGAACCTGTGAAGAAAGGCGTGAGAGGGGCTGATGTGATTCAGCGCGTTAAACTACGTTCTGGTGGCTTATGTGGCACGATTGTTTGGGAGACTAAGCGGGCAGAGAATTGGTCGAATAATTGGATCCCTAAGCTAAAAGAAGATATGCAACGCGAAGCAGGTGATATTGCCGTGTTGGTGAGTACGGTGTTCCCGGCCAATATTGATGATGTGATTGTCCAGCATGAAGGGGTTTGGTTGGTTCGCCCTGAAGTGGTATCGGGTTTGTCGGCCGCTTTACGAACAGTCTTGATTGAATCGCAACGTCAGAAGTCAGTCAGTGTCGGTAAGAATGAGCAAATGGAAGCGATGTTTGATTACGTGACGAGTAATCAATTTGCCCAGCGTATCCGAGCTGTGGTGGAAAACTATGAATCGATGCGTAGCGATTTAGAAAAAGAGAAAGCGGCGATGCTACGTTTATGGAAAAAACGGGAGATGCAGATTGGCCGGATTTCTGATCAAATGTTAGCCGTGTGTGGTGAGTTGCAAGGGGTTTCTTCTAATTCCATGCCGATGCTCGATAATATTGCAGGGCTTGAATTTGCAGATGAAGAAGATTAAATCGCTTCGACATTAAATTCAGAGTTAATTCAGTTTATAACCAGCCGAGCTCTCTCATTGCCCAAGGTGCGTTCCAGACCTTAACCATGCGTTCTATTAAACCTTTATTGTTCATGACCAGGATATAAACGTAATCTGAATGCGTGGTTTTGTTGGTCGGGGGGACTGGGCCACCTTCACCATTATGGGTGCCATTGTACGTTGCAAAGAAGACAGCAGTTCGAGTGTTCTCATCGTAACTAGCGCTATGTAAATCGTAAGTTGCACCGATGGTCGTGGTTGAGCCAAACCCTTTCATCCATTCTGTGTATTCTTGTAGTGTTGTGATTTTAGCTAAGGGCTCTGACTGAGCAGAGAAAGTGGCATTCACAGTAGCGTATTGCTGGCAGCCTTCCCAGCCTTTGAGGGTTTCACAAGCATGGAAAAAGGCGGTTGCTGTTTCAAATGGTGTCATTTGTTTTCCTTTATTTTAGTTAAAAGGATGCCGCGTTAGCTAATTTCAGTATACGCTTATTTTGTGTCGCTGAAATTCACTTTGAAGAATAGGCCATATAAAACGGGGACTAAGAAAAGGGTAATAACCGTAGCAAAAGCGAGACCAAAGATAATTGAGATAGCCATAGGTCTAAACATTGCTGTGCCGCCCCACCACAGGGGCATCATGCCCAGTACGGTGGTTGCTGTAGTTAGTAGAATGGGTCTAAGCCGTTGTTGGCAGGCTGCAATCACCGCCGTATTGGCTGACTTACCTAATTGTTCTATTTCAATTTTAATACGGTCGATTAAGACAATGGCATTATTAATGATGATGCCAGCAAGCGATAAAATACCTAAGATAGTGAAAAATCCAAAAGAAGAGTTGGCTACGAGGAGCCCAATTACGACGCCAATAACGCCGAGCGGGATGGTGGTGAGAATAATGAGTGGTCGCCTGATAGAGTTAAATTGACCAACAAGTAACAGCAAGATAATCATAGCGGCTATCGGGAGTTTAGCTACGATGGAGGCATTAGCATCACCTGAGTCTTCTGCTTCGCCGCCGAGTTCATAATGGTGATCAGTGGGCCAATCTACAGCGACTTGTTCTAGCCATGGGATGAGCTCTTTGTTGACCTCTGTTGCTGTTGTATTAGGCATCAATAGGGCTTTTAGGGTGATAGTTCGTGTTCTATCTCTTCGCTCGATAATGCCCGGCTCGAAGACCATGCTGACATCAGCAACTTGTTTGAGTGGGACAGATTGTCCGGTGCTTTGTGAGTAGATGCTGGTGCCATCGAGTTTTTGAATATCTTGCCGATCAGCTGCAATAGAGCGAAGTGTAATAGGAATAAGTTTGTCATCTTCTCTATATTCGGTCATTTCGATGCCACTGAGACTGGCTTTAAGTGAATAGGCAACATCGTCACTGGTGATGCCGGCCTTTAATGCGCGCTGCTGATCGACCGTTACTAATAATTTTTTGGTTTTTTTACCCCAAGTGTTTTTCACCGAAAGGATGGCCTTATTATCAGAGAGCTTGGCTGTGATTTGATCAGAAAGTTGATACAAGGTATCAAAGTCTGGGCCAGATAGACGGACTTGAATCGGGTAACCGACAGGGGGGCCATTTTCTAAGCGACTAAGTTTGACACCTAAATCTGGATAATTTTGTGTAGTAAAGGCTTGAATGCCGGCAATGGTAGTTTCTACATCTTGGCCGCTGATGGTATTGGCGACTAAAAAAGAGTTAGCTGGGTTGGCGTTAGGGGGGCTGAGAGTCAGAGCGATGCGTGGCCCACCATTGCCAATGTGGGTAAGCCAATTGCTAATTAAAGGTTCACCGTCTTTAGGTTGATAGTACTGTTCATGAATAAACTGGTCAATGTCAGTCATGATCTGTTGGCTGGTTTCTATCGAGGTGCCGAGTGGCATTTCGAAAGTGCCTGTAAAGAGAGGATCTTCAGACGGTTCTATAAAGGCAACACGGACATAGTTCAGGCCTTGAATGGCACTAAAAAAGAGGATAATGATGAAAAGACAAAATAATAGTTTATTTCGAAGGATGGGTAATAATAAAGAGCGATAGATTCGATAACCGATGCTTGAGAATTCATCTTGTCCCTGCATTTTTATACTAGGCTGTCTATTGGCTAATGCCCAACTGCTCAGTAAAGGAATCATTGTCATGGCTAAGGCCCATGATATTAATAGGGTAATGGTGACAACGTAGAAAATATCTCCGGTGTATTCACCGACACTGGATTCAGCTAACCCTATCGGCATAAAGGCAGCACTGGTGGTGAGCGATGAGATAAGGAGTGGGGTGAACAATTCTTTACCGGATTCGATGGCAGCGTCGATAGCTGTGCTGCCTTGATCGCGTCGAACGAGTATTGATTCGACCATGACAATGGCATTATCGACCAATAAACCAAGTGAAATGATTAAGGCTGCTAATGATATTTGGTTAATGGTAATGCCAAATAATTGCATAAAATAGAATGAAATAATCATGGCTGCTGGAATTAAGCTTGCGACGACTAAGCCGACTTTTAACCCTAAGAAGAACAGCATGATAATGGTGACGATAGCGACAGCCTGGATCAGGTTGAGGGTGAAGTTATCGATATTGGTTTCGACAATATCAGCTTGAAACCAGACTTTTTCTATTTCAATACCCCAAGGGTAGTTGGCTTGAATGATAGGCATAAGGTGATCAAGCTGTTGACCCAAGGATAGGATGTCGCCGCCTTCTCGCATTGAGATGGCAATGGCCAATGTGCGTTCTCCGTTACTACGACTGACACTACTCGGTGGATCAGTGTAATCACGGTAAATGGTGGCAATTTCACCTAGGTAAACGACATCGCTATTGGGTAATTCAATCACGGTGTTTCTAAGTTGTTCTAAGCTTTCATAATTGCCTGTAGGTTCAAGGACAATACGTTCTCTTCCGGTCAGAATATTACCGCCTGACGATAAGATATTAGCGGAACTTAACATGCTAGAAAGTTGCTGCGGTGAGATGCCGAGTTCATTCAAGCGTGCATTGTTATATTCAACGAAGATGACTTCATCCTGTTCGCCATGGAGGTCGACTTTGGCGATATCATCTAATTTTAAAAGTCGGTCTCTAATATCATCAGCAATGGTTTTGAGCTCAGCGTAACTAAAGTCCTCGCCTTTTAAGCTATAAACGCTGCCAAAGACATCGCCAAATTCATCGTTGATATTGGGGCCACTGATACCTTTTGGTAAGTCGTTCGTGATGTCTTCAACTTTACGTCGAAGGTCATCAAAAATGGGCCGCATGATTTTATATGATTCTTTGAAATTGACGTTAATGATCGAAATACCCGTGCGAGATTCGCTGGTGATATTGTCGACCTCGGGCATTTCTTGTACTTTCTTTTCTATTTTGTCAGTGACTAATAATTCCATCCGTTCTGGACTGGCGCCAGGCAATCGGGTGATGATAACGACGGTGCGAATAGTAAAGCCAGGATCTTGTGCTTTGGGTAAGCTTTTATATGCAAGTAGACCGCTGAATAATAGAATGATGATCAGCATGATGACAATGCGGTTATAACGAAAGGCGATGTTAGTTAAGCTCATGATTATTCTGCATGCACCGTTAAACCATCACGCACAATATTGACGCCGGCAGTGACAACCCGATCGTTGATGCTTAAGCCTTGAGTGATTTCTAAGCCATTTGGTGTGAGTTCGCCAATGGTGACGGCTTGCCGTTTTATGATCGCGGTACCGGGCTTATCAGCCGGGTGTAAGGTATATACATAACGGCCTTGCGTATCTTCTGACACCGAAGCAGATGGTACAACGAGATGTTGTCCTTTTTGTTTAAAGTTAAAGCTGACTTCAGCTGCTAAACCTGGGCGTAAGTTGTTAGGTTGCTGGTCTAGGATCACAGTGACAGGGTAAGTTGCTCCGCCATTAGATGCGATGCCGACTTCTGATACTTTGGCGTCAAAGTGTTGGTTAGGTAAGGCACTAAAGCTGACCGTCGCTGGCATATTAGCTTCAATTAAGGCGATGCTGCTTTCGGGTACGGCAAGTTGCACTTCTATTGCTTTACCACAAGTGACATTCACCACAGTTTGGCCGGAACTCACAAATTCGTTGATTTCTGTTTCTTTGGTGGCGACGTTGCAGTCTGTTGTGGCTTTTAATTTGGTGTAATTGACGTTAAGTAGCGACAGATCTAATGCTTGTCGGTTAGCATTAGCCTGGGCTCGGGTGGATTCAGCATTAGCCCGTGCTGAGTCAAGTTCATTACGCGAGGTGCTGTTAGTTTCATATAGGTTTTTAACGCGTTCGAAATTGGCTTCGGCATTACGTTGGTTCGCTCGGGCTTGGGCAAGGTTAGCTCTCGATTGTTGTGCCTGTATGAGGTATTGAGATGGATCAAGTTCGGCGATGACTTGGCCTTTTTTGAGTGGTTGACCGATATCAACATGAATTTTATTAATGGTGCCGGCAACACGAAAGCTGAGTTTGGATTCTTCACTGGATTGGGCACTGCCAGAGAATGTCCGCGTGTTGCCATCTTGTTGCTGTTCGATGGTGATAAAGCGAACAGGGCGGATGGGTTTCTCTGTTATTTGGGCTTGGTCACTTTCTGAGCTACATGCGGTTAATAGCAATGCGAGTAGTGGATAGATGAGTTTATTAGTCATGATTATTTATTTCGCTGTTGGTAGTAGGCATCTAATAATTCATACCAGTGATCAAAGCCATTGGGAGTGAGTAATAAATCGAAGTTTGCAATCGACCGTTGGATTTCTATCCAGTCGAGCATAAAACGATATTGTGCATTAACGGCATTGAGCTGAGCTTGTAGGGCATTGTTTTGAGCATCGATTAGCTCAGTAATTGAAATGGTGCCTTGTGAATAGGTCTGGCTGACAAGGCTTAAATTTTCTTTCGCTGAGGCTTCGGCATTGGCAGACAATCTGATTGCAGGATAACTGCCGCCAGCACTTTGTAGTGCGTTAGTAACCCGGACTTCAATTTGTTGTTGGGTGTTTTGTTTTTGGTAGGTGTTTTGGGTGAGGGTGTGGCGGGCACTTGAGATGTTAGATTTGCGTTCTCCACCAGTGAATAGCGGTAAAGTTGCTTGTAGTGTGACGGACCAGTTGTCGTCGTTGAGATTGTTGTTATTGCTGTTGATGCCACTACGGTTAAGGTTTTGCCCTACAGATGCATTCAGGTCAACATCCGGGAGGTAATAAGACCGTTTTGCTGCGCTTAGTTGGCGTTCATTTGCATCGATGGCGTAATCTAGCTGCTGTAACTCAGGGGCATTTTCGATAGCACGTTGCGTTTCAAACGCCGAGAATGTTTTGAATAACTTCGGGTTAGCGAAAAAGCGTTTAAAGCGGGGCTCACTTAATAAGGCTAATAGCTTTCGTATGCCTTCATCAGTGACGGAGATAGAGTCCGATTGCGGGATATTGAGCTGCTGTTTTAAGCTGGTTTCGGCTTGTTCTCGACTGGCGGTGGCTAGATAGAGATCTTGTCTATCGGTTGCTAACTGACTTTGCCAACGTAAAACGGCGGAACGGTCAGTACTGCCCAATTTAAACTGATTTTGGGCGACTTCTAAATTGGTTTCGGTGACTTTGGTATTAGATTGTCTTACTTTCTCGGATGCCAATGTTTGTAATAAGTTTAAGTAGGCGCTAGCGGTACTGCTAATAGTGTCGAGTAAGCTGGCTTTTAGCCCCATATCTTCGGATAGTAAATTGAGCTCTGCAATGTCATAACTAGACCATAAACGCTCTGAATAAATGCTTTGGCTTAAATTTAAATTGGCATCACTGCTGCGTTCGACTTGACCTGATTGTGCAGTATCGCTATCGAGTTGGGTTGTGCCTAGGCCGATATTGAGTTGCGGTAATAAGGCGGCACGCGCGGATGCAAGACTATCTTTAGATAATTCAGGATTAATTTGGGCTATACGTAGGCCTAAATTGTTATTGATGGCTTGGTCTATTGCGTCGTTAAGGGTAATCGATGTGGTGTGTGATTTGGTTTGTTCGAGATAAAGTAAATCTGCTTCTTCTAAAAACGGCCAGCTTGGCGAAAAGCCGATGGCTTGGGCAGTTTTCATATTGATGGCTAATTTTTGGGGTTGTTCCATATTGACTTTGAGCTTGGCTGGGTCGGCACCTAATAAGATGGATTGGACATAGAGTGCAATGCGTCGCGTGTAACGTTGATTATCGGATGCTCTACCACCTGAAGCTGCGAGTACGCCCATCTGGACTTCTTCTCTACCTAATAAGGAATACGTGGGAATTTGTTTTTCGATAAAACCTTGATTAAATTGTTTAAAACCCTCAATGCTGAAACGTTGTAATGGCGGGATGTAGGCGGCGTCAATACCTGCTGGCATGGCATCAAATACTTCCATAAGATTGTCATTAATTGGCAGCATGGTGATTTTAAAGCCGAGTTTAGTTTGCATTTCTAGGGTGGTCAGCCGCAGTTCAGGTATGGCTTCTAGAAATAAATGATCAGCTGGAATTAATAAATGTTTAAAGCCCACGAGTTGCGAGAACCGGCGTAAGTCATCGCCGACTAATTTGTTTTCGTTGATGTAGACGTAATTTTTTTTGCCACTGGCGCCATTTTCATAAGGTAAGTTTTGTAGAATGCGATCGGCGACTTCGGGTGCAATAACCGGTTTTTTTAAGTTATCAATAAGCGCGGCTTGATGAGACGATAGAAGACCATTGGCAATAATAATGTCGACGTTTGGATCATTCAATAAGGCGTTTAAGTTTTGTCTAATATCATCCATTTTCCAATTGCCATGACGTGTGTATTTGTCTGGGAAACGGATGTTAAATTCACGGCTATTTAAGTCGTTTATTTCTTTCTTGATTTGTTCTAAGCTGAGTACTTCACGTTTGATTGGTCCGTCATAGAGGACGGCAATATTAACTGTCTGACCGGCTTGGAGAGATAAGCTATATAGGGTGAAGAGTAGGGCAGTGAGAAGCTTGTACCATGACCATCGGGACATTGTTGTTGTTCCGTATTTTGAGGTTAGAGATAACTGAAATTTAGACTAACATATTATTATTTCTCTTTGTTGCACTATTACACATTATTGCATTCTGTTTGGTTGGTATTGGAGATGGCGAAAATTTGCTTGGGATCACTACGCATTGACATGAAATGAAACTTCGTTCTACTATCGGCCCAGTCATTCATCAAGGCAACATGATGCGTTGACCTTAATATATAGTTACAAGGTTACATGACCAAATAAATGCGAACGACGAGACGGTCTCAACTTTAAATTTTTAATGGAGGGTAGATATGATCAAGAATGAATTTTATTCACAAGAAAATCAAGGGCCTTACGAATTCTTTGATATCAAAGACTTTGACCTTGAATATGGTGGCAAAATTGCCAACTGTCGCATTGCTTATTCGACCCACGGTACATTGAATGCTGCTAAAGACAATGTCATTCTTTTTCCTCATATGTTTTCGGGTACCAGTAAAAGTTTAGAAGCCTATGTCGGTGAAGGTAAGGCGCTTGATCCCGCTAAGTACTTTATTATTTTCCCGAATCAAATTGGTAATGGTGTATCAACATCTGCTCATAATACTGACGATACCTCGATTTCGATGTGTGACTTTCCACAAATATCGATTGGTGATGATGTTCGTGCCCAGCATGCTTTGTTAACTGAGCAATTCGGCATTACTGAAATCGCTTTAGTCTTGGGTTGGTCAATGGGGGCGCAACAAACCTATGAGTGGGCTGTTCGCTACCCAGATATGGTTAAACGTGCCGCGCCAATTGGTGGAACAGCTAAGACCTCTGATCACAATACAGTGATGGTGGAAAGTTTAATGGGTGCTTTACGTACTGCAACTAACTTTAATGACGGTAACTATTCTTCTTGTGAGGAGTTAGATAAAGGGCTTTGTCATTTAGCCGTTATGTTTGCTTCGATTGGTGTGAGCCGCGAATTTTATGCGAAAGAAGATTGGCGTGTTGCCGGGTTTGAATCAGTTGAGCAATTCTTGGTTGATTTCTGGAAAGCATGGTTTAGACCGATGGATCCTAATGCATTGGTCTCTATGTTAGATAAATGGCAACATGCGGACGTGTCAAAAAACACTGGTGGTAATTTAGCAGCAGCGTTAGGCAGTATTAAAGCGGTGGTTCACAATATGCCATTTGAGCAAGATATGATGTTCACAGAATTAGAATGTCGTGATGATTCAGCGATGATTCCAAATTGTGAACATAAGCCGATTCCAAGTACATGGGGCCACTTTGCAATGTTTGGTGTTTTCCCAGAGGACTTTGGTTTTATTGATGGTCAATTGAAGGGCTTATTAGCCGTTTCAGTTTAATTGATTTAAGTTAAAAAAAGGCCCGTAGAAGAAGTTACTTTTCTACGGGCTTTTTTGTGGGTGTAACTTATTTAATTATTATCAATATTGTTATTACATGTTGTTCCTATATAGACAATTAAGTGGGCTTGCTTTGTTGCTATTTTTTCAACCACTGTCTAACCAGTGCTTTAAGTTCATCAATGGTTTGGCTGGTTGATTCGACGGCATCGGCATTAGATTCTGCAAGCACCAGCCATTGTTCATTACTATATTGTGCTGCTGAATCGATGGCATTATTCACACTTTCGCTAGCGGACTGCTTCACTTCGGTTAGAATCCGTTTAGATTCCTCTTTACCCTGTTCAAGGCAGGCGTCGAGATTGAATTCATCTGTTGTACCGTACAAGATGTTGTTGTCTATTTGTAATGACGCTTGATCTTCACAATAATCATGTATCTCAAACCCCGTCATGGTGATGGCGACCGCTACCGTGCCAATGGTGGCGGCAGCCAGTGAAGCTGACGCGACTCTCCTGCTAGATCGTTTGGCGAGCTTCTTGGTTGCCGTTAGTCGCTTTGCCTGATGCCGGGTTTTCATTTTATCCATCACTACCTGTGATGATTTGAGCTTGTTTAAGGTGTCGACGGAAGTTGTGACCAAACCAAAGGTGCCCAGAATGGTGTTTAGAAAAAGCGTGGCAGCAAAAGATAGTGCGGCGAGGGTGGCGGTGAAGGTAAGAAAGATGGTTTTCATTAGGCTAAGCCTCTGAGTTTAATCAGCTGAGGGTGATGTGATTATTGGCTTTTGACAAGTAATCTGCCACCTTGCATTTTGGTTAAATCAATTTCCAATTTTTGTTTTGCCCAACCATGTTGTTTGTCATGTGCTTCGATATAGATGACTTGATGGCTGTCATCGAGTTTGACGTTACTGAGTGCTCGGGTAAAAGGTTGTTCATCTACATGGGGGTGTAGGAGTACACGGGATCCTAGAACATGGCCGTGTTGATCGACAATGCGCCATTCATCTGCGTAATGTTCCCAGCCGGTATCTTGGTGTTGTAGTTTGACGTTAATCAGATATTCACCTTGGCTTTGGTGAATGATGGCGGTCGCTAAAATTTCAACGTCATTCGCTTGAGCAGTTTGGATGGCTGCAAAGAATAGGGCGTTAGCAAATAAGCTTGATGTTTTCATTGTTATTCCTTCGTGCTGTTATGCGGGTTTTCAGACCAAACAGCAAACTCATTGCCACTGGGCTCGGTGAAATGAAAACGGCTGCCACCGGGGAAGTCGAAGATGGCTTGTACAATCACACCGCCCGCGTGTTCTATTTTTTGTTGGGTGGCAATGAGATCATCACTATAAAAGACGGTTAAGGCTGAACCGTTGCTACTGGTGGAAGCCTGTTCTGATGTGAAGAAGCCGCCATCAATGCCTTGATTAGAAAAAGCGGTATAGTCTGGGCCAAAATCTTCAAATGTCCAATTGAAAACAGTTTCAAAAAAGGCCTTGGTCATTACGATGTTTTTGGCTGGAAATTCTAGGTAATTGATCTTTTCATGTTGGGCCATGAGGGTGTCCTTTTGTGGCAGCAGCTACTACGGTGCGTTTTATTCAACGGTTCTGTTTTCGAGCAAAATGGGCTTGTTTTAACGATTCTAAAACATCGTGAGTTGAATATGAAGCGAAGGTGTTTTTCTTTAGGCTACTCGCGAAGGATCTATGTACGATACGATGTCATGCGTCGCTTGTGTCGTTTGGGCTTGTAGTTGCGATTGTAGAATATGGTAAGCGGCTTTAAAGTTATTTAGCTTAGTCTGTTCCATAGCTGTATTTTCTGACTCTTCGATGCCGATGAGTTCTTTGGCTAATTCAAACATAATATCGTGCTGTTGCTTAAGCTGACGTAACCACTTTTTGGGAAACGATTTTTCGTATTTAAGGTGGTTAAACCAGACACTTAAATGGCACTCAACTAGTTTTGACTCTGCGGGTAATACTGTTTCTATTAGGGATAAAGTGCTGGTATACCAGTGCTTGGTTGTCAATTGTAATAAGATGAGTTTTTGCTGTTTGGTAGACAATTTTTTTTGTCCGTAATATAACCAATAGGGATTAGGGGTATAGGCTGCTAACCAATCTGATAGTTCATCAACGGGCAATGGACGGGAAATACCGAAACCTTGTGCTTCATCACAGCCCATGATGAGCAGCATTAAGCCTTGTTCATCAGTTTCAACGCCTTCGGCGATGATTTGGTGGTTAAATGCATTTGCTAAGCCGATAATACCTTCAATAATACTGTAATCGTTTGGATCTAGTAGTAGATCACGGACGAAAGTGCGATCTATTTTAATTACATCGGCCGATAGGTCGCGCATATGGGGCAGCGAGGAGTAGCCTGTGCCAAAATCATCTAGCGCAACACTGACGCCAAACTTTGTTTGGCACCTCTCGATGACGTCACTGATGGTATTAAGATCACCTAATGCACTGCTTTCAAGGATTTCTAACTGTAACCATTTTGGTTTAACGGTAGGGTGACGTTCTAGCGCCTCTTTTAGTTGGTCAAAAAAAGTAGTGGTTTGTATGTGGTAAGAAGAGATATTGACGCTGACTTCAAGCGGGGTACCTTGTTGATGCCATTTTGCTAATTGTTGCAGGGCGTTATTAATGACCCAGTCACCAAGCTGTATTTCTAAGTCATTGCCTTCAATTAAGGGTAAAAAATCGATGGGTGCTATCATTCCTTTTTCAGGGTGGAACCATCGTATTAAGGCTTCTGCACCAAATACATTACCTGTTCTCATATTAACTTTAGGTTGGTAATAAAGCTGAAATTCGTTATTAGCTAAAGCCTGTTTTATTTCTTGTAATTGCGTTTGTCGGTGGACAATTTGTTGATCATTTTCTGGGTTGAAAAAGGTTTGTTGGTTTTTACCGGCTAATTTGGCTTGGTACATGGCCTGATCCGCATGGCGCACTAATGTGTCTAAATCGATATCATCATTGGGGTATAAGGTTGCACCGATAGAAGCACTTATTCTGTGGGGGGCGTCGTTGATAAAGTAGATTCGGCTCAAGGTGGTATTGATCCGCTTTAATAATTGCTCACATTGTGTTTTAGAGTCAATATCGCCTAATAAAAGGGTGAATTCGTCACCACCTTGCCGTGACACAGTATCTTGTTCCCTAATCGCGCCTTTTAAACGTTTAGCGACTTCAATCAGGTATTTATCGCCAACATCGTGGCCATAAGTATCGTTGACAGGTTTGAAATTATCGAGATCGAGGAAACAGATTGCTAGCATGGTATTGGTACGTTTACTATGCGCAATGGATTGGGAAAACCGATCAGCAAATAGAACACGGTTAGGCAGCTTGGTTAGTTCGTCATAATGTGCTTGTACGTTAAGTAATTTTTCTGCTTTTTTGCGTTGTTCACTGATGACCACCTGGGAACAGAGATCAGAAATGGATCGTGCAAACTCTTCGTCTTCTCGGCTCCACTGTCTTTTCGGGCCGGTATGTTCAAAACAACTCAAGCCAATGACATCACCTTCTGAGTAGATGGGTGTATCGAGCATTGAGCTGATGCCTAAGTTTTCGGTATAACCATCTAAAAACTCATTGGTATCTGGATGGGTGTTGACATCGTCAGCAGAGATAAAGCCGTCGTCGTTTAATTTGTCAAAGTAGCGAGGATAGTCATTGGTCTCAATAGCATTATGGTCAGTGCTAATTTCCCCTTGTGCGTATTGCACTTGGCAAATACTGAGTGTTTTGTCAGTATTAAAAAGCCAGATACTGACGCGAGCGACTTCTAGTTGACTTGCTGCCGCTGAGACAATTTCGGTCAATGCTGTTGGTTGGTCAATAAAGTTCTCTTTGGCTAAGTCCAATAATACCCGCTGATTTTCAACTAATTTTTCTTGACTATCTTTGATAGCCAAAGTTTGACGTTGTACTTCTTTGTTAAGCCGTGTCGCATCTTTTTTTAGTTTGCGTGTGGTGGTGTAGTAAAGGGGGTAAGCAAACAATAAAAAGAGAAAAGCGGTAAAAATGGAATTAACTATTTGTTTGTCTAGTAAGGCTTGAATGTGTGAAATCGAAAGATCGGCAACTGCAATATAAAATGTGCCATCTGATGAAATTGAAGGAATGAAAACACTCCGGAATGTGCCCCATTGATCAGTATATTCAAGAAAAGTCTTTTTTTTACTTTTAAAAATATCAAGAACACGTGGGTCGACGTCGTCATAGTGGTCGAAGTAATAACTTAGGTTTTCACCAGATTGTCTTTCTTCTGGTGTTGCACTGGACGACGTGAATAAAACCTTGTCATCACGTAAGATGAGGGTGTAGATGTAGTTAACGTCTCGTTGGTCTGTAAAGTCAGATAAGGCTTTGATGTTGTTTAACGTCTGTCTTTCGGTGAGTCCGTTTTGTTTCATCTCTTTGTTGTGCAGTGTTGAAGGGAGTAGCAATTGTGTTGTCATCGCTGCATCTTCGAGTTGCTTATCGATGTGTTGATATAGCGTTTGCTTTTTGTTGACGACGTTTAAATAAGTAATGATGACAACAAAGACGATATATACCACGCCAAAAAATAATACCGTTCGGGTAGGGGAGTTATTTAAAATGTTGTTTTTCATCATAATTTATTCCAGGTCCGTCCGGTGTTATTTATCATTTTATGAATGATCAGAGTAGTGGCTATTGCCTTAACTAGCAATGAATGATTGACGCGTACTGAGACTCAGTTTGCATTCTTTTAATTATTTTGGATTATGTGATATTAGCTTATGACCCAGGGAACAATCATTGACAGTGAGTTTAAAACAGCCTATTGGTTACCCGAAAGGCATAGCCAAACGTTATTCCCAACCCTGTTTAGAAGGCAAGTTTCACTCACATTGACGGAAGAAGTATTGGAGCTGCCCGATGGCGATTTCGTGGAGTTAGCTTGGACACAAGACCGTGATTCTGGCCCAATCATCATGTTGTTTCATGGTTTGGAAGGTTCTATAGAGTCGGCTTACGCCAAAGGCATACTTAAAACCATTGAGCAAAATGGCTGGCAAGGGGTGTTGATGCACTTTAGAGGCTGTGGCAAAGCCCATAACCGGCTAGCACGGAGCTATCATTCCGGTGATAGCCAAGATATTGATTTTCTCATCCGAACTTTACATGCACGTTTCCCTGATAGGCTTTTGGGGGCAATGGGCGTTTCCTTGGGGGGAAATGCTTTGCTGAAGTATTTAGGGGAAGAGGGTGACGATAGCCTGTTAACCGCTGCGATGGCGGTTTCTGTCCCCTTTGAGTTAGCCAATACAGCGAGACATTTGGGTAAGGGCTTTGCCAAGGTCTATCAAGGCCATTTATGTCGCTCTGTACAAAATAAATTATTGGATAAATTCAAGACAATGCCTTCACCGGTTAGTGTCGACACCATTAAGTCAGCCAACACGATTTATGACTTTGACGATAAGGTGACCGCACCATTACATGGTTTTGTAGATGCGGAGGATTATTATGCGCGTTCTAGTTCAAAGCCTTTGCTGAAAAAGATCGCGATACCGACCTATATTTTGCATAGTCAGAATGATCCTTTTATGACAGAACAGGCGATACCGACGGAAGCTGATTTATCTCCTAATGTCACTTTGGAATTAACAGAAAGTGGCGGGCATGTTGGGTTTGTCTATGGTAAGACGCCTTTTACGGCTAAATATTGGATAGAAAAGCGATTAACGACGTTTTTTAATAAACAGTTCGACTCGTAATATTTTGAACCCTCTACGCGGAGTAGATGTCTATATATGTAGGCATAATATTCGCTTGTACGCGTGATTATGCTATCTCAACATTCTAAGGAGGGTAGTCGTATGAACATTCGATTTTTAACGCCCGCGATTCATGGCATCTTAGATTACACCGCGGCTTTTGTTTTATTAGTGGCGCCCGCCATTTTAAAGCTGAATGAAGTGTCTCCCTTTGCTTACTGGTTATCAGTGGTTGCTGGGGCTGTGTTGATAGGCTATAGCCTATTAACAGACTACGCATTTAGCATTAGCAAAATGATTCCATTAAAAGTCCATTTAGGGCTTGATGCCTCTGCAGGTGTTGTTTTTGTTATCTGGCCATTTATTTTTGGGTTTACCGGTGTGGCGATGGCATATTACATTGTGATGGGCTTAGGTATTTTACTGGTTGTGGCTGTGACGGAACGTGTGCCAGATTTATCGCAGGATCATCACCATATTGCAGGATAGCCGATTTTAAAGTTACTGCAGGTTTAAAACTAAAAGGGTCCTATACATGACTTGGTTGTTTGTTTAACAACAAACAGCCAAGTTGTCTGTGGCGATGTGTATACTGCCGATGATGATGGCTTTTATGATAAAACAAATGATTTAATGTTACGGGTTGAAATTTCTCTTTCTAAGCAAGTTTGCCGCGTCTTATCTTATGGTAAGGACAATACGTGTGTGTTTGAAGCCAATGTGTCGACGGCTAGGAATGGGGCGGGGGAAACAAAGGACAGTGAGTGTACGCCAAGAGGGCTACATCAGATTAGAGCTCGTATTGGTGCTGGCTTGCCAGACAATACAATCTTTGTTGGCCGCCGGCCTACAGGTGAATGTTATACAGAAGCCTTGTCGGCACAGTTCCCTGAACGAGATTGGATATTAACCCGTATTTTATGGCTCAGTGGCTTGGAAGTTGGCCGCAATCGATTGGCAAATGTTGATACAATGCAACGTTATATTTATATCCATGGTTGTCCTGATAGTTTACCGATGGGTGAACCGTTATCTCATGGGTGTATTCGAATGCATAATCGGGATTTGTTGCCGTTTTTTGAGTTAGTTCAAGTCGGTACACAGGTGTTGATTCAAGAATAGAGTGAGGGTGTATGACATTAGGCCCATTAATGGTCGATTTGATCGGTTTAACACTGAGCGAAGAAGAAGCTGAGATATTGCAGCATCCTTTAGTTGGCGGGGTGATTTTATTCAGTCGTAATTATGAATCGCCAGAACAAATCATACAACTTACAACTCGCATTCGTGCGTTACGTGATCCCCATTTATTAATTTCAGTTGATCATGAAGGGGGCCGGGTACAACGTTTTCGTCATGGTTTTACACGGCTACCGCCTGTGGGCGTATTGGGCCAAGGTTATGAACGCCAGCAAGAATTAACATTATCGCGTGCTGAAATGACAGGCTGGTTAATGGCGGCTGAATTACGCGCTGTTGGCGTGGACTTTAGTTTTGCACCGGTACTTGATTTGGATTATGGCGTTAGTGAGGTGATTGGTGACCGATCCTTCCACCGTGATCCTGAGACGGTGACGGCGGTTGCAAGGGCTTATATTCAAGGTATGAAGCGGGCATGGATGCCGGCGGTTGGTAAACATTTTCCAGGTCATGGTGCAGTGGAAGTGGATTCTCATCTTGGTTTGCCGACGGATACTCGTCATTTTGAGGATATGCTTCAAGCCGATATGTTGCCGTTTAGACAGTTATGTAATAGCGCATTGGCGGGCATTATGCCTGCCCATATTGTGTATGAAAAAAGTGATAGTTTACCGGCGGGATTTTCACCGTTTTGGATTCAGGAAGTATTACGAGAACGGTTAGGGTTTCAAGGTGCGGTATTGAGTGATGATTTGAGTATGGCAGGTGCAGCAGTAATGGGCGATAGTGTCGCGCGTGCCGAAGCGGCGTTGTCAGCGGGTTGTGACATGGTGTTGGTGTGTAATAAACCGGATAGCGTAGTGCAGGTCATTGATGGCTTGAAAATTGAGCCGGATCCTTTACGACATATGCGTTTGATTCGCCTGCATGGTCGTCATGGCTTGCAACGTGACACATTGATGGCGAGTGAAGAGTGGAAAACAGCGGTGCAGACCGTGTTGGGTTATGCGCCTGATCCTGAGTTGGAGTTTAATTTAGCGTGATAAAAATGTTGATGCGATTTATCTTATTATTGAGTCTATTGGCTTTCCAGCCAGTTTTGTATGCCGAAAATGGTGCTGGCGGCGCTGACGCTGTTGCTGTCGAGGTGCCAGAGACATTATTGGATGCTCGGGCTACCATGCAGACGTTTATGAATGCAATGACGGCGGTGTCTCAAGGCGAGAAAGATCAAGTTGATATTGCGATTTCAACGTTGGATTTAAGTTATTTACCCGCGGTGATACAACAAGAGAAAGGCAAAGCGTTAGCAACGATGTTGTTATCGGTCATGGAACGCAGTAAAGCGGTGGCGCTGAGCCAAATTCCGCGTCAGCCTAAAAGTGATAAGTATGTCTTTGGAACGTATGCACAAGGTGATGTGAATATTGTAAAACAAGCCGATGGTCGTTGGTTGTTCAGCCAACAATCTTTACGTGCTTTGCCAGAGATTGTGGAAGGGCTATTAGAAACACCAACGAAAAATGGTAGCCAAGATCCCCAAGTCGCGTTGCCTTTTTATATTCATTTAAGATCAAAATTGCCTGATGTATTGAAAGGTGGGTTTTTGCTTGAATATTGGCAGTGGTTGGGTATTTTCTTTGTTGTCATTGTCGGCTTTATTGCTGATAAATTGGTGGCTTGGTTTTTATCAAAAAATGTAAAACGCTGGAAGGTCAATCATACGGCTTTTAATGGCGTTGAAGACGCTATCTTGAGGCCGTTAGGATTAATGGCGATGGCCATGATTTGGTGGTTCTTATTAGGCTTATTAGGTTTGCCAGATACTGCACAGGTAATTTTGTCGGTAGCCGTGAAGTTACTGGTGAGTTTGTCTGCCGTGTGGAGTGCTTTTAGGCTGGTTGATATTATCAATGCCTTATTAATGCGTAAAGCGTTGGCAACAGCTAATCGCTTTGATGACTTATTAGTGCCGATGGTGACTAAAAGTCTGAAAGTGTTTGTCGTTGTGATGGGCATTATTTTCTCTGCTGATAATTTGAATATTGATGTCACGAGTTTGTTGGCAGGATTAGGTATTGGCGGCTTAGCCTTTGCTCTGGCAGCAAAAGATTTACTGGGTAATTTCTTCGGTTCATTAACCGTATTACTTGATCGACCTTTTCAGATTGGTGATTGGGTGGTCATTGGTGATGTAGAGGGATCAGTGGAAGCCGTTGGCTTTAGAAGTACTAGGATAAGAACATTCTATAATTCATTGATAACCTTACCTAATGCAATTTTAACGACGACAAAAATTGATAATATGGGCGCGCGGCGTTATCGACGGATGAAGTCGATGTTGGGACTGACTTATGATACGCCACCAGAGAAAATTGATGCGTTTTGTGAAGGGATTCGCGTCCTGATTGGTCTACACCCATACATGCGTAAAGACTATTATCAGGTCTACTTTAATCAATACAATGCGGCGTCTTTGGATATTTTGGTTTATGTGTTTTGGGAAACGCCAGATTGGAATACGGAGTTAAGAGAACGGCATCGTTTCTTACTTGATATTCTGCGTCTGGCGAAACAGTTAGAGGTTGAGTTTGCTTATCCGACCCAGACGCTTTATCTCAAACAAGATCAAGCTGCAGTAGAGAGTGTGACAAGACAGTTTAGTCCGGCTATGTCTGAGGCAGATGCTTTTGAAATTGGCAGACAAGAAGCACAGTCGATTGTCGAAGCGACAACAGGTCTCGATACGAAGCCTGGTCCGGTCAGGTTTCCTTAAATGTTGTTTATTTGGATTAAGTCGGTTTTATGACTGCACAGTTTGTTCATTTAAATATTCATAGTGACTATTCCTTAATCGATGGTTTAGTACGCATTAAGCCATTAATTTCCGCTGCGGTAGATGCGGGCATGCCTGCGGTGGCCTTAACGGATCAGCATAATTTCTTTGCGGCGGTGAAGTTTTATAGTGCCGCTATTAAGGCGGGGATTAAACCTATTTTAGGGGCCGATCTTCGGCTGAGAGATGAAGCGGATGCGAAAGGTAATAGCCGGTTTATTGTGTTGTGTCAGAATATGGTGGGCTATCACAATCTGTCGCGGTTACTGTCTCGGGCGTATATCGAAGGCCAGCATTTGGGCGTGCCGATGCTTGATCTTGATTGGTTGGAAGGACAAACAGAAGGCCTGATTTGTATTTCATCTAGTCGTGAAGGTTTACTTTCTAAAGGTTTGTTAAATAACCAAAAAGAAGAAGTTGAATCTGTCGTCAAGAGTTGGAAAAAATTATTTCCTGATCGCTTTTATCTGGAGTTGATGCGGACAGGCCGAGAAGATGATGAGCGTTATATAGACGCCGCTTTAGCGTTAGCAGCCAAAGCAGATTTACCGGTTGTGGCGACCAATGCGGTGCGATTTTTAGCACCCGAACAATTTGAAGCGCATGAAGCCAAGGTGTGTATTAGTGATGGTCGTTTGTTGGATGACCCAAGACGACCGCGCCATTATTCTCCTGAACAGTATTTGCGTTCGCCAGAAGAAATGGTGGCTTTGTTCAGTGATATTCCTGAGGCAATTGAAAATACGGTTGAGATTGCGAAACGGTGTAATGTTGAACTGATATTAGACCAACATTACTTGCCTGACTTTCCTGTGCCTGAGGGCATGACGATTGCTGAGTTTTTAACGCAAGAATCAGCCGAAGGTTTAGAAAAACGCTTACCTGTTATATTTCCTGATTCGGCTGATCTTGAACAGCAACGTGCAGCCTATGATGATCGTTTGAAAATTGAGCTTGATGTTATCAATGAGATGGGTTTTCCTGGTTATTTCTTAATTGTTGCCGATTTTATTCGCTGGGCAAAAAATAACGGTGTGCCGGTTGGGCCTGGTCGCGGGTCAGGTGCGGGTTCTTTGGTGGCTTATGCCCTTGAGATCACTGATATTGATCCATTGCAATACGACTTGTTGTTTGAGCGGTTCTTAAACCCTGAGCGGGTATCGTTGCCGGATTTCGATGTCGATTTCTGTATGGAAGGGCGTGATCGGGTTATTGAGTATGTCTCAGAACATTATGGCCGTGACCATGTATCGCAGATTATTACCTACGGCACGATGGCGGCAAAAGCGGTATTGCGAGATGTCGGACGTGTGCTTGGCTTTCCGTATGGTTTGGTCGATGGTTTAGCGAAGTTGGTGCCGTTTGAGTTGAAGATGACGCTGACCAAGGCGTTAGAGCAAGAACCGCTGTTACAAGAACGTTACGACAAAGAAGAGGACGTTAAGACGCTGATTGATTTGGCCCTTCAATTAGAGGGTTTGACGCGTAATGTCGGTAAGCATGCTGGTGGTGTGGTGATTGCACCTAAGGCGTTGACGGAATATACCCCGATTTATTGTGAGCAGAATGGTGCCGGTCTGGTATCACAATACGATAAAGATGATGTAGAAAGTGTGGGCTTAGTGAAGTTTGACTTTTTAGGTTTACGGACGCTGACAATCATTGATTGGACGATTAAAAATCTTAAAGCCATTTTGCCGCAAGCAGAAATCGATAAGATTGAGATTACCAACCTCCCTTTAGATGACCGACCCAGTTATGAGTTATTAAAACGTTGCGAGACGACGGCGGTATTCCAGCTTGAGTCGCGCGGTATGAAGGAGCTGGTTAAGCGCCTGCAACCTGATACCTTTGAAGATATCGTGGCCTTGGTGGCACTTTTCCGGCCGGGACCATTGCAGTCAGGCATGGTTGATGACTTTGTGAACAGAAAGCATGGTCGCGCGAAAGTCGATTACCCGCACCCAGATTTAGAGCCCATTCTTAAGCCGACTTACGGGGTTATTGTTTACCAAGAACAGGTTATGCAAATCGCGCAGGTGCTGGCGGGCTACAGTTTAGGTAGTGCCGATATGCTTCGGCGTGCGATGGGTAAGAAAAAAGCCGAGGAAATGGCACAACAACGTCAATTTTTCCTTGAAGGTGCAGCTAATCGCGGTATTGATGAGAAGACGGCAGGCCCTATCTTCGATTTGATGGAAAAGTTTGCTGAGTACGGCTTTAATAAATCACATTCTGCTGCTTATGCCTTGGTGGCGTACCAAACGGCGTGGTTAAAAGCCCACTACCCGGCCGCCTTTATGGCTGCGGTGTTGTCCGCTGATATGGATAATACCGATAAGATTGTCGGCTTGATCGATGAATGTCGCGATATGAATCTGACCGTGTTACCGCCTGATGTCAATCACAGTAAAATTCGTTTTACCGTGGCCGATGATAAGACGGTTCGATATGGCATGGGCGCGATTAAGGGGGTCGGCGAGGCTGCTTTGGCGGGGATTGTGGAAGAACGCGAATCCGGTGATGCATTCAGTAGTCTGTATGACTTTTGTCGTCGGGTTGATATGAAGAAGATTAACCGTCGGGTGATGGATGCATTAGTTAAGTCAGGTGCTTTAGATGATTTAGGTGGGCACCGAGCGAGTTTGGAGGCCAGCTTGACGAAGGCCACACATATTGCTGAACAACATCGTCGTGATCAGGATAGCGGTCAAAATGATATGTTTGGTTTGATGGTGTCTGAACCGACAGAAGCGCAGGATGAACCTTTGATTGATGTGGCTGAATGGTCAAAAGAACAGCTGTTGATTGCCGAAAAAGAAACCTTGGGCTTGTATCTCAGTGGTCATCCGATTGATCGTTATGTCGATGAGTTAGCGCGCTTTATTCCTAAGCGGATTAGCGATTTGGATGCACCTGAAACAAAAGGCTATCAACGTAATGAGATTCCGGTGATTACCGCGGGTTTGATTGTCGCTATTAGAACGATGAAGAATAAAAATGGCGGCCGAATGGCTTTTATCACGCTAGATGACCGAACGGCGAGGCTAGAAGTACGGATATTTGCAGAAGTGTATGAGCAATATCAGGCCTTATTACAACCTGATAAGTTGGTGGTGATTCAAGGTAAAATTGGCCAAGATAATTTTACCGGTGGTTTAGCCGCGACGGCGGAAGTGGTTTATGACGTGGCACGGGCACGCGAGATGTGTGGTAAAGCATTGGTTGTGCATGTCGATAATGTATCTGATGATCAGGCTTGGATAGCATTTTTACAAACAACGATGATGCCTTTTAAAGATGGTTTGATTCCGGTTGAAGTCGATTATCGTAATCAAGATGCCAGAACCTTAATTTCTTTGGGATCTGATTGGAAGGTGCGGCCTGAAGATGCTTTATTAGCCGACTTGGCCGCATCACCGATGATTACTGCTGTTAAAATGAAGTATGGTTAGTGCTTTATCATAGGGTTAAGCAAGGTTTTGGATAGGCCTTGTCATTAAAATAGCGAACGGATTTTGATTACGTAATAGATGGGGATGTCGTTATGGATATGATGCCATATTTGAAACTGATGGCTGAGAAAGATGCGTCAGATATGTTCTTTTGTACGGGAACGAAACCCCAGATTAAAATTAATGGTTCAATCAGGCCGGTTGGCAGTAAAAAATTAGAGCCGGGTGATGTGACGGGCATGGCTGCTGCGTTAATGAGTGTTGAACAAGCCAAAGAGTTTGAACGGACTTTGGAAATGAATTTTGCTGTGCCTTTGTCAGGCATTGGCCGTTTCCGCGTCAATGTTTTTCGCCAACGAGGCGAAGCGTCGATTGTCATACGTTACATTAATTCTGTGATTCCACGTTTTGAAGAAATGAACTTACCCCTCGTTTTGGGTGATATTATTATGGAAAAGCGAGGTTTGGTGCTGGTGGTTGGTGCCACCGGATCGGGTAAGTCAACGACATTAGCAGCCATGATTGGACACCGTAACCGCAATTCTAACTCGCATATCTTAACCATTGAAGACCCACTTGAGTTTATTCATAACCACGCGCGCTCAATTGTGCAGCAACGTGAGGTGGGTATTGATACCTTAACTTACGAAAATGCTTTAAAGAATGCGTTACGCGAGGCACCGGATGTTATTTTAATTGGTGAAATTCGTGATATGGAGACGATGAAGCATGCGATTGCTTATGCTGAAACGGGTCATCTGTGTCTGGCAACATTGCATTCGAATAATGCCAATCAAACAATGGATCGCATTCTGAATTTTTTCCCTGAAGTTGCGCACCGTCAGTTGCAGATGGATTTATCACTGAATTTACGTGCCATTGTGTCGCAGCGGCTAATTCCGAGTATCGACGGTAACCGGATTCCTGCTGTTGAGATAATGTTGAACTCACCCTATGTCAAAGAGTTGATCTTGAAAGGTCATATTGGGGACATTAAAGAGGCGATGAAAGAGAGTACAGACGATGGTACGGTCACGTTTGATCAGGCTTTGTTAACCTTGTACCGTCAGGGTAAAATAACGCAAGAAGAAGCGCTACTTAATGCGGATTCAAAGAATGATTTGAATTTGGCGATTCGAATGGGTAAGAAAGAAGCGTCTGATGAAGAAAGTGAATTAATCATCGGCTAGCTCTTTTTCCGTGTGGCACGTGTATAATTCCAGACTATTTGATTTTTTAGGGTAAGCACCGATGCAACAAAATTTCCTTGATTATGAGCAACCTATTGCTGAATTAGAAGCAAAGATCGACGAGTTGCGCTATATGAGTAGTGATAGTGAAGATCTTAATATCACTGAGGAAATTCAAAAGCTTCAGGATAAAACGGTCGAGATGACGCGTTCTATTTTTGCTAATTTAACGCCTTGGCAAGTGACACAAATGGCGCGTCATCCACAGCGTCCTTATACATTAGATTATATTCACCGCATTATTACTGACTTTGAAGAGCTACATGGTGATCGTCTTTATGCTGATGATCAGGCGCTTGTGACAGGAATTGGCCGTTTAAATGGTCGTTCAGTCGTGGTGATTGGTCATCAAAAAGGCCGTGATACTCGTGAAAAAGTCGCCCGTAATTTTGGTATGCCAAGACCAGAAGGTTATCGTAAAGCATTACGTGTGATGAAAATGGCAGAGCGTTTTGGCTTACCAGTGTTGACGTTTATAGATACGCCAGGAGCCTATCCCGGTATCGATGCTGAAGAACGAGGCCAAAGTGAGGCGATTGCCCGTAACTTGTTTGAAATGGCGCAATTAAAAACACCCATTATCAGTACGGTGATTGGTGAAGGTGGTTCTGGTGGTGCATTGGCTGTTGGTGTGGCCGATCATTTGATGATGTTGGAATACAGTATTTATTCGGTGATTTCGCCAGAAGGCTGTGCTTCTATCTTGTGGAAGAGTGTTGAAAAAGCCCCTGATGCAGCCGCTACCTTGGGTGTGACGTCTGAACGTTTGAAAGACTCAGGTCTGGTTGATAGCGTGATTCCTGAACCTCTAGGTGGGGCGCATCGCGATATTGATGAAATGGCGCAACGGGTTAAAAGTGCAATTGAGGTGCGTTTGTCTGATTTAGAACGGTTATCAATGGAAGACTTATTGATGCAACGCCAAGCGCGTTTACTGGGCTACGGTGAGTTTGAAGGCTAAACCTTAATTGTGACGGATGATCTGTCTTTAATTGCTGAGCAGATCGTAGCTGATTATTCTGAACGGGCACTTTGGGTTGCCTATAGTGGTGGTGTCGACTCCCATGTCTTATTACACTTATTAGCATCGTCGGACCAGATTGATTCGTCATGGATTCACGCGATTCATATTGATCATGGCTTACAAGCCGATTCTCAGCATTGGGCAAAACATTGCCAGCAAATTGCCGGTGATTTGAAGATTGATTTCCATTGTGTCCGCGTTGCCGTTAATGATATTCCTCAACTAGGTTTAGAAGCGGCAGCGCGTAATGCACGTTATCAAGCGATTGCTGACACCGTGCCCGCTGGGGATGTTGTTTTAACAGCGCAACATCAAGAAGACCAAGCTGAGACCTTATTATTGCAATTACTGAGAGGTGCGGGCGTTAAAGGACTGTCAGCAATGGCCGCTGCGTTTTCGCTAGAAGGTAAGCAGGTCGTACGGCCTCTGTTAGCCATTAGTCAGGCTGCAATAGAGGCTTATGCTGAAAGACATGCACTGGCTTGGGTGGAAGACCCGAGTAATGCAGATACCAAGCTTAATCGGAATTATCTCCGAAAAAATGTATTACCTTCCGTTGTCGCACGTTGGCCGAGTGCTGCTAAATCCTTGAGCCGAAGTGCTTCTTATTGTGCAGAAGCGGATGTGTTGTTGTCAGAACTGGCCGCGCTAGATTTGCAGACAATGGGTGTTGATGTGTCAGTGCGACAGTTATCGGTTCAGGCTTTATTGGGCCTGTCGCCTGCACGGGCGCGTAATGTGATTCGCACTGTTTTGACTGAGCTGGGTTTGGCGATGCCATCGGCCGTGATGTTGGAACGTATTCTAAATGAACTGTGTTTGGCCGCTGAGGATAAAATGCCACTAGTGACTTGGGCGAATGTCGAAGTGAGGCGATACCGAGATACGTTGTATTTTTTATGGCCTGAATTGGCGCAAGATAAGGCTGAACAACATTTATGCTTTGGGCCAGAAACCGTGTTGTTGGCGGATGGCCGCGAGCTCACATGGCTTGACGCCGATAAAGTGGGTATCAGTGATGCGATATTTAAGCAGGGTTTGAGGCTTGGGTTTCGACAAGGCAGTGAAGCGATTCAACTAGTCGGTCATGGCCATCATAAAAGTCTTAAGCAGTTGTATCAGGAGTGGGCGATTCCACCTTGGGAACGTAACCGCATTCCGTTACTGTTTTCTGGGGATGAATTGCTGGCTGTTGTGGGTTATGGCTTTAGTGAACAATGTGTTTTGTCATCAGACCAGAAAGGTTATTTACCGCTAATAAAAACACGGTGAAAACGCAGACTTTCATTGAGAAAAATGCATAAATTGTATATTATATGTAGCCAATTTGAGCAACACTATTCTGGTGATGCCGTTTAATTTGAACTCTCCAAACTATGTCTAAATTTATATTTGTCACTGGTGGTGTTGTGTCGTCCTTGGGTAAAGGAATTGCGGCTGCTTCACTGGCCGCGATTTTGGAAGCGCGCGGTCTGAAAGTCACCTTGGTTAAACTTGATCCTTACATTAATGTTGATCCGGGTACGATGAGTCCCTTGCAGCATGGTGAGGTCTTTGTCACTGAAGATGGTGCGGAGACTGATTTAGACTTAGGCCATTACGAACGTTTTATTGATGCCAAGATGACACGGAGTAATAATCATACGACGGGTCAAATCTATGAGAATGTTATCCGTAAAGAGCGTCGGGGTGAATACTTAGGCAATACGGTGCAAGTGATTCCGCATATTACGGATGAGATTAAGCGCTGCATTTATGAAGGTGCCGGGGATGCTGATGTGGCATTGATTGAGATTGGCGGTACGGTCGGTGATATTGAGTCACTACCTTTCCTTGAAACAATAAGACAAATGGGTACATTACTGGGCCGAGATAATGCCTTATTTCTTCATCTGACTTTAGTGCCTTATATTCCTTCAGCAGGAGAAATAAAGACTAAACCGACACAGCATTCAGTCAAAGAGCTGCGTACTATTGGTATTCAACCCGATATTTTATTGTGTCGAATGGATAGACCTTTACCTGATGCAGAACGTCGTAAAATTTCATTGTTCACCAATGTGCCAGAAAAATCAGTTATTTCGGCTGTTGATGTCGATAGTATTTATAAGATCCCGATGGAGCTACATCGCCAAGGTCTGGATGACATTGTGGTTAAGCAATTACAATTGGATGCTAAACCGGCTGATTTGAGCGAATGGCAGCAAGTGGTTGATAATTTCAATGACCCGCAAGGTGAAGTCAATATCGCCATGGTGGGTAAATATATGGATTTGACGGAGGCTTATAAGTCGCTGTCAGAATCATTAATCCATACCAGCATTCATACCCGTACTAAAGTGAATGTGCATTATGTTGATTCTGAAACCATAGAGCAGGTTGGACCCGCGTGTATAGCAGATATGGATGCGATATTGGTCCCTGGTGGTTTTGGTGAGCGTGGTGTTGAAGGGATGGTAAAAGCGGCACAATATGCGCGTGAAAACCAGATACCTTATCTAGGTATCTGTTTAGGTATGCAAGTAGCGGTGATTGAATACGCCCGCAATAAAGCAGCGTTAGCCGGTGCACATAGTACTGAATTCGATAGTGCGACGCCCCATCCAGTCATTGGCCTTATTACCGAATGGCAAAAAGAAGATGGCAGTGTTGAACTACGTGATCGTGACTCTGATTTAGGCGGCACGATGCGTTTGGGTAGTTACCCTTGTGTTGTTGATGAAGGGAGTTTGGCTCATCAAGTTTACGGTCAAACTGAAGTCGTTGAACGGCATCGTCATCGTTATGAGTTTAATAATAATTACAAACAAGCACTAGAAGACGCTGGTTTGCGGTTCTCAGGTATGTCGATAGATAAGAATCTAGTTGAAGTGATAGAAATCCCTGGTCATCCTTGGTTTGTCGCTTGTCAGTCTCACCCTGAATTTAAGTCTACGCCTAGACATGGTCACCCCTTGTTTAATGGTTTTATTAATGCGGCTAAAACAAATAAAGCCAAAAGAGGAGAACAATAATGCAGTTATGTGGCCATGAAGTCGGTGGGCAACAGCCGCTGTTTTTGATTGCAGGTACGTGTGTGATTGAAAGTGAACAAATGACCATGGATGTAGCGGGTCGTTTGAAAGAATTGACCGATAAGCTAGGCATTCCTTTTATCTATAAGTCGTCATTTGATAAAGCGAACCGAACGTCTACTAAGAGTTATCGTGGCCCAGGCTTAGAAAAGGGCCTTGCGATCTTAGAAAAAGTAAAAAAAGAATATGGCATCCCGGTGTTGACCGATGTGCATGAAGATACGCCGTTGGCAGAAGTTGCCAGTGTGGTTGATGTCTTACAAACGCCGGCTTTCTTGTGTCGTCAAACTAACTTTATTTTGAAAGTGGCTGAGCAAGGCTTACCGGTTAATATTAAAAAAGGCCAATTTCTAGCGCCTTGGGATATGACTCATGTGGCTGAAAAAGCCAAGTCGACAGGTAATCAACAGATCATGTTATGTGATCGTGGTACGTCATTTGGTTATAACACCTTAGTATCAGACATGCGTGGTTTGCCTGTGATGCGTGCAATGGATTGTCCAGTGGTGTTTGATGCCACGCATTCTGTACAGCAACCTGGCGGCCAAGGTGGCACCTCAGGTGGCCAGCGTGAGTTTGTGCCGGTATTAGCCCGTGCAGCTGTTGCTGTCGGTGTAGCTGGTGTGTTTATGGAAACCCATCCTGAACCAGAAAAAGCGCTGAGTGATGGTGCGAATTCATGGCCGCTAGCACGAATGGAAGCATTATTAACAACCTTAATGGCGATTGATAGTACTGTTAAGAAACACCCCTTTATTGAAGATGATTTGATTTAGTTTATAATTTATTAATCAGTACCTTAAGTAGATATATTAAAGTAATTTATTGGAGAGTATTTTGAGTAAGATTATTGATGTTATAGGTCGTGAGATCGTTGATTCACGTGGTAACCCAACCGTAGAAGCGGATGTGATTCTAGACAATGGCGTGATGGGTCGGGCTGCTGTGCCGTCTGGTGCATCGACAGGCCAAAGAGAAGCCGTCGAACTGCGTGACGGTGATAAATCTCGTTACTTAGGCAAAGGCGTTTTAAATGCAGTTGCTGCTGTGTCGGGTGAGTTGCGTGATGCTGTGTTGGGTATGGATGTTACAGATCAACAAGCCATTGATGAAAAAATGATTGCTTTAGATGGCACTGAGAATAAAGCGCGTTTAGGTGCAAATGCCTTACTGGCTGTTTCAATGGCAGCGGCTCGTGCTGCAGCTAATGATGCCGGTGTGTCTTTGTATCGTTCTCTCGGTGGCGAGAATGCGAATGTGATGCCAGTACCGATGATGAATATCATTAACGGTGGTTCACATGCTGATAACAGTATCGACCTACAAGAATTTATGATTGTGCCCGTCGGCGCGAGCAGCATTACAGAAGCGATTCGTTATGGTGCTGAAATCTTCCATGCCTTGAAAAAAGTATTGATTGATCAAGGGATGAATACGGCTGTTGGTGATGAGGGTGGTTTCGCACCGGATTTGGCTTCTAATGAAGCAGCGATTGAAGTGATTTTGACTGCGATCTCTAATGCTGGCTACGAAGCAGGCAAAGACATCATGATTGCCATTGATGCCGCGAGTTCAGAGTTTTATAAAGATGGCCAGTATGTCTTAGCATCGGAAAACCGTTCTTTGAGTTCGGCTGAGTTTGTTGATTTATTAGCAGACTGGGTTGAGCAATACCCGATTATCAGTATTGAAGATGGTATGGATGAAAATGATTGGGCGGGTTGGAAATTATTGACTGATCGTACAGGCGATAAAGTTCAATTGGTCGGTGATGATTTATTTGTAACCAATACAAAAATATTGGCACAAGGTATTGAGCAAGGTGTTGCCAATTCTATTTTGATTAAGGTAAATCAGATTGGTACGTTGACCGAGACATTAGCGGCGATTGATATGGCTAAAAATGCCGGTTATACCGCAGTAGTATCACATCGTAGTGGTGAGACTGAAGATACGACGATTGCTGATTTAGCAGTGGCTACAAATGCCGGTCAGATTAAGACTGGTTCTTTGTCACGTTCTGATCGGATTGCGAAATACAATCAGTTGATTCGTATTGAAGAAGAACTAGGCGATGCTGCCAGTTATCCTGGTATGAAGGCTTTTAACCAAGCAGGTTAAAGAATACGCGTGATCAGTCAAAGTACATATTTTTATCACAACTACTCGTCACATTGGACTGCGTTATTATTTTCAGCAATAGCACGACTATTACTTGAAAAGGACGCCTTGCCAATGAGACGATTAGCAGCACTAAAAACATGTATTTTGAATGGTAACGAGTATAGCGCATGAAGCCGATAATGATCCTGCTGACGGTGATCTTGGTGTTATTGCAATATCGTTTGTGGTTTAGTCATGCGGGATTACCATCGGCGATGCATTTACATCGTTCTGTTGAAATACAACGGGCTGCTAATGAGAAGCTTGAGGAACGTAATCAAGTATTGGCTGCTGAGGTTCAGGATCTAAAAAGTGGCTTGGGTGCCATTGAAGAACGGGCACGCAGTGAATTGGGCATGATTAAGGAAGATGAAACATTTTTCCAAATCATTGAAGAATCAGATGACTAGTTTACGTTTTTGGGCCGTGGTGCCGGCGGCGGGGATTGGTGAGCGGATGCAAGCTGACCGACCAAAGCAATATCTTCAACTAGACGATAAGACGGTGATTGAATATACCTTGCAACGTCTGGCTTCACATGCTCAAATCGCAGGTATTATTGTGGCGATTTCACCGGAAGATACCTGGTGGCCTAGTTTGTCATTGTCTCTAAACTGCCCATTGCATGTTGTAGAGGGTGGGGCACAGCGAGCGGATTCTGTTTTGAATGCCTTATCGGCACTGTCAGATCTTGTTGACGATGATCCTTGGGTATTAGTCCATGATGCGGCGCGACCTTGTCTGAGATTGACAGATGTTGACCAGATGTTAACTTCGTTATCCGAGCATGATGTGGGTGGTATTTTAGGCATTCCAGTTAACGATACCGTTAAACGAACGGGTTTAGGTAATGTCATCACTGAGACCGTTGATCGGCGTAATTTATGGCGGGCGGCGACGCCACAGATGTTTCATTTACGCCAGTTAAAGTCAGCATTAGAGATGGCGATTGAACAACATTTTCCAGTGACAGATGAAGCTAGTGCCATTGAATTGATGGGTGTAAAACCGATGATGGTTGAAGGCCATAGTGATAATATTAAGATTACTGTGCCACAGGATTTAGCCTTGGCATCTTGGTTTTTGCAACAACAAGGAGAGCACTAATGCGAATTGGACATGGTTATGATGTACATCGTTTTTGTGAAGGCAGCGCACTAATCCTTGGTGGTATTTCTGTGCCGCATAGTCATGGTTTAGAAGCGCACTCTGATGGTGATGTGTTGATTCATGCGATCTGTGATGCCTTACTAGGTGCGGCGGGTCTATGGGATATTGGTCATCACTTTCCCGATACAGACGATGGGTTTAAAAATATTGATAGTCGCGTTTTGCTAAGGCGTGTGGTGAAAGATCTATATGCAAACGGCTGGAAAATTGCCAATGTTGATAGCACTGTGGTTGCACAGGCGCCGACATTAGCGCCGTTTATTCCATCGATGCGAGAAAATTTGGCGGCTGATTGTGCGATATCTATTTCGGCAATGAATGTAAAAGCAACGACAACAGAAATGTTGGGGTTTACAGGTCGTAAAGAGGGTATTGCTGCCCACGCTGTGGCTTTACTTGTTGCTGTAGATTAATCTCACTTGCGTGACTTTGATTTTTCGGCCCTAGCGCGACTTAATCCGTCGGCGACTGTTTGCAGCGCGTCGATTCGTGAGCAAGTTGATTATTTCCAAGTAGATGAAAAACTGCCTTTTGAGCCCGATGGTGAGGGCGGTCATGTTTGGTTGCAGATTCGTAAGCGCGGTATGAATACCGATTGGGTGGCTAAGCTATTGGCAGAATTTGCTCAAGTGCCGCCGGTTGATATTGGCTATGCGGGGATGAAAGATCGCCATGCTGTGACGATGCAATGGTTTAGTATTAAAACAGAAGGCAAGGTTGAACCAGATTGGTCCCAGTTCGAGCAAGAGGGCATAGAGATTGTTCAACAAACACGCCATGGTAAAAAATTAAAGCGTGGTGTGCTGGAAGGGAATTGGTTTTTATTGCGGTTAACTGATTGTCTGGGCGACAAAGCGCTTTGGCAACATTCCCTTGAAGCGATTCAACAGCATGGTGTACCGAATTATTTTGCTGAACAACGCTTTGGCCATAATGGTAATAATTTAGCCCGTGCTGATCATTGGTTTGCGACTGGCAGAGCGCCGAAGAAAAGAAACCAGAAAAGTATTTATTTATCGGCCGCGCGGTCTTGGCTGTTTAACTTGGTGTTGAATGAGCGGTTACAACAATCGAATTGGAACCGTCATTTACAGGGCGATGTGATGTTGTTGTCTGGTACGAAAGGCAGTGTATTTCATGTTGAACAAGAAGATGCAACGATACAACCCCGATTAGACACGATGGATATTCATCCGACAGGCCCAATGTGGGGTAGAGGCCGAGCCATTGTGTCAGGTGAGTGCTTGGCTTTGGAACAGGCTGCATTGTCAGAATGGCAAGATTGGCAAGCGGGGTTGGAACGTGCGGGGCTTGAGCAATCTCGTCGTGCTTTGCGGTTATTTCCGCAAGATTTTGAGTGGCAGTTTTTAGAGGGTGATCAGTTAAGCTTACGTTTCTTTTTACCATCAGGTTGTTATGCGACGGCGGTGATGCGTGAGCTAGCGGTGATGACTGATGTCAGCCATCAGCAATCTGGCTAAATAAATCGCATAGACAGATCGATGGCTTTAATGTCTTTGGTTAGGCCGCCGACAGAAATGCGATCAACGCCGGTTTCTGCAATAGCGCTTACAGTGTCGAGGTTAACGTTGCCCGAGGCTTCTAACTTGGCTTGACCTTGATTGAGTTTGACGGCTTTTATTAAAGCAGGAATATCAAAATTATCAAGTAGGATAATGTCGGCTTTACCAGCTAAAGCTTGTTCCATTTCTGTAAAGTTCTCGACTTCCACTTCGACCGGAATGCTGGGGTGGAGTTGGTGGGCGAGATCGATAGCAGCGCTGACGGATCCAGCCGCATTGATGTGGTTCTCTTTGATTAAAATGCCATCATAAAGGCCGATTCGGTGGTTATAGCAGTCACCGCAACGCACGGCATATTTTTGAGCTAGGCGGAAACCTGGAATGGTTTTTCGGGTATCAAGGACTTGAACGTTAATGCCTCGTACTGCTTGTGCGTAACGTTGGCATAATGTTGAAGTAGCCGACAAAGTTTGTAAGAAATTCATCGCGGTACGTTCACCGGTCAGTAATGTTCGGGCAGGCCCGGTTAATGTACAAATGATACTGTCTGTAGGCAGGGCGTCACCGTCGTTAAAATGCCACTCTATCGTAATGCTAGGGTCAACTTGTTTAAACACTTCGTTGGCCCATGCTTGACCACATAAGGTAGCCGGTTCACGGTTTAGAATCGTTGCGGTGGCGAGTGTTGCTAAGGGAATAAGATCGGCAGTGAGATCGTGTTGACCAATGTCTTCTTCAAGTGCTAATTTGACTTGTGAAGAGATGAGGTCAGCAGGGACAGTATTCTTAAGTGTCATGATGGTGTCGATAATAGTCAAATAAAGAAGGGTAACGGTTGGTGACACAATTTTCTATCTTTATTACGATTTTGTCCTGTTGGTAATGTGATTTTAAGGTTGGGATGGATATGAAGCTGGAACAACAGACAGGCTTGATTGATGGTGTAGCTTATCGCTGCTCGCCGAATCAAGATGCGAGACCTGATGACACTGATATTAGTGGTGTTGTAATCCATAATATTAGTTTGCCACCGGGTGAGTTTGGTGGGGGCTGGATTGATGATTTATTTATGAACCAACTTGATCCCAAAGCGCATCCTTATTTTGAGCAGATTAAGGGTATGGAAGTCTCTGCGCATGTGCTGATTCGACGTGATGGCGAAGTAGTGCAGTATGTGCCATTTGAGCAAAGAGCTTGGCATGCTGGCAAATCGAATTGGGAGGGGCGTGAACGTTGCAATGACTTTACGATAGGCATCGAGTTAGAAGGGTGTGATGACCAGTATTTTGAGGCCGCGCAGTATGAACAGCTAGCCGATCTTGTCTTGTTGTTATGTGAAACTTATCCCTTGATTACCAAAGCGCAGTTAAAAGGGCATAACCAAATTTCGCCTGGCCGCAAGACGGATCCTGGCCCGTATTTTGATTGGGAGAAGTTATATGGATTGTTGCTGGAATAAGTTCATTTTCTGATGTGTTATTTATTAATCTGACTGTTCTTTGATTCAGTTCAATTCTTATACAGTTATATTTGGCTATAGTAAGGCCTTGATACAAAACTGATACTCACATAGGACACCTTACTACTATGCAACCAGCGCTAGAGCGACTCTTTAGTCATATCGACGACATCCCACGTGTACCTGACGTTGTAAAAACATTATTAGAGCAAGTGAACGATCCTGATATTGACTTCAAAGCAGTGGCCAGCAATATTGAAAAAGAGCAGGTCCTGGCGATTAAAGTCTTGCGGAATGTTAACTCTGCTCATTTTGGCTTGAGGAAAAGAGTGAGCTCTATTCAAGACGCTTTGACTATTTTGGGCATGCAAGAAATACGTAGATTAGTGATAGTCACTGGGCTAGCCGAGTCATTGCCTCATTTACCAAATATAGACCTTAACGATTTTTGGCAAGATAGTTATCGCACGGCCACTTATGCTAAATGGATTGCTGAAGAGGCTCAATTAGGCCATAGCGAGATGATTTTTACGGCTGGCTTGATCTATGACCTAGGTACGATATTGGTCCACCTGGGTGAACCTGATGCTGCCAGTGATATCACTGAGGCAGTGTATCAAGGTCAAAATCGTCTTGATAGCGAACGCCAATATCTTGGTTTTACCAGCCATGAGGCGTGTGCAGAGTTATGTCGCCAATGGCAATTCCCTGAAGAATTAATTAGTACTGTAGAAAAATCTGGGGAACCGCTGACATATAGCCAGCTGTCACTGTCAGCTTGTGCTGTTCACGTTGCACGTTATGTGAGTCAATCTAGCTACAGCGATGAAGGTGAAGAAGTGTTATTAGAGACATTTCCTAAAAATGAATGGCAAAAACTAGGATTGGATGTAAATAGCATTCTTAGCGGTATGATGACCCTGTCTCAATTAGAAACGGGTTTGGATGGTTTGCTTGATTAATTAATTAAACTAAGCGTCAATAGACACACTATTTCAATACTGGTCAGGGTTTACGGCCTGAACCTTGGAAGGCTGCCGTCCCCTAAATCATCAACGCATGGGGGATAGGAGAAGGGATGAATATAACAACCAAGCTAGTTAACCCCTTGAATTTTTGGAAGCTTTTTTATAAAGCTTAGCAAATTTTATCCGTTTTATAATGGTGGCTAATGCAAGATTCAATAGGATTGGTGCGATAATGATTACGGCGGTCAGAGCAAGCCCGAGTAAAAAGATCGCAGCGAGATCCCAGCGGCTAAATAGAATCGTGCTTAAAATCATAATTAAACAGGAAGTGCCTGCACCCGCTATAAACACAACGCTTTGAACAGCAATATGATTCAAAGAACGAAGCTGCTTATAACGTTTATTTGATATTGAAGAATAAACGAACTTCACATTACTCACCCTATCGCCTTTATGCCAGATTCTTTAACCTAGTTAATAAAAGTCCTATATCTAGGCTGTCATCAGTCAGGGCTATCAATTTGTAAGGCTATGGATTATCCCGCCATCTGAATCTGGCCAGTGAGGTTCAAGTTCTTATTTTTATCATACCATAATGGAAATGCTCAGCCACCGACTGCGAGTCCATATCATTCTGAGCAATAAATTCCTGCATAATTTAAAGATAAACGAATAGGAATAAGGTGATTGATGAAAGGTCATTCTGGGGTAGCTCGAAAGGCGAAAAATAAACCTAGCATTTCTTTTGATTTTGGGGATGCTATATCGCTTGTCGCTTCGTAAATCGAGTGCTCAGGAACAGAACAGGAAGTTACTGATTTTGTTCGTTTTATCGCATCATTTATGTCCGTACTATTACCTATATATTGCCTGCTTCTTTAAGCGTACTGTCGATGTTCAAGTAATTTTATTGCTTTTAATATCTGAGGAGATAACCATGTCAGCATCTTATGTCGGAAAGGTCAAAACAGTCGGTGAATCAATGGCGCATAGTGTTACAAGTGCCAATGCTTTTAAAATATTCATGGACGAGCCTGAAGAGTTAGGTGGTACAAATGGTGCACCGAACCCCTTAGATTTTATTCTTGCTGCACACGGTGGTTGCTTAAATTTTATGACCTTCTTTATTGCAAATGAAATGGGTATTCCCGTTGACGGTACTGAAATCAATATCACGGGTAAGTTGGATCCTTCAAAATTTTCAGGTGCGGATATGAGTGTTCGCGCGGGCTACCAAGAAATCGCGATCGGAATTGAAGTCAAAAGTAGTGCATCAGCTGATCAAATTGCCCAGTTGCTAGCAGCCGTCGAAGCCAGATGTCCTGTTAGTGACAATATTACTAATGCGACACCGGTTACTATTTCGATGACAGCTGTTTAAGCTAACTACGAAAATCAAGGGGCAACCAGCTTGATTGTAAATTGATGCTTATTTTTTAATACGTTAGAAACAAAAAGGCCATATCTAAAATAGATATGGCCTTTTTAATTGCTGTGTTCGAGATTATTTTTTGATGGCTTTTGTCGCGTCAGCCGTTTCGATTGATACTAATTCAATATCAAACATTAATGTTTCGTTTGGACCAATGATGTTACCGATACCGCGGTCGCCGTAGGCGAGGTTAGCAGGAATCACTAATTGCCATTTGGCACCTTCTTTCATCATTGGTAAGGCTTCTTGCCAACCTTTGATCACACCAGAGACTGGGAAGGTGGCGGGTTCGCCACGTTCAACAGAGCTATCAAATACAGTACCGTCTAATAACTTGCCAGTGTAATGAGCAACGACTTTGTCTTCCGATGTAGGTGATTTGCCTTTGCCTTGTTCAAGGACTTTGTATTGCAAGCCGGTTGCTGTGACGACAACGCCTTTTTCTTTGGCATTTTTAGCAAGGAAAGCATCGGCTTGTTTTTGTTTTTTGGCCGCTGTTTCTGCCATTTTAGCTTGTTTTTTCTGTTGATAGTCTTGGACTAGTTTTTGAGCAGTCGCTTGATCAATTTTTGGCTTATTGCCTTCCATCATATCTGTGATGCCGGCTGAAAAAGCATCCATTTCTAATTCAATGCCTTCTGCTTTAAGACCTTGACCAACTTGTACGCCAAAGATGTAGCTCAGTTTTTGTTTGTCCGTTTTGACGTCAGCTGCACTAACGATGGTCGGCGCCGCTAATAATAATGGCAAAAGTACGAGCGTTTTGAGTTTCATGTGGAAGCTTCCCTAGGTTATGTAAATGATAATTTAATATGGTGTGTTGCTTAGTCAGGCAACAAGGCAAAAAGTTCATCGCGGCTATTCTCTCACAAAGTTGGTTGAGAAATAACCCTGCCTGCAACTTGGTTAATGACCTAATTGGGACTATAATGGTCTCATATTAGGAGGGCCTGACATGTTACGCATGGGAAAATTGACAGATTACGGTATCGTCTTGATGAGTTACCTGGCTGAAAATACAAGGTTACACCACAATGCACATACTTTAGCGGATGCTGTTCGTGTGCCATTGCCGACAGTGAGAAAAGTGCTTAAGGCGTTATCTCAGAGCGGTTTATTAAACTCTGAACGGGGTGTTCATGGCGGTTATAGTTTGGCTAAAGCAGCAAATGTGATTTCAATTGCTGAAGTCATTACTGCCATTGAGGGACCGATAGCTTTGACAGAATGTGTTAGTGAAGAAAGTCATTGTGACCAAGAAGTACATTGTGTTGTGCAAACCAACTGGGAACGGATTAACAGTGCTGTGTATCACGCGTTAGACGAAGTGAAGTTATCCGATATGTTGGTGCAACAAACCCATGTTAATGGTGTGAGCCCGATTCATTTTTATCCTTCTGCACAGCAGAGAGATACAGCGACAAAACAGGATGGTGAGATCCATGGCTGAACAAAAACAACAAATAGAAGAGTTCGTACCGAGTGAGTATTCAGCTGGCTTTGTGACGGAGATTGAGTCCGATAGTTTGCCGCCAGGTTTAAGCGAAGAGACGGTTCGTGAGATTTCTCGCATTAAAGGCGAACCTGAATTCTTATTAGAGTGGCGGTTGGAAGCGTATCGTCACTGGCTAACATTAGAGACGCCGGAATGGGCGCATGTCAACTATCCAGAAATTGATTATCAGGCGATCAGTTATTATTCTGCGCCGAAAGATAAAAAAGATGGGCCAAAAAGCTTGGATGAAGTTGATCCTGAGTTGTTACGTACCTATGAGAAATTGGGTGTGCCTTTGGAAGAGCGGGCTCGTTTAGCGGGCGTGGCGGTTGATGCAGTATTTGATAGTGTCTCTGTGGCGAATACATTCCAAGATAAATTGGCCGAAGAAGGCATTTTGTTTATGCCGTTTTCGAAAGCGGTTAAACAACACCCTGAATTACTGAAAAAGTATCTCGGTAGTGTGGTGTCATACCGTGATAATTATTATGCGGCATTGAATTCAGCCGTGTTTAGTGATGGCTCATTTGTTTATATTCCGAAAGGCGTTCGTTGCCCGATGGAACTGTCGACCTATTTCCGGATTAATGCTGCGAATACAGGACAGTTTGAGCGGACATTGATTATTGCTGATGATGATTCGCATGTGAGTTATTTGGAAGGCTGTACTGCACCGATGCGTGATGAAAATCAATTGCATGCTGCGGTGGTTGAATTGGTGGCAATGGATCGTGCCGAGATTAAATACTCAACAGTACAGAATTGGTACCCGGGTGATGAAAATGGCAAAGGTGGTATTTATAACTTTGTGACGAAACGCGCTGCTTGTCGTGGAGAGAGTTCAAAAGTGTCTTGGACACAAGTTGAAACAGGTTCGGCGATTACGTGGAAATACCCGAGCGTGATATTACAAGGAGATAATTCGACGGGTGAGTTTTATTCCGTTGCCGTCACTAATAATATGCAGCAAGCGGATACCGGGACTAAGATGATTCATTTGGGTAAAAATACGACCTCGACGATTATTTCAAAAGGAATTTCGGCGGGACGTTCGTCAAATGCCTATCGTGGTTTGGTCCGTATTGGGCCTAATGCAGAGAATGCACGGAATTATACCGAATGTGATTCTTTATTAATGGGCGATACCTGTGCGGCACACACTTTCCCTTATATAGAAGTGAAGAATCCGACGGCACAAGTCGAACATGAAGCGTCGACGTCAAAAATCAGTGAAGATCAGTTGTTCTATTGTAAACAGCGTGGGATGGATCTTGAAGATGCCGTGTCGATGATTGTAAATGGTTTTTGTAAAGAAGTAATTCATCAGTTACCGATGGAATTTGCGGTTGAAGCACAAAACTTATTGGGCTTATCACTCGAAGGCTCTGTCGGCTAACTTATCGCCGACTAGGTTGCTGTTCCGTTTATAGACGAAATTTATTTAAAGAGATAAAACATGTTAGAAATTAAAAACCTCCATGCCAGCGTTGATGGTAAAGATATCCTTAAAGGGATTAACTTGACCGTTAAACCGGGCGAAGTACATGCGATTATGGGCCCGAATGGCGCAGGTAAAAGTACTTTATCCAATGTGTTGGCTGGACGTGATGGTTATGAAATCACGCAAGGTTCTGTCACGTTTCAAGATGAAGACTTATTAGCGTTAGAAGCAGAAGAGCGTGCGCGTCGTGGTGTGTTTTTAGCTTTTCAATACCCGGTTGAAATTCCAGGTGTCAGTAATATCTATTTATTGAAAGCGGCGTTAAATGCAGTCCGTACACATCAAGGGTTGGAAGAGTTAGATGCGATGGACTTTTTGACCTTGGTCAGAGAGAAGTTGAAGCTCGTCAAGATGGATGAAGATTTTATGTATCGTGGCGTGAATGAAGGTTTTTCGGGTGGTGAGAAAAAACGCAATGAAATTTTGCAGATGGCCTTATTAGAGCCAACTTTAGCCATTTTAGATGAAACAGATTCTGGCTTGGACATTGATGCTTTGAAAACTGTTTCTGAAGGGGTTAATGCGCTACGTTCAGCTGATCGCTCTATTGTGATGATTACGCATTATCAACGTCTACTCGATTATATTGTGCCGGATTTTGTCCATGTTTTATCGGATGGTCAGATTGTGAAATCAGGTGATAAAGAATTGGCGAAAGAACTAGAGTCAAAAGGCTATAGCTGGGTGCATGCTGAAGGTCCGGCCGCATGAAACAGTTAAATGAATTAGCGACGCCCTTTGCCACTGTGGCAGAGAGTAGTGACTTACCCGGTCAAGATTTGCCTTGGTTACAAGCATTGCGTCAGCGTGCTTTGACCCAGTTTTCGACTGCGGGTTTACCGGCTAAGAAGCAAGAAGATTGGAAATACACCAGTTTATGGAACCTGTCTCAACATCCTTTTACACATCAGGCTGTTGAGTCGACTGTTGATGCTGCACAAGTTGAGGATTTGGCTTTATTGGATGATGCTTATCGCCTTGTTATTGTCGATGGTGTGTATGTAGCTACCTTGTCTCAATTAGATGACTTACCTGTAGGACTAACAGTTCGTCCTTTTTCAGCCTCTCTAGATTCGGTTAAACAACAGCTGGGTCAACAAGTTGCTTTAGATAAAGTGGGTTTAACGGCACTCAATACGCTGTTGATGAAAGAAGGCGTGATGGTGCATGTCGCTGCGGATACTGTGGTCGACAAGCCAATTGAATTATTAGTGATTAACAGCGGTGCCACAGCAGATTTGGCAACACATTTACGCAATATGATTGTACTGGATGTCAATGCACAAGCGACCGTTGTTGAGCATTATGTTGGTGTCACAGACGGTGTTAATTTCACCAATGTAGTCAGTGAAGTGGTGTTGGCTGAACAGACTGAATTGTTTCATTATAAATTGCAACAAGAGTCACATCAGGCTTTTCATATTGCGACTTTAGCAGCGAAACAAGCTGCCGGTAGTCAATGGCATACCCAGAATATTACTTTGGGCGGAAAGTTGTCGCGTAATGATGTGCATAGTCGGTTAGAAGGCGAGCAGTCTCATACCACGATGGATGGTTTGTATTTGCTTAATGATGAGCAGCATGCTGATACACACACACGTATCGATCATCTTGTGCCAAATACAACGAGTAATGAATTGTATAAAGGCGTATTAAATGATGAATGCCATGGTGTGTTTAACGGCAAAGTAATTGTGCATCAAGATGCTCAAAAAACGGACTCTAATCAATATAATCACAATTTATTATTATCTCGCGGCTGTGCCATTGATACTAAGCCTGAAATGGAAATTTATGCTGATGATGTGAAATGCGGCCATGGTAGTACGGTGGGCCAGTTGGATATGGATCAGTTGTTTTTCTTGCGGGCACGTGGTTTGGATGACGTCACTGCAAGAAGTTTGTTAACGCATGCTTTTGCCGTTGATGTTTTAGCACGACTTCCTTCTGAGACGATTCGCCAGGCTTTATCGGCAGTGATTGAGCAACGTTTACCGCGCGGTGAGAAAAGCTGATGAGTGGTTTAGATATTCAGGCGATTAGGAAAGATTTTCCTATTCTTGATCAAGAAATATATGGCTTCCCATTAGCGTATTTAGATAATGCAGCGACTAGTCAGAAACCGGTACAAGTGATTGATGCGGTCGCGGATTATTATCGTGAAGATAATGCCAATGTCCATCGTGGTGTGCACCGTTTAAGCCAACGCGCAACGGATGCTTATGAAGGGGCGCGCAGTAAAGTCCGTGACTTTGTAAGTGCGCAATCTGATAAAGAAATTGTGTTTGTTCGCGGTGCGACGGAAGCGATTAATTTAGTGGCCCATAGTTTTGTGCGTCCGATGTTGCATGCCGGCGATGAGATTTTGATTAGTCATATGGAACATCATGCCAATATTGTGCCTTGGCAAATGTTGTGTGATCAAGTCGGTGCTAAGCTGGTTGTGATTCCGATGACGGAGAAGGGCGAGTTAGACCTTACTACTTTTGATGATTTATTAACATCGAAAACTAAAATCATGGCCGTGGGTCAGGTATCCAATGCCTTGGGTACAATTAACCCAGTTAAAATGATGACTGAAAAAGCGCATGCCAAGGGCATTCCAGTATTAATTGATGGCGCACAAGCCGTCCCGCATATGCCGGCTGATGTACAAGATTTAGATTGTGACTTTTATGTGTTTTCTGGTCATAAGATGTTTGCACCAACGGGTATCGGTGCTTTGTATGGGAAGCAAGCGATATTAGAAGAGATGGTGCCATGGCAAGGCGGCGGCGATATGATTTTGTCGGTGAGCTTTGAGAAGACGCTATACAATGAATTACCGTATAAGTTTGAAGCGGGTACGCCTAATATTTCAGGTGCGATTGGCCTAGGCGCTGCCATTGATTATATGCAATCTGTCGGTATCGCAGAATTGGCTGCCTATGAACATGAATTATTGATGTATGCGACAGCGCAAGTCGGTGGGCTTGAAGGGCTTCGCATTATTGGAACATCAGATCAAAAGGCCAGTGTGTTGTCTTTTATGATTGATGGTGTCCATCCACATGATGTTGGGACGATTTTTGACCAACAAGGTGTCGCAATACGGACCGGTCATCATTGTGCTCAACCAGTAATGCAGTTTTTTGGTATTCCAGCGACGGCGCGTGCTTCTTTCGCTTTTTATAATACGATGGATGAAGTCGATGCATTAGTTGGCGCCATTCAAAAAGTACAGGAGCTATTTGCGTAATGAGTGGTGCTGATTTAAGAGATCTTTATCAACAGGTGATCATGGATCACAATAAAAAGCCACGTAATTTCCGTGATATGGCTGATGCTAATCATCTTGCCCACGGTAATAACCCATTGTGTGGTGATACTTTGGTGGTGTATGTAAAGCTCAATGGTGATGTGATTGAAGATGTTAGTTTTCAGGGCAGTGGTTGTGCGATTTCTGTTGCTTCTGCATCATTGATGACCGAAGCGTTGAAGGGCAAAACGGTTGCAGAGGCTGATGCCATTTATCAGCAGATGCATGAGCAAATGACTGGTGGCGAAGTTGATATGGCGACACTGGGGAAATTAGAAGTATTAGGGGGCGTTCGGGAGTTCCCGGCCCGGGTTAAATGTGCGACGTTATCATGGCATACCATGCATTCTGCAATGGAAAGTGATGCCGATGGCCAAGTGACAACAGAGTAAGCAATCATGAGTGAACAGTTAGTTAAACCAAGTGTGGCAGAGTTAAAAGAAGATGTCATCGATATGTTAAAAACGATTTATGATCCTGAGATTCCGGTGAATATTTATGAATTGGGTTTAATTTATGTGATTGATATCAGTGAGTCGTTTGTCGTTGATATTAAAATGACGTTAACTGCGCCAGGTTGTCCCGTTGCTCAAACCTTTCCGGGTGAAATCGAAGAGAAGGTTGGTTCGGTACCAGGTGTCGGTGAAGCGCATGTTGAGGTTGTTTGGGATCCGACATGGACGAAGGATATGATGTCGGAAGCGGCGCAGTTACAATTGGGTTTCTTTTAGGCGTTATGACATCGTTTTCTTTTTGAATTTGGTTCTCACGAACCCACTTAATTTTAGCCAACGTCATGTTGGCTTTTTTGTTTATTAAATTGCGAAGATGACTGAGAAAATGGAACAAAAAAAGCCGATATTCTTACCTTATTCTGGACCAACACTACTTAATATTTCTTTGCTTAATAAAGGGTGTGCCTTTTCACGCGAAGAGCGTGAAGCCTTTGGGTTACTAGGGTTGTTGCCGAAGCGCTACGAAACAATAGAGCAGCAGGTAGAACGTGCTTATCAGCAATACTCGAGCTTTGATGAGCCGATTAATAAGCATATTTATCTTCGTGCCACGCAAGATAGTAATGAAACCTTATTTTACCGGCTCGTGAATGCGCATATAGAAGAGATGATGCCGATCATCTATACGCCGACGGTCGGCGATGCTTGTGAACGATTTTCGGAAATTTATCGTCGTGCGCGCGGTTTGTTTATTGCTTACCCCGATCGGCATGACATTGATGAGATGTTAGCGAATGTCACGAAGAAAAATATAAAAGTCATTGTTGTGACGGATGGCAGCCGTATTTTAGGTTTGGGCGATCAAGGCATTGGCGGAATGGGAATTCCGATTGGTAAATTATCTTTGTATACCGCTTGTGGTGGGATTAGCCCGGCTTATACTTTGCCAATTATGTTGGATGTTGGGACCAATAATCAGAGTTTGTTAGATGATCCACATTATATGGGTTGGCACCATCCACGAATTGAGCAAGATCAATATGACGAATTTTTAGATTTATTTATTCAAGCTGTGAAGCGCCGTTGGCCTCAAGTGCTATTGCAGTTCGAAGATTTTAATCAGACCAATGCTTTGCCGCTATTAAATCGTTATCGCAATGAGGTTTGCTGTTTTAATGATGATATTCAAGGTACGGCAGTGGTGACAGTGGGGACTTTATTAGCTGCTTGTCGAGTACAAAATACGGCATTGAGTCAACAAACGGTCGTGTTTGCGGGCGCTGGTTCTGCGGGTTGTGGGATTGCTGAACAAATCATCACGCAAATGTGTGCCGAAGGGCTGTCAGAATTACAGGCGAGAAGCCAAGTCTTTATGGTTGACCGAGATGGCTTATTAGTCTCATCGATGTCCTCTATTTTAGATTTCCAATTTCCACTGTCTAAGGACCCAAGTCATATTGCTGATTGGGATTTGGATGAATTGTACCCATCACTAGAAGAGACAGTTCGCTTCGCGAAGCCGACCATTTTGATTGGTGTGTCTGGCCAAGGAGGGTTATTCACGCAGTCGATCGTTGAAGCGATGTTATCCGAATGCGAAGCACCTATTATTTTGCCGTTGAGTAATCCGTCTAAACAGATTGAAGCAACACCTGAACAATTGCTTAATTGGTCAAAAGGCCAAGCGATTGTGGCAACGGGTAGCCCGTTTAAACCGGTAAATTATGATGGTCAACGTTATATTATTCCGCAATGTAATAATAGTTATATATTCCCGGGGTTTGGCTTGGCTGTGGTTGCCGCTAAAATTCGCCATATTAGTGATGAGATGTTGGTGGTCGCGAGCGAAGTATTAGCAAAGGCATCACCTGCAGCTATCAACAAACAGGATGCTTTGTTACCTAAATTGGCCGATATTGGACAATTGAGTAAAGAGATTGCTTTTGCAGTTAGCCAAGTTGCTTTTGAGCAAGGTTTGGCAGAATCAATGACGGATGAGGCTTTAAGGGCTGCGATAACAGCGCAGTTTTGGTTACCAGAGTATCGCGAATATAAACGGGTTTCACATTAGTTGTGCGTCATGCGAGCAAAAACCTGGTTAATTATTGAGTATCACTGTTAATATTGCTTAAGTAATAGGGGTGGACTTTGTTGTCTACAAGAATTTAACCCGGATTAAATGTCTAAAATAATAAAGAGAAATGGGTATGGCTTATACAGAAAAATTTCAACAATTAGCGGATAAGGCCTGTTCTCGGGTTGAAGGTGTGTCGTCCGATAAAGTGGATGATTTGCTGAATATTGGTGCAGTGGCGTTGGATATTCGTGATAGTGAAGAACATAAAGCTGGACATATTGCAGGATCGATCAATATTAGCCGCGGTAAGCTTGAGATGTTAGTAGAGAGTGAAATCCCGGACTTGGCGACAACCATTTTGTGTTATTGCAATGCTGTGAACCGTGGTGCTTTGTCAGCCGACACGCTGCGCGGGATGGGCTATGTTAATGCCAAGTATATTGATGGTGGCTTGATAGCTTATAAAGCGTTATCCGACTAAGTTTCACGCTGTTCAAAATTCTAAGTTCTCTGTTCTAGGCGGACTTTTCGTTTCATTGTTTAATTTCCTCTTGTTTTTGTCACAATTTAGAAAAATGTGACCTACTTCTTTAGGCATTTTTGTCATTTCGATTAAAGTTATTCCCTAATAAGCCGGGCGAGGCGCTCATTGCTATTTTGCTTGAGAAGGTCGTGCTGGTTTTTATTTTGTTGCAATGATTTTTTGTTGGCAGGTTGGAGATGACGGATTTAATTCGTTGTCGGCTATTCAGCAAGTACATACAGCAACTAGATAAATAGCGATTAATTCATCTTTATTGAGAGAGACAAAACGGAAATGGCTTATACACAAAAATTCCAAAATATGGCTAATGTAGCACGAGCACGTGTTGAGGAAGTCTCACCTGAGCATGTCGATTCCTTAATGGCCAAGGGAGCGATTGCTTTAGATATACGTGATAAGCAGGAGCATGATGTCGATCATATTCCTGGTTCATTGAATATCAGTCGCGGTAAATTAGAAATGCTGGTGGAAGGTGAAATTCCTGATCTAGAGACGATGGTTTTGTGCTATTGCAATGCGATTAATCGCGGTGCTTTGGCTGCTGATAGTTTAAGATCGATGGGTTATGGCAATGCTAAATTTATTTTAGGTGGCTTGATTGCCTATCGTGCATTAGGTTAATAAAGACCAGAGGTGTGAACGTTTTATTGTTATGAATTAATGATTTAGTTTAACCGTCTAGTCTGTCTAAAAAGCGGCGTATTTTTATATGTCGCTTTTTTGTTTCTATCTGTTGTAGAGATGGCTTGATCTTAGTGTCACAATCCAATAGGCTAGGGTTGGTTGGTATATAGCTAACTGAACAGATTAAAAAAATTTCATAAATAATATAAAGATGGGGGAAATCCGAATGTACGATATGTCTAACCTGGATAAACTAGCGACGCTACAAAAGAATACACCTGAAGCACTCGCTGCGTTTCAAGCGCTTGATAAAGCGGCGCTTGCTGAAGGCGCTATTCCTGTCAAATATAAAGAGTTGATGGCTTTGGCTGTTGCCCTAACAACGCAATGTCCTTATTGCTTAGAAGTCCATAAAGCGGCAGCTAAAAAAGCAGGCGCTACAGAGCAAGAATTGTCAGAAACTGTTTTTGTTGCAACTGCATTACGTGCCGGTGCTGCATTAACACATGGTACTCACTTACTATAAGCGTTTACCTACACTGTATTCATTAAGGCAGTGCCTTGATAAATGCAGGTTCAGAAATAAAAAGCCTAACGAGATGTTAGGCTTTTTTATTGTGAGTTAGTTAATTTAGCGATTGGCGTTGTTGTTGTAATTGCGATACGGTTTGTGCCATTTCAGCCAATTTTTCACGCTCTTTTTGCACGACTGCAGTAGGGGCTTTTGCAACATAGTTATCATTACTCAGTTTACCTGATGATTGTTTGATCACTTTTTCTAACTTAGCTATTTCTTTGTCGAGGCGTTGAATCTCAGCGTCTTTATCAATCAAGCCTTCAAGCGGAATCAAAATTTCCATTTTACCCACTAAGGCAGTCGCGGCAGGAGGGGCTTCACCTTCTAATAGTGTAATTGATTCAAGGTTAGCTAAGCGACTTAGGAAATCTTGATTAGCTGTTAAGCGTTGCTGGTCGAGTTCGACGGTGTCTTTTAACAAGACGGGTAATTGTTTTTTCGGCGGGATATTCATTTGTGAGCGTATAGAACGTACGCCGGTAATGAACGCCATTAGCCATTCCATTTCAGCAACGGCAGCGTCATCCACTTTACTGTCATCCGACACAGGATAAGGCTGGCTCATAATGCTGTCGCCAGTTTTGCCGGCTAAAGGTGAAATTGTTTGCCAAATTTCTTCGGTAATAAACGGCATAATGGGATGCGCTAAACGCAGTACCGCTTCGAGTACTCGGACTAAGGTGTGTCGTGTGCCACGCTTGGCTGCGTCAGAGGCTTGGTCGCTGGTGAGTACCGGTTTAGAGAGTTCTAAGTACCAATCACAGTAATTGTTCCAGATAAACTCGTAGATACTTTGTGCTGCATGATCCAAACGGTAATTGTCGATGGCTGCTGTGACGGTTTGTTCTGTGGTTTGCAGTTGGGAAAGTATCCAACGATCAGCGAGACTGAGTTCAATATCAGTATTATCAATACCGGTGTCTTGGTCTTCGGTATTCATTAAGACGTAACGGGCGGCATTCCATAATTTATTACAGAAATTACGGTAGCCACCAATCCGGTTCATATCGAAGTTGATATCGCGACCGGTGGAGGCTAATGAGGCAAAAGTAAAGCGAAGGGCATCAGTACCATGTGGCTCGATACCTTTTGGAAATTCCTTACGCGTTGCTTTTTCAATTTTGGCGGCGAGTCCAGGTTGCATCATGCCCGTAGTACGTTTTTTGACTAAGGATTCAAGGTCGATGCCATCAATAATGTCAATAGGATCGAGGACATTACCTTTTGATTTGGACATTTTATGCCCATTTGAATCGCGAACGAGGCCATGAATGTAGACTTCTTTGAAGGGTACGTCATCCATGAAATGTAAGCCCATCATCATCATTCTGGCGACCCAGAAGAAGATAATATCGAAACCGGTGACCAAGACACTGCCGGGATACCAAGTTTTTAAGGCATCGGTATTTTCTGGCCAGCCAAGGGTAGAAAACGGCCAGAGTGCTGATGAAAACCAAGTATCCAAAACGTCTTCATCTTGTCTTAATGGGATATCAGCCGCAATATTATTCTCTTGTCGTACAGCGGCTTCATCTTGGCCGACGTAGATATTTCCTTCATCATCGTACCAAGCTGGGATACGGTGGCCCCACCAGATTTGGCGAGATATACACCAGTCTTGAATGCCATCCATCCAGTTATAAAATGTTTTGTCCCAGTTGCCCGGTACAAATTTGATTTTACCTTCTTGCACTGCTTTAACGGCAGGCTCTGCTAAGACATCAGCTTTGACATACCATTGATCGGTTAATAATGGTTCGATCACGGCACCACTTCGGTCACCACGTGGCACCATCAATTTATGGTCTTTGATGCTGTCTAGCAAGCCAAGGTGATCGAAATCTTGCACAATGACTTTACGTGCGGCATAACGATCTAGGCCGCGATATTTTTCAGGTGCATTGTCATTAATGGCAGCATCAATGGTGAGAATATTGATTTTTTCTAAGTCGTGTCGCTGGCCCATTTCAGCATCATTAAAATCATGGGCTGGGGTGATTTTGACACACCCGGTACCAAATTCAGGATCGACATAATCATCGGCTATAATGGGGATTTCACGGCCCACTAAGGGTAAGGTGATGGTGCTGCCAATCAGGTGTTGATAGCGTTCATCATCTGGGTGAACAGCAACGGCGCTATCTCCGAGCATGGTTTCTGGCCGTGTTGTTGCAACGGTGAGGTGACCGCTGCCATCAGTTAAGGGATATTTAAAATGCCAGAGATGGCCTGATTCTTCTTCAGATAAGACTTCTAAATCTGAGACAGCAGTGTGAAGTACTGGATCCCAGTTGACGAGGCGTTTGCCGCGATAGATTAAACCTTCTTTATGTAATTGAATGAAGACATGTTGAACAGAATCTGATAAACCTTCATCCATGGTAAAACGATCACGAGACCAGTCGAGTGAGGAGCCTAAACGACGTAATTGGCGGGTAATGTTATCGCCAGACTCTTGTTTCCAATCCCAAACGCGATCGATAAACTTGTCACGGCCTAAGTCATGGCGGGTTTTGCCTTCGGCATTGAGTTGGCGTTCGACAACCATTTGGGTCGCGATACCCGCATGATCGGTACCGGGTTGCCATAAGGTATTATCGCCTTTCATCCGATGATATCGAGTGAGGGTATCCATGATGGTATTGTTAAAGCCATGACCCATGTGGAGACTGCCAGTGACATTCGGCGGTGGCAACATGATGGCGTAAGGCGTGCCTTTCCCTGATGGTGAGAATTCGCCATTGTTTTCCCATTTCTGGTACCAACTTTGTTCGATTTGGTCAGGGTTGTAGGTTTTTTCCATATTGTCAGCGTCGTCAGATCATGAATTAGCTCGCCATTATACCGTGTTGTGGCGGTTGTTGGCTGGGCAAACGATGGTTGAGGTTATATTTTGTGACTTTCGAGTTCGTAACCGCGTTGTTGATAAAAGCGGTAACGTCCTCGGCCTTGTGTTTTGGTGTCATTATCGTCATTAATGAATTCGGCAACCCGTTCAAACTGGCTGAAAAATAGCGGATGTTGTGGGCTTAGATTTATTAATAAATTCATTAGGCGAGGCGGGTTAGTATCATGGCCAATTAACACGGGGCAGTCTTCTAACCCTTGTTCATGCATCATTTGGTGTGGCACAAAACTATCTGCTCGGAATGACCAGAGTAATTTGTCGAGTTGTTCGGTCTGCTGTGCACTTTCCGTGTGCACATAAATCTGCTGGCCTTGGGTATAGGCTTTTTCGATCAGCCGGCAAGCAAATACTTGCCGGGCATGTTCTTGTTCACCTTGTAGAATGTAAAAACTAATGCGCGTCATTATTGCTTGGCAATTTAGTCTTTATTGGCAATGCGGTTTAACAAATATTGTACTAACATTGGTACAGGACGACCGGTGGCACCCTTGGCTTTGCCGCCACTTTTCCATGCCGTACCCGCGATATCAAGGTGAGCCCATGTGTAGTGTTCAGTGAAGCGAGAGAGGAAACACGCTGCGGTGACACTGCCGGCTTCTTTACCACCAATATTGGCGATGTCAGCAAAGTTGCTATCAAGTTGCTCTTGGTATTCATCCCATAACGGTAATTGCCATGCTTTATCGGCGCTATCACGACCGGCTTGTAATAAGTCATCAGCGAGATCTTGATCATTTGACATCAGGCCGGTGGTTCTACTGCCTAATGCGACAATGATGGCGCCCGTGAGTGTGGCAATATCGATGACGATGGCGGGATCAAAGCGTTCACTGTAGGTGAGTGCATCACAGAGGATCAGGCGACCCTCGGCGTCGGTATTTAGGATCTCGATAGTTTTACCGGCCATGCTGGTGACAATATCACCGGGTTTGTTGGCATCACCATCAGGCATGTTTTCTGAGCTTGGGACGACGGCGACGACATTGATCGGTAAATTTAATTCTGCAATGGCGATGATGGTGCCAAAGACACTGGCACTACCGCACATGTCATATTTCATTTCATCCATGCCACCGGCAGGCTTGAGTGAGATACCACCGGCATCAAAGGTCAGGCCTTTACCGACTAGGACGACAGGTTTTTCATCGCCTGCACCTTGGTAGTTCATGGTGATGAGTTTAGCGGGTTGGCGGCTGCCTCGTGAGACCGATAATAGTGATCCCATGCCGAGTTCAGCCATTTCAGCTTCGTCGAGAATGGTCGTGGTTACCGAGTCAAATTGTTGACCAATGATAATGGCCTGTTCTGCGAGGTAAGTTGGTGTACAGACATTACCTGGAAGATCACCTAATTCTTTGGCTAAATTCATGCCATTGGCAATGGCTAGACCATTTGCCGTGGCTTGTTCTAGTCCAGCGTTAGCTTTGTTTGCAAAGAAAGAAAGTGATTCGATCGGCTTGTCTTTTGGTTTGGTGTCACTTTTTGTTGCGGTGTACATATATAAGCTTGTTTCTGCTGTGGTGATCGCATTGGTGACGAGCCATTGTGCTGAGCGGTCATTCACATTGATTTCGGTTAAGTAGACAGCGGCATTAGCGGCGGCAGAGTTGTCTAATATTTTGGTCATGCTGGTGATGATAGTGGCGTAATCGCTTTCTTTGATACCGGTGTTATCACCACAGCCGATGAGTAAAACACGGGGACTAGTGATGCCGTTTAGGTCTTGGAGTAATAGCGTTTGACCTATTTTGCCTGTAATATCACCTCGGTCTATATAATGTTGTATTTGTCCATTGCTACTGTTGTTGAGATCGGCTGCACTTGGGCTGAGTTGACCTTGTTCAAAAATGGCAATGACGACACAGTCTGTTTGTTCTGACGATGCTGTGTTGGTTGTGACAAAATACTGCATTGATTTCTCCTCTGTGCGTAGATGATTTAGACTGCAAACAATAACTGTAATTGAGTGCGCTATGACATCAACGCTTAAATTTAGATGTAAATGTAAAAGACTTAAGGGAAGCCCTTTAATTGCTTCAATCTCTGACACTATTGTAACGAAGACCACCAAATAATGCCTGTTAATCGCAAAATTATTCCGACTGTTTTTTCAGTTATTGATCGCTACTTGCTTAAAGAGTTTACTTTAACGCTATTGGGCGTGATTGGTGTGTTATGGCTGATCTATGTTGCGACCCGATTTGCCCGTTACTTAGCACAAGCTGCGATTGGAAGCATACCCAGTGAAGTGATTTTTACCTTATTAGGCTACAGTTCTTTAGGTGCATTATCGTTATTATTACCGATAGCGGCTTTTCTGGCTGTGATGTTGGCATTAGGTCGAATGAATACCGACAATGAACTGACGGTGATGGCGGCGTGCGGTATTCCGCGTCTGCGAGTGATGCGTAATGTTGGCTTGTTTTCTGGTGTCGTTGCGGTGATTGTGGCCTTATTGTCTTTGGTTATTGTGCCGGATGTTTTGTCGGGCCGGTATGAATTAGAGCAAAAAGCAAAAATTGCGGCGGACACTACAGGCTTAGTCGCAGGTAGTTTTAAGGAAAGTCGCGATGGCAGTTGGACGTTTTATTCTCAAGGATTGACGAACGATAAGCAGAAAATGGAAAATGTGTTTATTGAGATTCATAAAGGCGCTCGGCCGTTGGTCTTTCGGGCAGAGCAGGGCCAGTTTGATATTGATCCTGTGACCGGAAATAAATATTTGATTTTGGATAACGGTTACCGTTATGAAGGGCAAGCGGGTGATAAGGACTATGTCATTGCTGAGTTTTCTAGTCATAGTTTATTGGTTGAAAAAGGCGGTGAAAAACAAACTCGTGAGCGTCATAAATCATTGTCAACGGGTCAATTATGGGAACGGGGACAAGATAAAGATTTAGCAGAGATTCAATGGCGGTTTGCCTCGCCGATTATGGCGGTTGTTTTATGTTTTTTTGCTATGGTGTTTGCGGATGCTGGCCCGAGGAAAGGGCGCTATGCGGGTTTACTACCCGCTATTCTCACTTATATTGTTTATAGTAATTTATTGGGTGTGACGCGGGCATGGATTACCAAAGGGGTGTTACCACTTTGGTTTGGTAGTGTGTGGGTGCATGTGTTGATGATTGTGATTCTTGTATTGTTATTTAATCGACAAAAAATACACCATGCTTGGGTGCAACGCCAAAGGGAGGGTGTCGCGGTATGACAATACTTCAACGTTACATTGCACAGGCTATTTTAACGAGTACTGGACTGGTTTTACTGGTGTTGTTGGGTCTCTACACTTTTATGGATTTTATTACCGAATTAGAAGAAGTCGGTAAAGGGGAATATCAATTAGCGGATGTGTTGGCGTATCTTGCTTTATCAATGCCAAAGCGGATTTATGAGTTATTGCCGATAGCCGCGCTGTTGGGCAGTGTCTTAGGGTTAGGCAACTTGGCAAGTCAGAGTGAGTTGGTGGTAATGCGCGCTGCAGGCATCTCTATTCAAGGTATTAATAAAGCAGTGATGATTGTTGCTGTTGGCTTAATGTTGTTGGCATTATTCATTGGCGAAGTGATTCGGCCGCCGGCTGAACAGGCGGCTCGTGAACTGCAATCAATGGCTCAAACAGGTACGGTTGGTAGCCGTTCGGATAATGGTTTTTGGACGCGTGATGGAACGCACTTTAATCATATTGATCGCATTTTGCCTGATGGCCGTTTTGCCGGTATTTCGATTTATGAGTTTGATGATGAAAATAGGTTACGTGTGGTCACTCAGGCTAAAGAAGCACGTTATGACGATACTGGCTGGACTTTATCGGATGTGATTCAGAGTAATCTGGACAAAGATGGCGTATCCGTTAAAGCGGTTGAATACGCTCAATGGCGGTCACAGTTAAACCCAGGGATGTTGAATGTGGTTATTGTGCCACCCGAATTCTTGCCGGTTTGGTCTTTAGTGGAATACATTAGTTACTTAAAGACAAATCATCAGTCGGTAGGTCAGTATCAAATGGCATTTTGGATGAAGGTGATGATGCCTTTTAGCTCGGCGGTGATGGTGTTTTTAGCGGTACCCTTTGTGTTTGGACCCTTACGCTCAACCCCGATAGGTGCCCGTATTTTAGTGGGTACATTGGTCGGTATTGGTTTTCATTTGTTTAACCAAAGTTTCCAGCATATCGGGCTAGTCTTTGGTGTCTTACCGTGGTTAGCTGCTTCGTTACCGACGTTGGTATTCGCGGGTATTGGGTATTTTTGGATGAAGCGGATTTATTAGCTGAGGTAGTTAGTTTGTGAAGCCGTAAAAATAAAAAAGGGTCAGTGATTTAATCACTGACCCTTGTTTATATGGCGTCCCCAGGGGGGTTCGAACCCCCGTTACCGCCGTGAAAGGGCGGTGTCCTAGGCCACTAGACGAAGGGGACATTGATTTGCTGGAGAACCAGCGCCTTCGAGCTGCGTATTGTACCCGAAAGTTTTTGCTAGTGGCGCAAGGATGAGTAATTAATTTGCTCTAAGCCTTATAAAAACGACTTAGTTAGCAATTAGTGCGTTTCTACACTGCCCTTTCGGACACTACGCAGCTGTAGGGTCGTCCCCTGTCGTAGGTTCTTCCGGAGACAAAGCCCGCACCTGGTTTCGGCCAGATGTCCTAGCAAGCGTCAGAGCATCGGTTGATCTTGCCAATAAACCTGTAGCGTCGTCAGATATGCCGAGCTCTGTCACGCCCGCGCTAGCGGTCAACACAAACTGGACATTGTCATAACTGACACAACGGTCAACTTCCTGCCGCAACCTCTCAGCCAGTGCCAAGGCACCGTCTAGATCGGTCTGATTGAGAACTATACAAAATTCGTCACTTTCCGTGCGAAAGATCAAGTCGCTTTCTCGCAATCGAGCGGCAAGCGTTTCTGCAACGGACTGCCACGCTTGCTCACCTACTTGCGTACCGTGATGCTCACTGATTGAT
>CAJQOM010000023.1 GCA_905479985.1 uncultured Gammaproteobacteria bacterium | reverse complement strand
TCTAGTAGTAAATATAACAATACTCTATTTTAAGGGGAGTTTTATCATGAAAAAGCTTTTAGTTAACATCCGATACCTGCGAAGATACCAGTAGAAATTGCAGCACCAACTAACTCAAGACCAGTAATACCACTTAATTGGAACGGTAGCATACCAACCATTGTTGCTTCACCAATTGCAGCACCATCAACATATTGCATAACACGCCATGCTAATGCGACTTGCAGTAAAGCAAATACGGGTAACATAACGTACATAACAGCATTTTGTAATGCTGGCATACCCATTGTTTCGCCGTTTTCATCGAAGCCTGCACCCGGTGGGTGGAAAGGCATAGTGACAGTGTCTAGGATGATGCCGACGCCAAACAACGCTACGCCGACCCATACAAACATGCCACCCATTATGATACTTAATAGCGTCACAAGGATTAGTACCGGCGCTAGCCAGTATCGGATGTTAACTAAAAGCTTTTTCATGATAAAACTCCCCTTAAAATAGAGTATTGTTATATTTACTACTAGAATCAGATATCTATGGTTAAAAACTTTTAACTGGTTATTAACCCTACATTTCTAACTACGGTGCTATTTTAATCAGGATGAGCCGTATTGAAAATACGTACTTATACAAATAATCAATTTTGTATAAGTAAGAAGAAATTGCTATTCTATTAAAAAATCAGGATGTAATTGTAAAAATGATGAAATCTAAAGAATACGTAAACATAAGCGAAGTTTCCCAAGAAACAGGCGTCGCAGCAGTGACGCTACGCGCCTGGGAACGCCGTTATGGACTCATAAAGCCACAAAGAACGCCTAAAGGTCATCGCTTATATAGTGAGGCTGATATAGCAGAAATCAGGCAAATTGTTAGTTGGTTGAATCGCGGCGTAACAATTAGTAAGGTCGCTGCACTGCTCAGTACGATTGAAGCAACAGTGCAAGTGAGTGAAGATGATGAATCATGGCAACAAGTGCAGCAAGAATTATTAAGCACGCTTATCGAGCTCAAGCAAAGAAGCCTGAACCCTTTACTCGATAAGCTCAATAAATCGATGCCTTTTATCAGCTTATGTGAAAAGGTATATCAACCACTTTCACGTCAATTAATGACGCGTTGGCAAAGTGAACCGCTAGGGCATCAATTGGAAAAGCAACTTTGGCAACAATGTTGGCAACGCCAAATAACCGTTATGACCTTGCGTGCAGATAAACAAAAACCACGCGCTCATTGCTGGTTAGTAAATCTAGATAATCGACTCACCACCTTAGATTATTGGTTATTTTATGGCTTATTATTACAATCTGGCATCCAAATCAATGCCGTCAACCAGTTAGATGACTTGAATGCCCTGCCACGGCTAAAACAATCACTTGAGCAACCGCTCATTATCTTTGGCAGTAACAGAATATCAATACGGGAAATCGACCAGTTAAATAAAACTAAAACCTTCAGGCATGAAGATATGATCGCTATAGGCCCTATCGCTGATATACATCAGGGTGCATTCACCAACATGGCCATTGCTCATGTTGGCGGTGATGCCAGCACCTGTTGGCAATCAGAAAATTATCAATCATGGGCTAAACGAATGACATCAAAACAAGATAACCAATAGGGGAAAATACGGTTAGTTTTAATATAAACAGCCACAAAAAAACCACCCGAAGGTGGTTTCTTAGTATTTGGTGGAGGCGGGGGGAATCGAACCCCCGTCCGCAAGACCTCCGCTATCAGATCTACATGCTTATTTCATCTATTAGTTTAACGGCAAGCTACCCGATGAACAGGGAAAACAAGTCGCGATCTTGATAAGATTTTTGTCCATCAACGCCAAGCACGTTTCAGGCTTTACTTATGAGAGTCGACGCCCGATACCAAACGCATAAGTACGGCTTTGGTCGGACGGCATTCACAGGGTATTAAGCTGCTAGTGCGTAGTTGTTATCGTTTGCAACTAAAATTTGTCAGTCTTTTTTACGAGAGAACTAACATACTCGGCATGCACCTCAAGTTTTGTACCCCACGTCGAAGCCAGGTCGCCCCCTTAAAGTGTTCTAATCAATTATACAGCTATTTGTCATCAAAGATATTCAAAGGTTCTCTTTACGACAGAGATGATATTTGAACTAGTTATATTTGCTCGACATAATCCGAGACTTCTCACGTGACCAATCTCGGTCTTTCTCTGTTGATCGTTTATCGTGATGTTGTTTACCTTTTGCGAGCGCAATTTCGAGTTTGGCTCTGCCCTTCTTCCAATACATTGAAACCGGCACAATCGTATAGCCCTTTCGGTCGACCGCACCAATCAAACGGTTAAGTTCAAGTCGGTTCAGTAACAACTTACGACGGCGAATATCATCAGGATGGATATGAGTGGAGGCCGATAACATCGGTGAGATATGGCAACCATGTAACCACGCTTCACCTTGATGAAGCTGGACATAGCTTTCATTCAGCTGGCCACGACCATCGCGTAGGCTTTTGACTTCCCACCCTTCTAATACCAGACCTGCTTCAAAACTATCTTCTAAGAAGTAATCATGTCGGGCACGACGGTTTTGGGCAATATTATTGCCTGCGCCTTTTTTCTTTGCACTTTTCTTTGTAGCCATGGCCGCTATTATAAATGACGTAGCAGTTCATCGCTCGGCTAATCACATGCTGATTTATCAGACCCCTGTCTCATAAACGACACAATCCGCGAAAGCTGAGAAAAATAATCACAATTCACGGTATAAAAATGGCGCCATAATCGTTAGTATAGGCACATAACAAATCACGAGTAGCTGACAGTAACAACTGTCGCTATTTCAACGTAATCTAGTTAGGTGAACCAATATATTATGAGTAGACCTGCACTATCAATCCACGGTCAATGGTCTTCACGCTGGGCATTTATCCTAGCTGCAACGGGTTCTGCTGTTGGTCTTGGTAATATCTGGAAGTTTCCTTATATCACCGGCGAAAATGGTGGTGGTGCGTTTGTTCTTGTTTACTTAGCGTGTTTAGCGTTAATCGGCTTGCCAATTATGATGGCAGAAATCATGGTCGGCCGTCGTGGTCGCCAAAACCCGGTTAATAGCCTCTATAGCCTCGCAGTTGAAGAAGGCAAAAATACCGGCTGGCAATATTTAGGCTGGATGGGTGTTGTCGCGGGCTTCCTGATTTTATCGTATTACAGCGTCTTTGCTGGCCAAGCACTGGCCTACGTCTTTCGCCTGTTCTCCGGTACATTTGAAGGTGTTACCGCCGATGGCGCAACCAGTATTTATAACGCCTTAGTACAAGACCCAGAACGGCTACTCGCTTGGCATACTATCTTTATGATTATTACCACGATCGTCGTCGCCCGTGGCGTACAAGGTGGCTTAGAAAAAAGCGTTAAATTCTTAATGCCTGCCCTATTATTCATCCTTATTTTATTAGTGGGTTACGCAGCAAATACCGGTACTTATTTCCAACAAGCTATCGACTTTTTATTCAAACCTGACTTTTCAAAACTGACTAATGACGCGATTTTAACAGCAATGGGCCATGCTTTTTTCACTTTAAGTTTAGGCATGGGCGCCATTATGGTTTACGGTTCTTACCTGCCGAAAGAAGCCTCTATCTTAAAAATGTCCATCACCATTGCATTGGCTGATACAGGCGTCGCACTCTTAGCAGGACTGGCTATATTCCCACTCGTTTTTGCCAATGGTTTAGACACCAATGCAGGGCCGGGCTTAATTTTCCACACTTTACCCATTGCATTTGGTCATATGGCCAATGGTGCCTTTTATGGTGGCTTATTCTTCCTACTCTTGGTTTTTGCCGCATGGAGTTCAGCCATTTCTCTGATTGAACCCGCTGTGGCATGGTTAGTAGAAAACAAAGGCGTTAGCCGTCGCCGTGCCTCTGTCATGGTTGGACTCAGTACCTGGCTACTCGGCTTATTGACGGTGTTCTCTTTCAATATCGGCAGTGATTGGACTTTGTTTGGCAAAACATTGTTTGATCTACTCGATTATCTCACGGCCAATATCTTGCTACCGCTGGGCGGATTGTTTATCGCCATCTTCGCAGGTTGGGTAATGTCAAAACAATCAACAGATGATGAATTTGCAATAAAACCGGGCTTCATCTATTACATCTGGCGTTTCTTGATTCGTTACATTTCACCCATCGCCATTATTATCATCTTCTTAAATATGATTGGCATAATTGATCTCACCTCAGCTTAGGACACAATGACCACCATTTCGCGTAACTCCCTGGTGATGTATACACCGGAACAAATGTATGACCTCGTCAATGATATTGAAGCTTACCCAAGCTTTTTACCATGGTGTCGTGACAGTAAAATCATCAGCGCTGATGACCAAGTGATTTGTGCCACATTAGATTTGGCTAAAGGTGGCATTCACCATGTGTTTTCTACCCGCAATAAACTCACACCCGGGAAAGCGATTGATATTGCGTTGATCGATGGGCCATTCAAACACTTAGAAGGCCATTGGCAATTTGTCATGATTGGCGACAACCAAGGCTGCCGCGTTCAATTAGATATGGATTTTGAATTTTCAAACCGGCTGATTAGCATGGCGCTCGGCCCCATTTTCACCCAAATATCAGGATCATTAGTGGATGCCTTTTGTAAACGGGCCAATGAGACTTATGGCAGATAACACCTTACATATTGAAGTGGCTTATGCCCTGCCCAATGAACAGCGTATTTTTGAGCTGGAAGTGCCAGCCGACTGTGATGTTGAACAAGCCATTAAGCATTCTGGCGTATTAGATGCCTATCCACAAATTGATCTAGCCACCGATAAAGTCGGTATTTTTGGCAAAATGTGTAAGCTCACTGCCAGTTTAAAAAATAAAGACCGAATCGAAATTTACCGTAAGTTGATTGCTGATCCGAAAGAATCTCGCCGCCAAAAAGTCGAGATGGAACGCAAGAAAGCCGCACAAGACATACAAAAAGCCAATACGGCCAGTGCTAAAGCGAAAGACTAATCCCGCTTAAGCACTGCCTTCTAATAGGGCCATTTCTGCATCTGTAAAGCCCGCCTTTTTGCGTGCCTCTGTATGAAACGGGCCACGTAACTGACCATCGAAGTAATTATCAAGCAAGTCTTTAAATGTGGCTAGCGAATCGACACCACGTTGATCACACAAATAATTAAACCAACGTGTGCCTATTCCGACATGGCCGATTTCTTCTTCCAGAATCAACTCTAAAATCTCTACCGCACGTAGGTCTCCCGTACCGCGTAGTTTGTCCATCATTTTCGGTGTGACATCTAAGCCCCGTGCTTCTAATACCCGTGGCACCAAAGCCATCCGTATCAACGGATCATGATGTGTCTTTTGGGCCATCTCCCACATGCCATTATGAGCTGGGAAATTGCCATAGTCATAACCCAATGAGATCATGTGTTCACGTAATAAGGTAAAGTGTTTCGCCTCTTCAGAAGCGACTTTCATCCAATCAGCATAGTAGGCTTCTGGTAGCCCTGGAAAACGGGCAATGGCATCTAGCGCCAAGTTAATCGCATTAAACTCAATATGATTAACGGCATGAATTAACGGTGCTACGCCAGTTTCTGCACTATTACGTCGTCGCGGTAAATCTCGCGGTGCAACAAGCTCAGGTTTGTCGGGTTGTCCCGGTAGATCGGGCACATCGAATTCTGCCATATTAGATAGGGTTAATTCGCCCTGCAACCATCGTTGATAAAGTATCTGCGTTTGTTTGGCTTTTTCGACTGGGTCTCGGCTTAATAAACAGGCTAATGCGGCGGCCCGCAATTCATTGTTCTCTTGCGACATTAATTATCCATGCTGACGCGTGGGTCAACCAAAGTGTAAGACAAGTCCGTTAAGACCAAACCAATGATATAGAGCACGGAACCTAAGAACACCATGGCACGCACTATGGCAAAATCCTGCGCCTGAATGGCATCAATGGTGTAACTGCCTAAACCGGGAATACCGAAGAATGATTCGATAATAAGACTACCCATAAATAAGGTCGGTAATACCACCACCACGCCCGTTAAGATAGGAATCATCGCATTTTTAAGCACATGTTTAAATAACACCTGCAACTCAGAAAAGCCTTTCGCCCGGGCTGTCCTCACATAATCTTTGGCCGCTTCTTCTAGGAATAAGGTTCGATACCAGCGTGCCCCACCGCCAATGCCGGCCACAACACCAATTAACACCGGCAAGATCACAAATTTAATCGCACTTAATCCTTCACCATAGCCTGATACCGGGACTAACTGCATCAGCTTGCCGACTAAGAATTGTCCACCAATGATATAGAATAAACTCGAGATCGACATAATGACGACGCATAGGATCACCCCGCCGAGGTCGACATAACTCGCCCTAAAAAACACCATTAATAAAGCAAAGGTAATATTGACCATCAGGCCAATAATCAATGTCGGCACTGCAATCGCCAAACTCGGCCACATGCGGGTTTTAATATCATGACCAATATCCCGGCCATCGTCCGCTTGGCCAAAGTCAAAAACAAAAAGGCTTAATGACTTTTTAAAGAAAATCGTTTCTGTCGCTTTATCAACCAGCCCGTCTTGCTCACTCGCCCATAATAAAGGTTTGTCATAACCACGGGCTTCTTTCCATGAATCCAATGACGACTGTGTAATATGTTTATTGCCGAGATGCATACGTGCAATGTCATCTGGCGTATTTACCATAAAAAATAGCGCAAACGTCAGTGCATTCACGCCAATTAAAATTGGAAATGCATATAAAATTCTTCTGACGATATAGGCAAACATAACAGGGAGAATTTAACTCGCTGGAGAAAAGAATCCATTATAATCGGATCACAGTGATTTTTGTTTAATCATTAAATGATATACACTATAACTTATATTTATAAGCAACCTTAACGAGGAGATTCTCATGCCGATGACAGCGATGGAATTAGTACAAGCAGCGAAGAAAACAATCAAAGAAGTCAGTGTTGACGAAGCCAATACCATGATTGCCAATGGCAGCATTGCATTGGATGTGCGCGAAACAGCTGAAAATGAAGCTGGCAACATCCCGGGTTCACACCATATTGCTCGTGGTGTTCTAGAATTCAAAATCGCTAGCAATGAAGCCTTCGAAGACAAAAATGCATCCATTGTTATCTACTGTAGAAGTGGTGGTCGCTCAGCGCTCGCAGCGCGCGCACTAGAACAAATGGGTTATATGAATGTCTGCTCTATGGAAGGCGGTTATGACCTCTGGAGCCAAAGCTAAGTCAGAACCAATGAAAAAGCGTGCTATGTCCCCCATAGCACGCTTTCTTTGCAACTTATTCTAGCTCAGCCCCACCCTGCATCATCCTTCAAATCTAACAATCTTTGTAACAATTCCCTTAACAACTTGTCATAATGGCAACATAGACCTTTTGGGAAATGACCGATGGACACAAAATCTTACCCTGTATCTGGTGCTGGACTCGGCCTTCGTCGTGACTTTATGGACGAGTTAGCACAACGAGATGACCAGCCCTTTGACTTTTTAGAAGTCGCCCCAGAAAACTGGATGGAAATGGGGGGTGCACTCGGTAAGAAATTCGCTCAATTCACCGAACGTTATCCGATGATGTGCCACGGCCTATCATTATCACTTGGCAGCCCTGCCCCGTTGGACGAACATTTTATTACCCGCGTCAAAAAATTCTTAGATAAACATAATGTCAAAGCCTATAGCGAACACCTTAGCTACTGTGGCGACGATGGCCATCTTTATGACCTGATGCCTATCCCTTTCACTTCTGATGCCGTCAGCTATGTCGCACAACGCATTAAACGTGTTCAGGAAATCCTAGAACGTCCACTGATCATTGAAAACGTCTCTTACTATGCCGCCCCCGGCCAAGAAATGCCTGAGGTTGAATTTATTAATGCCGTTTTAAACGAGGCTGATTGTGGCTTATTACTCGATGTGAACAATATTTACGTTAATAGTATTAATCACCAATATGATCCAGAAGCGTATATGAAAGCGATGCCAACGCAGCGCATCGAATATCTCCATATCGCCGGTCATTACAATGAAGCGGATGATCTTAAAGTCGACACCCATGGCAGTGATGTCATTGATCCTGTTTGGTCGTTATTAGAAAAAACCTATCAGCATCACGGTGTCATCCCAACCCTATTGGAACGTGACTTCAATATTCCATCATTAGCAACATTGACCAACGAAGTCGACAAAATTCGTCAGTATCAAGATCAAGCAGCTCAAGGACAAGACCGTCTTGCACACACAGCCTAAAAACCCCTCGTTTAAAGACGTTCAATACCAATTCTGTGGCTATCTTCGCGATCCCGACAATAATGACAAGCCCGAAGGCATAGAACAACGCCGCTTAACTATCTATCGTGATTTGTTCTATAACAATATAGAAGGCTTTGTGTCGTCCTGCTTCCCCGTTCTAAAGTCACTGATGACGGAAGAACGCTGGCATGCCATGGTGCGAGACTTTATGGTCAAGCATCAATCTAAGTCACCGTTGTTTAATGAAATTGCCCACGAATTTTTGCATTATCTCGATAATGAGCGCGATCTCAAGAATGATCCAATCTTTATTCAAGCACTTTGTCATTATGAATGGGTTGAATTAGCACTGAGTATTTCCGATGCTGACGTATCACCGATCGAACTTGATACGACACAAGATTATCTTGCGATGCAGCTTAATACCTCGCCATTGGCCTGGCCATTATCTTATGCTTTCCCCGTTCATCAAATATCACCTACTTTTCAGCCTGAAATTGCCAATGACACGCCTGTTTTTTTATTGGTTTACCGTGACCTTGACGATGATGTTTTATTCTTGGAATTAAACCCAGTCAGTGCGCGCTTAATCGACTTGCTCAATGAAGGCCAAACAGGCCAAGCCGCAGCAGAGCAAATAGCACAAGAGCTACAACATCCAAACCCTGAAGTGGTCATTGAAGGCGCTAGAGCACTCATTCATGACTGGATCCAACGCAGTATTCTCATACTACCAAACTAGTCAACACATAATGCTTAAGCATAAAAAAAGGGCTGATGGAAAACCATCAGCCCTTTTTATTTGTTCGTTTTAAATGTCGTTTATTTAGCCGTTGCTAATGCAATCGCTTCAACAGACAAACGGGTAATTTCATCCCAGTTTTCAGCATCAACTAAGCTTGCAGCACACATCCAAGAACCGCCAACAACGCCCACATTAGGCTGGCTGTAGTAATCAGCAACATTCTTCTGATTCACACCACCGGTAGGACAGAAAGTGATTTGAGGAATCGGTGCACCAATTGATTTCAACATCGGTATGCCACCTGCCGCTTCAGCAGGGAAAAACTTCATTTCAGTAATCCCTTTTGCAAACATAGCGAGCGCTTCACCAGGTGTTGCTACACCAGGGATAAAAGCCACGCCTGTTTTTAATGCGGCATCCGCTAATGCAGGTGTCGTACCTGGGCTAATAATAAATTCTGCACCGGCATCAATGGCAGCATGCAAAGTTGTTTCATTAATGATCGTACCTGCACCCACAACGGCATCAGGCACTTCAGCGACGATACGGCGAATAGATTCTAATGCGGCATCGGTACGTAATGTGATTTCTAATACTTTCAATCCACCGGCCACTAAAGCTTTCGCTAAAGGCACAGCATGGTCAGCATTATTAATCACCATTACAGGCATTAATGGCGAAATCGCCATAATCTCTTTACTTGTTCTACTCATAACTATTTTAGTTTCCCAAAGTTCTAATAATCTATTTAGCTAATGTTATTCAACATTAAACAAGTTAATCGCGCCCGTCTCAGCACTCGATACGCCACGACGGAAACTATCAAATAACTCACGACCCATGCCGTAATGATGCTCAGTGTTCGCCATCATACAACCCACACGCTCTTCTAATTCTTTATCATCAACAAGCACATTAAGTTCGCCCGTTTCAGTATTAAGTCTAATGATATCGCCGTCACGGATTTTTGTAAGAGGACCGCCATCTGCACACTCAGGACACATATGAATCGCAGAAGGCACTTTACCTGATGCACCCGACATACGACCATCGGTCACCAAGGCGACTTTATAGCCTTTATCTTGCAACACACCCAAAGGTGGTGTCAGTTTGTGTAATTCAGGCATACCGTTTGATTTAGGCCCTTGGAAACACAACACAACAATCACGTCTTTATTCAAATCACCACGTTTGAACGCAGTCACAACATCATCTTGATAATCAAATACCATGGCTGGCGCTTCAACCACGCGGTGTTTAGGATCAACAGCTGAGATTTTGCTCATGCCGCGACCCAAATTACCTTGCATCAAATGTAAACCACCACCGATGGCAAATGGCGCTTTAACAGAGCTAATCACTTCAGGATCCAATGCCTTTTCAGGACCTGCTACCCAAACCAATTTGTCATCAACCATTTTCGGCTCTTGGGTATAAGATCCCATGCCGCGTTCATCACCAACAGCAAGCACGTCTTGATGCATCAGACCATTTTCACTTAACTCTTTAATTAATACACTCATGCCACCCGCAGCTTGGAAGTGATTAATATCAGCCTCACCATTCGGATAAACACGTGTTATTGATGGTACAACATGAGACAAACGGTCAAAATCATCCCAGTTAATAATCACACCGGCAGCACGGGCAATCGCAATTAAATGAATCGTATGATTCGTTGAGCCGCCTGTGGCTAACAAACCAACTAAAGCATTCAAGATGGCTTTCTCATCGATCATATGACCGATAGGTCTGTAATCATCACCTTGCGCTGTAAATTTAAGGACTTGGCGTGTTGCTGCTTTCGTTAACTCATCACGTAACGGCGTGTATGGGTTAATAAATGAACTACCCGGTAAATGAAGGCCCATCATTTCGACCATCATCTGGTTACTATTCGCAGTACCATAAAAAGTACAGGTACCCGCACTATGATATGACTCAGATTCTGCTTTTAATAATTCATCACGACCGACTTTACCTTCGGCATAAAGTTGGCGAATTCTGACTTTTTCTTTATTCGGTAGACCACTTGGCATTGGGCCAGCAGGAACAAACACGGCAGGTAAATGGCCAAAGCTCAATGCACCAATTAATAAGCCCGGTACGATTTTGTCACAGACACCTAAATAAAGTACGCCATCAAACATATTGTGGCTTAAGGCAATCGCCGTTGACATCGCAATGACATCACGACTAAATAACGATAACTCCATGCCCGGCTGGCCTTGGGTAACCCCATCACACATGGCAGGAACACCACCGGCAAACTGAGCAACACCGCCCGCTTCACGTGCCGCATCTTTAATTAATTTAGGGAAATGCTGAAACGGTTCGTGGGCTGACAACATATCGTTATAAGACGAAACAATGGCAATATTATCTTTCTTATTGCCAGTCAAATCAGCCTTATCATCTGCTGAACAAGCAGCAAAACCATGTGCCAAGTTACCACAGGCTAAAACACCACGGTGCCGGTCTCCTGACATAGCTTCATTAACACGTGCCAAATACGTTTTACGCGACTTTTGACTACGCTCAATGACATCGTCGGTAACAGACTTCAATACGGGATGAATCATACTTTCATTTCTCTCTTAATTCTTTTACTTAATGACTTATATCGCCTGAGATCATTCAACAATAAAAAGATCAAACGGGCGACAGCGATCTGCTAAATTGGCTAGCCAGTATACCTCGACTAAGCCTTTTTCGCACGGTGCTTGCTTTAATCACCTTGTCTCGGTACAAAGCGATAACCTAGCTTAATCACATTCAATTGACAAGCTGACTGGCGCTACCGCATATTTCAACTTGTTATCCAGCACTAACTACAAAAGGGATTTCAGCCTCCGGCGAGATTCATCACCCAAGAAAATAAAACCACTTGTGGCACGGTAATTAAGGGTAAAAATAGCGCGACCTTCCATGAGCCTGTTGTTTCTTTTAAAGACATAATTTCAGTGTAATCTGTCGCTACACCCGTCATCAGAAAAGCAAAACCATTACCCGGCGCATAAGCACGCGTCACCAAATCTGCCGCGATAGGCGTTGACCCTTCAGAACAAATTTCCATAATCGTCGCTACTAATATAGTCAGACCTAAACCCGCCATTGTTGCACCGAAATAGGTTTGAAAACTGTCTACAGGTACGAAAGTACGAATCGCCGCTGCCAACAGCACGCCTAATAACAGCCAGCGTACAATCATACGAGAATCCTTAATCCCTTCCCATAACATCGTTTTCAACCAACTTAGGTCAAATGAAGCCGCCTTCAATTGTTTCTTTGCTTCAGGCCATGCACGGAAATCTGTTACCTCAATCGTATTTGGGTTCTCTGGTAACTTAGCGTTCTTGACCAGGCTATTAAAGATCAGGCCGCTGACAATACCAATAAACATCGAACATGCGATAAAGAGCAAAGTCCATTGCCAGCCAATCAACGCAATTAAAATCACTGTTAATGACAAAGAATTCCACGGGCTGGCAATCAAAAAAGCCATCACTTGCCCTAAACTCGCTCCACGTTGGTATAAGCGCATAGCAACCAATAAAATGCCGTGGCTGCAGAGATCTAGTAATACGCCGGCAGCTGTCGCACGTAAAATCCCAATAAAGCTGTCACCTTTACCCAATAAAGACGTCACAAACTCTCTTGGAACACGACCCAGCAGACCAACAAATAACATGCCCAAACCAAGCCCAATCCACATGCTATCCATAATCTCGCGAATCGAAGAAAACAACTGCCCTACAACAGCTGACAATGATGTCAGTTGACTCGACAACAGCAAATCAACGACATAACCGAAAGACACTAAAATCAATGTCGACCAAAGTAGAATATCAGGGCGAGATTTTTTGGTTGGTTCCGAGCCACAACAACCCGAAGGTTCAACAGGCTCAGGTGGTGGACAACAAGATGACATAAAAACCACTTAATTTAATAATGTATGATCTATTGTACGTGGTTAACCACGCTTTAACATTGCACTTAACATATATAACGATAACGCTAAAACTTATGACAGAACAAAAAAAACACCGCACCATTCGAAGCTTTGTTAAACGCGAAGGACGCCTGACACCAGGGCAGCAACGCGCCATCGATGAGCTTTGGCCGAAATATGCCCTTGACGATGCAAAAACCGTTATTGATTTGGACAAACTGTTTAATAGAAAAGCACCCAAAGTCATCGAAATTGGTTTTGGCAACGGCGCTTCGCTTGCAGAAATGGCAAAAAACCAACCTGAACATGACTTCCTTGGCATTGAAGTTCACCGTCCCGGCGTCGGCCAACTTCTCAATTTAATAGAACAAGAGCAACTCAGTAACTTACGTGTTGCCTGTACCGATGCTGTCGAGCTACTCAAGCATCGTATTACCGATAATAGTCTCGCTCGGCTCCAACTCTATTTTCCCGATCCATGGCACAAGAAGCGCCACCATAAACGCCGTATCATTCAGCCAGAATTTGTCAAACTCCTCGCCCAAAAGATCAAACCAAATGGCCATCTCCATATGGCAACAGATTGGCAACACTATGCCGAACAAATGTTAGAAGATGTCTCTGAAAATACCGACTTTCAAAACTGTGCTGAACACGATTATATTCCACGGCCAGATTATCGACCTTTAACAAAATTTGAACAACGGGGTCACAAATTAGGCCACGGAGTTTGGGATTTATTGTATAAACGTCAATAAATTAGCGATAATACTTGCACCAATTCCTCAAGTGAGTTATTTTGACATAAAAAATAAAACTCAGATTAAATACTAGGTGAACCATATGAAAATAAAACTCATTGTTGTATTAGCAAGCACAACTTTCTGTTCTTTAACTTATGCATCTGGCTTTGCCATTCAAGAACAAAGTGTCACTGGCTTAGGACGTGCATTCGCAGGTAGTGCAGCCGTCGCAGATGATGCGAGCACCATTTTCTTTAACCCTGCAGGCTTAACTAACCTCTCCAAATCAGAACTTGCAGTTGGTTTACATTATATTTCGCCTCAAACTGATTTTACTGATGGGGGGTCAACGACAGCACCTGGTGTTGGCGGTGCACCGTTATCAGGTAACGATGGTAGCGATGCAGGCCACGATGCAGTTGTCCCCAATTTATTTTATGCCCACCGACTGAATGACAGTATGGTCGCCGGTATTGGTGTCACAGCACCCTTTGGCTTGGTAACAGAATACAAAGATACCTGGCAAGGTCGTTACCACGCTATTCGTTCCGACTTAAAAACCATTAATATCAACCCAAGCTTTGCCTTTAAAGCCAACGAGAAACTATCCGTTGGCTTCGGCATCAGCGTCCAATATATTGACTTAGAATTGAGTCAAGCCGTCGACTTTGGTTCAATTTGTGCTGGCGTACCTGCAGCATGTGCCGCAGTGCAAGGTAATGATGGTCAAGTTAAACTAACGGCTGATGACTGGGGCTTCGGCTATAACCTCGGCCTAACTTACCAAGCGACAGAAGCAACCCGCCTAGGCCTAGCCTACCGTTCAAAAATCTCTCATAATCTAAAAGGTGATGGGAAATTTAGAGTCCCAGCCAATGCCCAAGGTGTAGCAAGCGCTCTTGGTTTCGTTGATGGCAATATCTCAGGCAATGTCGATTTACCTGAATCTGCATCACTTGCTATTCACCACAAACTCAATGATCAAGTCGCTATTATGGCCGACGCAGCTTGGACTCGCTGGAGTCGCTTCGAAGAACTTGCCATCAAGTCAAATAATGTCGCAAGATTAAATAGCACCAAACAAGAGCAGTGGGATAACTCAATGCGGTATGCCATTGGTCTGGATTACCAACATAATCACCAATGGACCTTCCGTGGCGGGATTGCTTATGATGAAACGCCCGTTTCTAATGAATTTAGAACAGCGCGTATCGCCGATGAAGACAGAACATGGATTGCCATTGGTGCCAGTTACAAAGTATCAGATAGACTCACGCTAGATGCGGGTTATACCCATATTTTCATTGATGACCCAAAAATAGATGAGACTCTCGACTTACCTTTAAACCATCGTTTAGTTGGCGAATACGAAGGCAGTGTTGATATCTTGAGTATCCAAGCCCGTTACTTCTTTAATTAACGACATTAATTATGGCCACAATAGACGTTATTTCAGCTGAACAAGCCGGTACCTTATACGGCTTGTTCACAGAACGACTCCAACGTAGTCCAAATCAAACGGCATATAGAAGCTACAACTCAGACACAAAACAATGGTTTGATACCACTTGGGCTGAAGTTGCAACACAAGTCGCCCGTTGGCAAGCCGCCTTAAACAAAGAGCAACTACAGCCAGGCGATCGGGTCGCCATCAATTTACGTAACTGCGTTGAATGGGTCATTTTTGATCAAGCAGCATTAGGGCTAGGTCTAACCCTTGTTCCCCTGTATCCAGACGATCGCCCCGATAACGTGGCTTATATTTTGCGCGATGCCAACGTCAAAGTACTGCTTTTACAAAATAGTAAACAATGGCAACGGCTTAAACCTTCCATTACACCTGAACACGAATTAACACGTGTCTTAATACAAAACAAAGAATCAACGCCACTCGGTGGTCCTGCAAACTATGTTCATGATTGGTTGAGTACAGATAACGCTGAATTACAAAACACGCCGGGGCAACCGCACGACTTGGCCTCTATTATTTATACTTCTGGTACCACTGGCCGACCTAAAGGTGTGATGCTAAGTCATCAAAATATGCTCTCAGTCGCTTATGGCGGGCTCAAATGTATTGATATCCTACCCAGTGACATATTCCTGTCTTTTTTACCGCTCTCCCATACCCTAGAACGCACTGCGGGTTATTATTTACCGATAATGGCCGGTGCTACAGTCGCCTACGCGCGTGGCATCCCCCAACTAGCGGAAGATATGCTGCAAGTTAAGCCAACAGCATTGATTGCTGTTCCCCGTATTTTTGAGCGTATTTACACGCGTGTTCACAGCCAACTTAAAGAAAAATCGCCCCTTGCACAACGACTCTTTCACAAGGCAGTTGCCACTGGTTTGCAACGCTTTGAATACCAACAGAAACGACAAAGCTGGCACCCTAAGCTCCTACTTTGGCCGCTATTCAACAAATTAGTCGCTTCAAAAATAAAACAACGCTTAGGTGGGAATATGCGCATTATTCTCAGCGGTGGTGCTGCTCTGCCACAAACCGTCGCCGAATTATTTATAGGCCTAGATTTTTGCCTACTGCAAGGTTACGGTTTAACCGAAACCAGCCCGGTTATCAGTGTCAATACACCTGAGAACAACTTCCCAAGTAGTGTCGGTACTGTCATACCCGGTGTCACGGTCAAAATTGGCGACAATGATGAACTCCTCGCCAAAGGAACAGGCGTCATGCTCGGTTATTGGCACAATGATGAAGCGACGTCGCAAACCATTGACAGCGAAGGCTGGCTTCACACTGGCGATCAAGCCCGCATCAGTGACACAGGCCATGTTTATATTACGGGGCGTATCAAAGATATTCTAGTGATGAGCAATGGCGAAAAAGTGCCGCCAGGTGATATTGAAGCCGCTATCCTGATGAACCCACTTTTTGAACAAGTACTGGTGTTAGGTGAAGGCCAATCATTCCTTGCCGCGCTCATTGTACTCAACGCCGATAGCTGGCCTGATTTAGCCCAATCACTGGGCCTTGATCAACAAGATTCCAACAGCTTGACGGATAAACTACTACACAGTTATATATCGAAACAGCTAAGACAAGCACTATCGACCTTCCCAGCCTATGCCAAGATCAGGCAGGTCTCTGTCCATCTAACGCCTTGGACAGTAGAAAATGATTTAATGACACCCACCATGAAAATAAAACGGCCTAAAGTCATAGTCCATCATCAAGCAGAAATTGATCACATCTACAATAAAAAGCAAAAAAGCTAAATCAGGCTGGTATTGAAGTCATTAGGCCAATAACAACATCACCGACTCAACGGTGTGGAATGAACCAAAGATTAATAACCGATCACCTTGCTTAGCATTAGCCTTCGCGCTGATATAGGCATCAGCAACCGTATCGCAAACATAAACCGGTTTATCAGAAACTGTCTTTTCAATCTGTGTAGACAGTTCAGGACCACTTTGTCCTCGGTTGCCACTCAAACCGCCGACATACCACGCATCAATCGTCGCGTTTAACCGCTCAGCAACCGCACTCGCATTCTTGTCTTTTAACATCCCTAAAACAGCAATCGTTCGACCTTCACAAGGCGTCGATGCCAATAAGTTGGCAAGATTTATCGCACCTTGCACATTATGAGTGACATCAAAGTAATGCGTAACTGGGCCTGCCACTTCCTGGAATCGGCCAGCCAATGTCACTTCCGCTAAGCCTTGGTTAATATGCATTGGTTCAATCTCAAAACCCTGCTCAATCAACAAGCTCACCACCTGCAAAACAGCCGCCGCATTTTGAACCTGATAATTTCCGGCTAAAGCAGGCAGAACAAGCCCACCCCAGTTTTGTTCGCCATTAGACCAGCTCCAAACTGACCCTTGAGTTTGATAGTGAAAGTCTTGGCCTGCAATAAAGGCATGAGCCTCAAGCTGTTCAGCGTAAGACAATAATGACTGCGCTGGTACTTCGGAACACACGACCGGCTTAATAGCACGAATAACCCCCGCTTTCTCGAATGCAATGGTTTCTCTATCTGTCCCTAACCATTGGGTATGATCAAGGCTAATCGGCGTGATCAAGGCAATATCTGTATCAAACAAATTTACAGCGTCTAAGCGACCGCCCATGCCGACTTCTAATATTGCAATATCAACTTGCCGTTCAGAAAATAAAATAATAGCCGCTAAAGTCGCAAACTCAAAATACGTTAAAGAAACATCACCTCTAGCCTGATCAATCTGCTCAAAAGCACGGCAGATGGCCTCATCTGCACAGGCTTGCCCCGCCACCATAATGCGTTCGTTATAGCGTAATAAATGCGGAGAGGTATACGTGCCAGTCTTATAGCCAGACGCGCGCAAAATTGAATCTAGAATTGCAACTGACGAACCTTTACCGTTAGTCCCTGCAACAGTAACCACTTTAAAAGGCAGGGCCGCGACTAAGTTTAAGCGTTGCCAAACTTGGCCTATCCGCTCAAGTCCTGGATCAACTTCGGTAAAATGAAGATTTTCTTGCCAAGCCAGCCATTCTGGCAAGGTATCAAATCGCATTGTTTGCCGTATTAGGCTGCGTCGCGCTTTTGCAGCACTGACAACATTTTAGATAAACGATCACGCATATCGCGGCGATCGACAATCATGTCAACAGCGCCATGTTCGAGTAAAAACTCGCTACGCTGAAAACCTTCTGGCAATGTTTCACGCACGGTCTGTTCGATAACACGTGGGCCGGCAAAACCAATCAAAGCCTTCGGTTCTGCGATATTGATATCGCCTAACATCGCTAAACTAGCCGACACACCACCCATTGTTGGATCAGTCAATACGGAAACAAAAGGTAGCCCTTCATTACTTAACTGCCCCAAGATGGCACTGGTTTTTGCCATCTGCATCAATGAAAACAAGCCCTCTTGCATGCGGGCGCCGCCACTGGCAGCAAAACAGACCAATGGCACACGTTGTTCTAATGCCACCTTAGCCGCACGGACAAACTTCTCACCAACAACTGAGCCCATTGAACCCGCCATAAAGCTAAAGTCAAAAGACACAGCAACTAATGGCAAACCATTGACCGTACCGCTCATCACCAACAAAGCATCATTTTCACCTGTTGCTTTTTGTGCTTGTGTTAGCCGATCTTTATATTTTTTACTGTCTTTAAATTTTAAGGTATCGACAGGAAACACATCCATCGCGATCTCTTGTCTTTCTTCATTTTCATCTAAGAAATTTTCGAGACGAACGCGTGCCGTAATACGCTGATGATGATCACATTTAGGACAAACGTGTAAATTGCGCTCAAACTCAGCACGATACAATACGCTGTCACAAGCGGGGCATTTACACCAAACACCCTCTGGAACTGAGCGACTACGTACTGTCGTCCGTATTTTTGAAGGTAATATTTTCTCAAACCAGCTCATATTGTGACCCTAATAAAAATGTTATATCCGGCTATTTTGCCATATCGCGCGCATTAATGGCATGCCGCATTTCTGCAACCAAACCAGCCAATGCTGCCGGCAAGGATTCTAAGTTATGTTCATGCTCGGCAATACAGTTTACCAACGTGCTCCCAACAACAACCGCATCGGCCACATCAGAGACAGCCGCTGCCGATTTGCCATCACGAATCCCAAAGCCCACCCCAAGCGGTAAGTCAGTATATTGTTTCAGCATAGTCAGCTTCTCAGCTAACTGTGACACATCTATCGACGCTGATCCTGTCACACCTTTTATAGACACATAGTAAATGAATCCTTTGGCATGCTTGGCAATTCTAGCCATTCTCGCTTCTGTGGTCGTTGGCGACACTAAAAAGATGGTATCTATGCCATGCGCTTCCATCGTTGGCATAAACGTATCTGACTCTTCTGGTGGCATATCAACCGTCAATACACCATCAACGCCGGCCTTTTGTGCTGCCTCGGCAAACGCCGTATAGCCCATTGCTTCTAATGGGTTGGCATAACCCATAAGGATAATCGGTGTTTCACTGTCTTTCTCTCTAAACTGCGCCACCATCTCAATCACATGTTTAAGAGACATATCATTCTTCAATGCCCTTTCGCACGCTTTCTGAATAACGGGCCCATCAGACATCGGATCAGAAAAAGGAACACCTAGCTCCAACAAATTCGCACCCGCTTCAACCATGGCATGCATTACTGGCACGGTCACCCAGGGCTCTGGATCACCAGCTGTAATATAGGGAATTAATGCAGTTTGCCCATCGGCCTTTAATTGTGAAAAGCATTGACTAATACGACTCATCTTTTTTATTTCCAACCCTTTAAACTTTCAAACCGGCTAAGGATGCCACGGTATGCATATCTTTATCACCACGACCGGACAAATTAACCAAAATAGACTCGTCTGCTGTCATCGTCGCCGCTAATTTACTGGCATAAGCCAATGCGTGACTGGTCTCTAACGCCGGAATAATGCCTTCCGAACGCGTCAAATCATGGAAAGCTTGTAATGCTTCATCATCGGTCACAGAGACATAATTAGCTCGGCCTATATCCTTCAACCACGCATGTTCAGGCCCAACACCCGGATAATCTAAACCTGCAGAAATAGAATGTGTTTCAGTAATTTGACCACGTTCATCTTGGATCAAATAAGTCCGGTTACCATGCAAGACACCCGCACTACCTGCACACAATGCCGCTGAATGTTGTCCCGTTTCAATGCCATGACCAGCGCCTTCAACGCCATACATAGCGACTGACTTATCATTAATAAACGGGTGAAATAAACCAATGGCATTTGAACCACCACCGATACAAGCCACCAAAGCGTCTGGCAATTTGCCAGTATTATCGAGCATTTGCTGACGCGCCTCACGCCCAATAACCGCTTGAAAATCACGTACCATCGCAGGATAAGGATGCGGCCCAGCCACCGTACCAATAATATAAAATGTCTCATCAACATTCGTGACCCAGTCACGTAAAGCTTCATTTAAGGCATCTTTAAGCGTCTTCGAACCTGATTCAACCGGCACAACTTCAGCACCTAATAATTTCATCCGATAAACATTCTGCGCTTGGCGCTTAACATCCTCTGCGCCCATATAAACGACACATTCCATACCCAAGCGCGCAGCAACAGTTGCGCTGGCAACACCGTGCTGACCTGCGCCCGTTTCGGCAATAATGCGTTTTTTACCCATCCGTTTAGCCAATAACGCCTGACCAATCGTATTATTGATTTTATGCGCGCCAGTATGGTTTAAATCTTCACGCTTTAAATAAATCTTGGCACCACCCATACGTTGGGTCCAATTCTCAGCAAAGTAGATCGGCGATGGTCGACCAACAAATTCCGCTAAGTCCCGATCCATTTCAGCTTGAAAGCTAGGGTCATTTTTGTATAAGTTATACGCTTCTTCCAACGCATAAATCGCAGACATTAACGTCTCACCTACAAACCGGCCACCATAGGGTCCAAAATGCCCCCGATCATCAGGGTATCTATCGTAATAGTTCTCATCCATCTGCTTAGCCATTATTTACCTCTCGCATAAAAGCACTTATCTTTGTTTTATCTTTAATGCCTTTGTCTTGTTCAACCCCACCACTGACATCGACAGCATAAGGTCCTATTTGTCGTATTCCACTCGCCACATTATCAACAGTCAATCCACCTGCCAAGATAATCGGTTGCTTAATTGCCTCAATCATAGACCAATCAAACACCTGCCCCGTTCCCCCTGGCACACCCGTTTGATAACTATCTAATAACAAAGCCGACGCATGATGATACCGTTCTGATAACGCCATCAGCTTAGTCTCTTCTCGCATCCTAACCGCCTTCATATAAGGCCGATTAAACTGCGCGCAAAAATCAGGGCTCTCATCACCATGAAACTGTAAAACATCAATAGGCAATGCCGCTAAACAAGCTTCCACCTCAGCCACTGACGCATCAACAAATAACGCCACAATACTGACAAACGGTGATAACCCAGCCACAACTTGCTTTGCTTGCGCAACAGTGACGGCTCTTGGGCTCGGTGCATAAAACACCAGTCCAATCGCGTCAGCACCCATTTCAGCAGCAAATTCAGCATCTTGGCGCTGTGTGATACCACAAATTTTTACACGTGTTCTCATGGCTAAAGTCTGACAAAGAAAGTTAACTGACTACTTTACCAGACCACTGGGAAAGTCGACACTGTTGGAAGCCCGTAATGGGCAGGATAATCAACTTTCACGAAATAGAGTCCTTCAGGCGGTGATGTAATCCCGCCGTGAGCACGGTCAGCACCATCTAACACCTCCGAGGCCCAAGAAACGGGTCTTTTACCTTCACCAATCGGCACCAAAACACCCACAATATTTCGTACCATATGATGTAAAAAGGACTGACCAATGACATCAATTGCAATGCAATCACCTTGTTTCGATACCGTGATAGATTCCATCGTTTTAAATGGGCTTTTAGCTTGGCAGTCTTTTGCACGAAAAGCTGAGAAATCATGATGGCCCACCAAACAATCTGCTGCCGCTTGCATTCGTTCAATATCCAATTTTTGGAAATACCACCACATACGGCTCGCATTCACCGATGAACGACTAACGCGGTTCAAAATAATATATCGATAAGCCCGCTTAACGGCTGAAAAACGTGCACTGAAAGTCTCATCAACCGTTTTAGCCCACACCACGTTCATATCTGAAGGCAGATTGGTATTTAACCCGAGGATCCAATTATGCGGTTCGCGTATCGCATCTGTATCAAAGTGAACCACTTGCTGTAAGGCATGAACACCCGAGTCCGTTCGACCGGCAGCAACAGTCTTAATAGGTTGGTTTGCAACCCGGCTAATAGCCTTCGTCAAACAACCTTGAACCGTTCTCTGTTCCTTTTGAATTTGCCAGCCAGCAAATTGGGTGCCGTCATATTCAACACCTAGCGCAATTCGCCTCATTCAAAGCCTACTTATGATAATTCGTCCAACAATGTTTTAGCACGTGACCGTTGCTCATCATTCCCTTCGCTGATAATTTCCTCAAGGATAGTCTTCGCGCCGTTAGGATCACCCATCTCAATATAAGCTGAGGCTAAGTCTAACTTTGTTTCTGCCTCATCAACTTGATCAAAATCGCTCAGATCAAACTCGAGTGCGTTCTCATCAGTATCCTCACCAGATAACGCTAATGATGCCGCCGCTAACTCACCATCAGTAATGTCACCAAGGCCATCTATTTCTAAATTATCCTCTTCTGACAATAAGGGTAAGCTATCTATCGCAGCCTGATCACTATCAGAAAGAGCTTCAATTGCTTCAACTTCAACCTCTTCCGCCGTCGCGACCGCATCATTGATATCAACTGATTCAGTTGCTTCTAAATCAATATTGAAATCTAATAAATCATCTTCAGCTTCAGAAGTAGACGCTTCAGCTATATCAAGCTCATCATCAACATTAAATGCTAATCCCGACTCTAGCTCAGCTAAATCAACAACAGGATCTTCAATTAATGGCTCAGCAAACAAGGCATTATCGGCATCTAAGCTGCGGCCCCATTCAGCGACTTCAGCCCACTCCATTGAATCACGTTCAACCGTATACTCACGTGCCAATTCAACGAAGGCACTGGCTTTACCCTGCTTGTAATGCGTAAACAATAACTTCTGAATCACGGCCATGTTAGATGGCGCATCGTTATAAGCTTCTTCTAACGCCAACCCTGCCTTCTCAAAGTCGGCATAACTCACATAGACATCAGCATCTTTAATTAAATCATCGACCGTTTTGACTGGCTCAGCGATAACCTCATCAGCGGCCACAACCGCAGCAGCTGGAACAACGACTGGTGAAACAGGCGCTGCAGGAGATTTAATATTTTCTACCGCCTCATCCCAAGACACTTTACGCTCATCTTCAGCCCGTTTACGTCCTAACAAAAACAAACCGAAGAGCAAGCCTAAAACACCCAGCAATGCTTGCAATTTATACTTTATAAGCATGGCCTGAATTTTTTCAAACAAGGTCGGTGTCGCAACAGTCTCTTCGGCCGGTGCTAATGCAACATCTAGCTGTTCATTACTCGCCACTTCCTCAACAGTAGCAAGTTCAGCATCTTCAACAGCCTCATCATCATTTTCATCAACAACGATATCGGACTCAGCCAATGCCTCGGGTGCCAGTTGTTCGTTATTGTTTAAATCAGCCTTTATCTCTTCAGCCAACGCATCTAATTTTGCTGTCGCTTCAAGTTCCGCCTCAGCCTCCGCGGCTTCTTTCTCTAATTTGCTCTGTAATTTAGCTAAATCAGGATCTTGTAATGCAATCAATTTTCGCAATGTTTGGATCTGCTCTTCCATTGCAGCCATCCGCGATTTGATATCAATATTTTCTTGCTGCTGCCCCTCAATCACTTCTTGCGCCATCGTCAGTTGGTCGCTCAGCTCTTTGACTTTCTCGTTACCCAGCGCCCCTAAATCACTCTCGCTCAATATCGTGTCATCGTTGGCACCCAACAATTGTAACCGTGCAGTCGGTTCAGCCACTGCTTCCGTCACTGTATCAGCGGGCAAAGCATCATCTGCTTTCGCCTCTTCTGTGCTGCCTTGCTCAAGTTGAGATGCTGGCGTCACTGTCGTTGAAGCCACCGTTGATTGAATGGGTGCTCTATTACGATTTTTCCAAGCAACATTTTGCTGCTGAACGCCTGCTACTGCTTGCTGTTTACTTAGTTTTTGAAGGTCGGCAGCCGATGGAATTGCTAAGGTATAGCCACTTTTAAGACCATTAATATTCTGTTTAATAAAGGCTTTTTTGTTTTTATCAACCAAAGCCAACATCATCTGATGAACAGACACATCACGATTAGGGCGTGTTTTTAACGCGATAGCCCATAACGTATCCGTCCGTGATGTCCGACCATAGCTGTTAGTACCCGCTAAACTCGGCGCATTATACTGGTAATCATTACTAGCAGGACGCGGCTGACTTACCACCCGTTTAGGCTGACTAATATTAGGCGAGGCCACCACCTTTGACGCACGCGGCGTTGCTTTGAAAACATGTTTTGGTGGATCAAGTAATACCGTGTATTCCCGAATCAATTGACCGCCGCTCGTCTTTGCCAATAACAAAAAATCTAGTAACGGCTCTTTAACAGGCTTCTTGGAACTCACCGTAATAATCGTCTTGCCGGCTCTCTGAGACACGTTGAACCTCAGCTGAGTAATCGTCGCATTTTTAACTAAACCAGCACGCTCAAACTCATCATTGGATGCCAAGCGAACTTGTAATGTCTCTGCCTCGTCACCGCTAGCAGCATTAACCGGTATCTCAGCTTTAAAAGGTTCGTTAAGAGCAGATGACAACTCAATTTTCCCAAGTCCCAATGCATAGACTGGCAAGGCAGCTAAAAATCCTAATGCACCCATCACGCTAATGCTTGTGAATAACCTAGTTTTCATCCTCAGACCCCTTATCCAATGATTCTTATGACTCATCATGACGAACTATAAATACTTTTCAACCAATACTTCTGCAATTTGAACACTATTTAATGCCGCACCCTTGCGTACATTATCAGCCACTACCCATAAATTCAGTCCGCGTGGATGAGAGATATCCTCTCGCACTCGCCCGACATAAACAGGATCTTGCCCTGACGCATCGCTCACTGCGGTTGGGTAACCCCCATCCTCGTGACTATCGATTAACTCGATACCGTCAAATGCAATAAATAATTTTTTCGCTTCTTCGGCAGTGATTTTATCGCGTGTCTCAATATGAAGTGCTTCCGAATGCCCATAAAAAACAGGGACACGTACAGCCGTAGGATTAACCTCAATCGTATCATCACCCATAATTTTTTTCGTTTCCCACACCATCTTCATTTCTTCTTTGGTGTAGCCATTGTCTTCGAACACATCTATATGTGGTAACACATTAAATGCAATTTGCTTGGGATAAACGCTACTTTCAACAGGACGGCCATTCAATAACGAAGCCGTTTGCTTCGCTAGCTCATCCATGGCGGGTTTACCGGTACCTGACACAGCTTGATAAGTCGCCACATTAATCCGTTCAATCCCGACAGCATCATAAATAGGTTTTAACGCCACCATCATCTGAATAGTCGAACAGTTGGGATTGGCAATAATACCTCGGTTTTTATAGTCGGCAATCGCTTCAGGGTTGACTTCCGGTACGACCAAAGGAATATCATCGTCATAACGAAACTGTGATGTATTATCAATCACAACACACCCTGCCGCTGCTGCGATAGGCGCATATTCTTTCGACACACTGGCACCCGGTGAAAACAATCCCACTTGTACTTTTGAGAAATCAAATGTCGCTAAGTCTTCAACTAATAATGAACGATTGCCAAAATCAACCGTACTACCAGCCGAACGTGCACTGGCTAAGGCGTACACTTTACCGACGGGAAAATTCCGTTGATGTAGAATTTCCAACATCGCTTCGCCCACAGCACCCGTTGCACCAACAACTGCCACATCTACTTTTTTACTCACTTTTTGCTCACTCATTTTTTGTCTAATGCCGCCACAACTGCGTCACCCATTTCAACTGTACCGACTTTCGTCATACCTTCAGAATGGATATCTGCTGTTCGTAACCCTTTATCCAGTACAACACTCACAGCAGCTTCTACTTTATCTGCCATCTCAGCTTCATTTAAGCTATAACGTAACATCATCGCAACAGACAAAATAGTCGCCAAAGGATTAGCGATGTTCTGGCCAGCAATATCTGGCGCTGAACCATGAATAGGTTCATACATGCCTTTACTGTTTTCATCCAAAGAAGCGGATGGCAACATGCCGATTGACCCCGTCAACATCGACGCACAATCAGACAAAATATCGCCAAACATATTAGTCGTCACCATCACATCAAACTGCTTAGGTGCTCGAACCAATTGCATTGCGGCATTATCGACATACATATGGCTCAATTCGACATCATTATAATCCGCAGACAACGTTGTCATCGTCTCACGCCATAACTCAGTACATTCAAGTACATTCGCCTTATCAACAGAACACAAACGGCCTTGGCGTTTACGCGCAATATCAAATGCAACTTTACCAATACGATTTACTTCGCTTTCACGATAAACCAAAGTATTGAAACCTTCTTTTTCACCATTCTCTAATGTGCGAACACCACGCGGCTGACCGAAGTAAATGCCACCGGTTAATTCACGCACAATCATCAAATCTAAACCTGCAACCACATCGGCTTTTAATGTCGACGCATCTGCCAGTTGTGGGTATAAAATCGCAGGGCGTAAGTTAGCAAATAAATTCAACTCACTACGGATACCTAACAGTCCCTTCTCAGGACGGACACTGATATCCAAAGATTCCCATTTATAACCACCAACAGCACCTAATAAAATCGCATCGGCTGCCTTCGAAATAGCAACGGTATCGGCCGGTAACGGCGTGCCAGCATCATCATAAGCAGCACCACCAATCAGGCCATATTCCAACGTAATATCTAAGCCTTGATGCTTTAATGCATCCAACACTTTCACGGCTTCAGCAACAATCTCTGGTCCAATACCATCACCAGGTAAAACGGCTATCTTTTTTGTCATACTCTCTTCTTAATTTATCTATTAATTTATTATCGAATCAAAACTTAAGCTGATGGAAATAACCACGGCGCTTGTTGCTGTCGACGCTGCTCGTAAGCCTTAATCTCATCAGTATATTGCAAGGTCAGCCCAATATCATCTAACCCACGCATCAAACAATCTTTCTTAAATGCATCGACCTCAAAAGTAAGCTGCGATCCATCAGGTAACAAGATCTGCTGCCCCGCTAAATCGATTTTCAATTCAAAACCCGGTGTCGTCAAAACAGATTGGAACAAACCCTCAACCACATCTTCAGCCAACTCAATCGCCAAAATGCCATTCTTACTCGTGTTATTAAAAAAGATATCAGCAAAGCTCGGCGCGATCACAGCCCGAATACCAAAATCTTCCAACGCCCAAACAGCATGCTCACGACTCGAACCACAGCCAAAATTTTCACGGGCCAATAAGATATTACCGCCTTGATAACGCGGTTGATTCAGCACGAACTCAGTATTTAAAGGACGACCTTCACATGACTCACCGGGTTGACCTAAATCTAAGTAGCGCCATTCATCGAACAAATTTGGGCCGAAACCACTACGACGAATTGATTTTAAAAATTGCTTTGGAATAATCGCATCAGTATCGACGTTGGGTCTATCTAACGGGATCACAATGCCTTGTTCTACATTAAATGCTTGCATGACTTGTCTATCTTCTCTTATTCAAAAACGCCTATCATGTCACCATGACCACGTTAATGAAAACCAACGCTTAGGCTACTTTTATTGTTTCTCTACATCAGTGATCTGGCCTTCCACTGACTCATAATCTTTATTTAACTGATCAATCGATTGCGCTAAAGATTCTTTCACCTTAGATTTCAACACAATAATTTCAACACGCCGATTCTTAGCGCGGTTTGTTGACGTGTCATTGGGCATTAAAGGTTGTGTTTCAGCATAACCTTCCAACACAAAACGATCAGCCGGTATCTGGCCTGTTTTTAAAAACTCATGTACAACCGAAGTCGCACGTGACGTCGATAATTCCCAATTAGAACGATAACGCGGTGTACTAATAGGAATATTGTCAGTATGACCAGCAACCGCAATTTTACCATCAGTATTCAATAAGACATCATGAATTTTATCTAAAATCGGTACAAAGCCACGATTAAGGCGTGCACCACCAGATGGAAAAGACCCTTTTTCACGGATCCGAATCACAATCCGCTGCAGCTGTGTCTCAACATCAATAAGGCCTTCCGCGATTTCGCCTTCTAGTGCTTCCTTAAATTTCTCGGCTTCTTCAGCCAGCGCTTCCGCTTCTTGTTTCGCCACCGCTTCAGCATCCATTTGAACTTTTAGCGCATCGCGCGTCTCATCAACCGTATCTTGGCGGATTTCTTTCAGAGGTGTTGGTCGTGGTTCACCCGGACTAAATTCTTGCGCAATAATACTGTTGCCCTTAGGAATATCATTGGCAAAGATTTCACGCTGCACACCAAAAGCATTGTCTAAAGACTTCACTACCATCTTGTATTTTAGGGCATCCATTTCAGAAAAGGACAACAATAAAACAAAGAAGCACATCAGCAGAGCCATTAAGTCTGCAAAGGTGGCCATATAGGCTGGCAGACCCTCAGGGGGACACTTATGTTCTGGTTCGTCTTCCATTATTCAGCGGCTTCGCCCGCGTCAGGTAACTCAGCATCACGCTTAGAGGCTGGCAAGTAATTCTTAAGTAGCTCTTCTAATACTTTCGGGTTTTGGCCTTCTTGAATACCCAACACACTCATAATAATAATATTCTTCTTCGTTTGCTCTTCAGCACTACGCAAAGCCAATTTATCTGATATCGGTAACGCAAACATATTGGCTAACATCGCGCCATATAGTGTTGTCAGCAAGGCCACAGCCATCGCAGGCCCGATCGACTTCGGGTCTGACATATTCGATAACATTTGAACCAAACCCACCAATGTCCCAATCATGCCCATTGCCGGGCCGGCATCACCCATTGCTTTAAAAATAGCTTGACCCACACCATGGCGTGCGACAGTTTCATTCATTTCAGTCGTAAGAGATTTGAGTACAACACCCGGTTCATGGCCATCAACCAACATCATAATACCGGTTTGCAATACAGGATTATTAATTTCACGGCCTTCTAATGCCAACATACCTTCTTTACGTGCCACTGTCGCCAAATCAACGACCGAAGCAATTAATTCTTCTGCAGATTCACTTTTATTTGTAAAAGCTTTGCCGGCGGTCTTAAACGCGCCAAGGAACTGGCTTAAGGTGAACCGCATCATCACAACAGCAATCGTACCGCCAAGCACGATCATCACGGAAGGGCCATTAATAAACACCAATGCACCTGAACCTAACGCAATCGTTGCAATGATTAACGCCCAGGCTACTATTATCCCAATCAGCGTAGCTAAATCCACTCGTGCATCCTCACTAATCCTAAATTATTATTATTTTGCCCAACGGCTTAATTAAATACTGAACACAATTCTACCCAACCGTACTTAAAAAAAATTGAACTAGGATCACTTTAAAACCATTTTTTTATGATTTTTTCTAAAATAAACCCAACTAGCAGGCAAAATCAGCAAAATAATCACTAAAAGTAATACTAACAACGGCCATAGTATCGGCCGATTCCAGACTTGTTGAAGTGCAAAACGTTTTCCTGCATCAATTCGACGATATTTCATCGTATTATTCGCCATTAAATTCGGCTTCACGTTTTGATTCCACGAGTGATAAAGTGAAAACTGTTTTGGATGATAACCCCAGACCCACGGCGCATCTTCTCTTAAAATAACCAACATTTTATTAATCAACACTTGCCGTTCAGCTGTATTAGGCATCACTTTCATATGTTCAAATAAGCGATCGAACTCTGGGTTATCATAATTCGCCGCATTTTCGCCGCCATGACTCGCTTTACTGTTCGGGCCATAAAGCAGAAAGAAAAAGTTCTCAGGATCGGGGTAATCCGCATTCCAACCCCATTGGAATAATTGTGCCTGACCATTACGCATCTTATCTTGGAAGCGATTATAGTCTGTACTTCGTACTACCAACTGAATGCCCAGTTTTTGAAACTGTTTGCGTAACCAATCAAAGGTTGCCCTAGCTTCAGGTCCACTCGCTGGCACATCCAGATACAAGGTTAAAGGTTCTCCTGTTTGCACATCACGCCCTGCTGGATAACCCGCTGCCACTAATAAACTTTTTGCCTGTTGAAGCGACTGTCTCTGTAACCGATCATCTTGCCATTGATAGACATAGGTATTCACACCCTTTTCGCCATTTTCATAACCAAAAATGCCGGGCGGTATCGGTCCTTGTGCTGCAATGCCTCGGCCATTTAAGAAAATAGAAATATATTCCTCATAATCAATCGCAATTGAAATTGCTTGTCGAAGTAACTTTGCCGAATCAGACAAGCCGCCAACCACCGCATCTTGCATATTAAAACCCATATAATAAGTTGACGTGCCGATCGCTGTTCTTAAGGCAACCCCTTTCTTCACCATCTCATCACTCAGGCCAAAATCACCGCCATTACCGACTTGAATCGCTTGTTCAAAACTGTCTGAACTAATCCCACTAACATCGTAGTAACCTTGCAAAAACTTATTCCAATAAGAGGTTTGTTCTTTCTCTAATAAAAACACCACCTTATCCACAAAAGGCATCAATTGCCCCGCATCGGTTAATAAGCCATTCTCAGCATCCTTTGGCTCACCTTCGGACGGGTAAGGATCATCACGATAATGTGGGTTTTTTTCCAGCACCATCCGGCTATTCGGGTTATTTTCGGTTAAACGGTACGGCCCAGTACCGACTGGGAACCAATCCATCGTAATATTACGTTTGATCAGCCCAGCTTGTTTATATAAGGCATCGGCCTCCCAAGGCACGGCAGCAAAAAAAGGCATCGCCAACCAATAACGCAATTGTGGGTAACGGCCAAATACTTTGATCTCATAACGGTACTTATCAATCACACGAACACCCGATAAGTTGCCAGCACGTAAATCAATACCCTGTCCTTGTTTGGACATTTCCCTTAATTGAGCAGCATAGTCAGATAACCCAACAATATACTCACTCATTAAGCCTAGAATAGGCGAATGTATTTTAGGGCTGGCCAACCGCTTTATTTGATAAACATAGTCCTCCGCCACTAACTCTCTGGTCGCCGTCTGTTCAAAGTCAGATAAGGTCTGAATATCTGCCAAAGCCGCATCAGTCAGCGCGTGATATAGCAGTGAACCCTTCTCATCACGAGCAAAAGCAGGATGCGGTTGAAACTCAATCCCCGGCTTGATCGTAATGGTATAAACACTAAAAGCAATCTCTTCTTGGTTTTCATCGACCGTCTCACCCGCTTCATTTAAATAATGCACTGCTGGCATTTCTGTCGCAGTTAACGGCATCAATTCGTAAGGCCGTTTTAAATAATGATATTGCAACGGCGGTTCATAAATCTGCCCGGTAAATTGCACTTCATTAGAACTATAGGAACGGGCAGGATCGAGGTGTTTTGGCCGCAATGCAAAAGAACTATAAAGCGTATTCTCTTTGACTTGCTGTTCAGCGTAAGGCGAATTAATCGCATCGAGATCGCAGCCAACCAAACACCCGAAAATCACAATATAAAAGCACGATAAAAATCGTCGCATAGTTTTTACCCATTTTTGATAGTGCAATCATTATAAACAGTTCATAACGTGACTGCCTCTATCATAAACAGGTAAACTACCGGTGTTTTAACCGTTCATTAGCTAATTTAGGAGACAACCCATGGGGTTCTTACAAGGCAAACGTGTATTAATTGTTGGCGTTGCCAGCCCACGCTCAATTGCTGCTGGTATCGCGCTAGCGATGGCCCGTGAAGGCGCAGAAATCGCTTTCACCTATCAAACTGACAAACTCAAAACGCGTGTTGAGAAAATCGCAGAACAATGTGGTACCGGTCCCGAATTACTCTTTCCTTGTGATGTCGCCAGCGATGACCAAATTAATGCTGTTTTTGAGCAACTCGGACAACAATGGGACGGACTCGATACCATCATCCACTCTGTTGGCTTTGCACCACGTGAACAACTCCAAGGTAGTTATGTTGACAGTGTCACCCGTGAAGGTTTCGCCATAGCGCACGATATCAGTGCTTATAGTTTTGTTGCTTTAGCTAAAGCCGGTAAAGACATGATGGCCGGACGCAACGGCTCACTACTGACATTAAGTTACCTCGGCGCGGTACGCGCCATTGAAAACTACAATGTCATGGGGGTGGCCAAAGCCGCTTTAGAAGCCAATGTTCGCTACATGGCGTATTCACTTGGTGAACAAGGTATTCGCGTTAACGCGATATCCGCAGGCCCAATTAAAACGTTGGCTTCAGCAGGCATTGGTGACTTTGGCAAAATGTTAGCCTATGGTGAACGTAACTCACCGTTACGCCGCAATGTCACCATTGAAGAAGTCGGTAATGTTGCTGCTTTCTTATGTTCTGATCTTGCTTCTGGTGTCACCGGTGAAATCACTTACGTCGATGCCGGTTACAGTACTATTGGTATCGGTGACAAATAACCACGGAGCTATAATTCACACATAAAAAAGGCGCTTAAAAGCGCCTTTTTTATTGTCTGCATTATGGAGAAGTCACTTCAAAAGTTAGGCGAAATCTCAATATCTGCATCGGCTTTCAAACTGGCAAGAAATGCTTTCAATTCACTGTCACCTTGATTCCTTGCAAGATAAGCAGATAGGCCCGCACGGTCCTGTTCAGAAACAGCGTCAGTGTCGACTTCTATCACCGATTTCAATTCAACAATGGCATAATCACCATTGGCTAAACTAAAACCATGGAACACAGCTCTATCAGTCGGTTTCTGCATCGCATAAGCTTGATCAAGGATTTCTCTATCAACGTTTGCTTGGCTCCGCTCAACCACTGACATCTCATGCCACTGTCCTGTAGAAAATAAAGGCGATGCCGCTGCACCTGATTGTAATTTGGTTAATAAAGCTTGACCCACTTCAGCCGCTTTTTTCTCTGCATGCTCTAATTTTAACTGGCGCTTAATCTCAGCTGCGACAGCATCAAAAGCCAGTTGACTGGTTAATTCATGAACTTTTTTATGTATCACAACCAAATGGGTATCAGATAACTCAATAACGGCACTGTTGAGGTCTTCAACCAACACGTCATCATTGAACGCCATAGCCACTAATTTAGTGTGCCCAGCGATCCCAGTACCGCCTTCACGGGTAAACAATGCTGAACTTTTAATCGTTAAAGCCAACTCTTCAGATGCCAGTTCTAAGCTATCGGGGTTTTCATAACTCAACTCCGCTAAGAGCTCCGCCTGTTCAAAAAATAATTGTTCCGCTTGTTGACGACGGTAACTTGCTTCAACATCGGCTTTGACATCTTCAAGTGCCTTGCCTTCCGGCGCTTGAACATCAGTAAGCTTAATTAAATGGTGGCCATATTCTGTCTTAACAATTTGGCTGACATCGCCCACTTTCGCTAAACTAAATAACGCATCATCAAATGCAGCATCGCCCATGACCCCAGCTTGCATAAAGCCAAGATCACCACCGTCAGCAGCTGAACCTGTATCTTGTGATAACGCCTTTGCCACAACATCAAACGCCTCGCCTTGCGCAACTCTATGCTCAGCAGCAGCTAATATTTTTAATGCTGTTTCAACATCACCTTCAATCAGGATATGACTAACACGACGCTGTTCTGGACTCATGAACTGGCTTTGATTGTCAGTATAAAACTGAGTCAGCGCCGCATCATCAACCATTACCTGGTCAGCCAAACCAGCCACAGAAAGTTCTACATAATCGACTGATACGCGTTCAGGTGTTGTATAACGCGCTTGATGTGCCTCATAAAACGCCATTGCTTCGACACTATTAACTTCAATAGCCGATGCAAGCGCGGCTGATTCAACAATCCCATAAGCTAATTCGCGTTTTTGTTTCTCAATACGCAGTAAGTGATTAACGTCATAATCTGTCACTGTTGCCGTACCTTGAATATTATTCGTCAATTCACGGCCTAATAAATCCATCCGCAATTGCGTTTCATACGTCGAAGGCGAAAAACCAGCCCGCGATAATAATTGCTTATAACGTTCTATACTAAATTGGCCATCTACTTGAAAAGCTTCAGTCTGTTGCACGGCACGGCTGATATCACTATCGCTAACGCGCTGGCCTAATGTTTTATTCGCGGCGAAAAGTAACCGTTGTTGGATTAACCCATCTAATACCGCTTGTTTAGTGTCTGTATTATCAAACAAGCTTGGGTCAAAACTATCGCCCATTCGCTGACGCATATTGTCGCGAAATTGCTGTTGAGCGCGCTGAAATTCAACTTGCTTGATAGGCTCGCCGTTCACCGTCGCAACCACAACATCTGAATCGCCAGTGATGTATGAATTAACACCCCATAAAGCGAAGGGAATGGTAATTAGGCCAACAATAAACCAGGCAACCCAGCCTTGGGCTCGTTCACGAATAAAATGCAACATAAGGGAAACCTACAAGAAAATCCTACATTAGCTATTTAATAAGCAAAAAAAAAGGCGCATACGATGCGCCTTTCTATTCATAATGGCGGAGCGGACGGGACTCGAACCCGCGACCTCCGGCGTGACAGGCCAGCATTCTAACCAGCTGAACTACCGCTCCATTTTTTCTGGTGGGTGCTGAGGGGATCGAACCCCCGACCCTCGCCTTGTAAGGGCGATGCTCTCCCAGCTGAGCTAAGCACCCTGCAGAAAAAAAACGCTAGTTTACAGCATCCTTAAGGGCTTTACCAGCTTTAAAAGCGGGTATCTTAGCGGCTGCAATTTTAATCTCTTCACCTGTACGAGGGTTACGGCCTGTGCGTGCTGCACGGTCGCGAACAGAGAATGTACCAAAGCCTACTAAAGTAACTTGATCACCAGTACTTAAAGCAGTCGTTACAGCAGAAGTCATACCATCAACAGCCAAAGCAGCTTTCGCTTTAGAAATATCGGCAGCACTTGCAATTGCATCAATCAATTCAGATTTATTCACAACTTAGTTCCTCATCTTAGTTAATAATATTTTGTCCAACGGCGTCGCTATAGCCCACAGTAATGTTGTGGGAAGTGTGTATCTAACTACAGCAAAATCACGGTGTCAAGCCATTTCAAACCCTTTTTATTATTCATTCTCAGACGACATCAAACCAACAGAACCATTTAGATAGACTGAGTGAATAACAATGACAGCCTCATGGCAGCTTAACGTCGTCCTGCTCCGCTAACCAAGCTTGCGTAATCGCCACATAGTCTTCAACAGAAATCGTCTCAGGCCGCTGTTTAAAATCAATATCTAGCCGCTCTAACACTGACAGAGACATGATACTTTTCAAGGTGTTAGAAATAGTTTTTCGACGCATTGAAAAGGCCTGAGTCACCACTTTATTCAATGCCTTTATAGGTAAGCCACCCCCAATACGTTCTGATAATGGCTTGATATAAATAATGGCTGAATCCACCTTTGGCATAGGGATAAAAGCATCAGGAAAGACAGTAAATAACTTCGTAGCCTCACATTGATATTGCATCATGATACTCAAACGACCGTATGTTTTAGAGCCCGGTTGCGCACAAATCCTATCGACCACTTCCTTCTGTAACATAAAGCACATATCAGTAATACAGTGTGATTGCGCTAATAAATGGAATAATAATGGCGTCGTAATATTGTATGGCAAATTACCAATAACCCTTAATGGCACATCATCTAACACCAGTTCTGTGTAATCAAAGGCAAGCGCATCAGCTTCATGAATATGCAGTTGTGGATAATGACCCAGTTTTGTCTGCAATAAAGGGATTAAGTCTCGATCTATCTCAACCACATCTAATCGCTGACAGGCTGACACCAAATGTTGAGTAATCGCACCATGCCCTGGCCCAATTTCAACCAAATGTTGATCTGCAGCAGGATCAATTGCGCCAACAATATCGGCTATCACCATCTCATCTTGTAAAAAATTTTGACCGAACCGCTTTCTTGCTCTTAATCTATTTTGAGCCATTATTAATGTACTTCCCGACTGGCAACCATCATTCTTGCCATCTCTAATGCTGCTTCTAAACTACCCATTTTTGCTTTTCCCGTTGCGGCTAAATCTAATGCTGTCCCATGGTCTACCGACGTTCTAATATAAGGCAATCCTAACGTTACATTCACTGCACTAGAAAACCCAGCATGTTTCAAAACCGGTAAACCTTGATCGTGATACATCGCCAGCACAACATCAATTTCCGCCAGACGCTCTTTTAAAAAGATGGTGTCCGCGGGCCATGCGCCGGTTATTGCAGAACCTGTCGCTTGAAATTCAGCAATCACAGGATTAATCACTTCTATCTCTTCACGACCCAAATGGCCATCTTCACCAGCATGTGGATTCAAACCACACACCGCAATCCTGGGCTGCTCAATACCAAACTGGCTTTGCAGCGCAGACTCGGTAATCTGAATAATTTGTTTTAATGAATCAGACGTGATCGCATCAGGTACATCACGCAATGGTAAGTGGGTTGTCGCCAACGCAACACGTAAAGAAGCACAAGCCAACATCATCACTACTTTATCAACACCCGCTTGTGCTGCTAAAAATTCAGTATGTCCTGTGAAGTGAATTTTGGCATCATTAATGACCCCTTTATGAACAGGGCATGTCACCATCGCATCAAACTGACCAGATTCACAACCGCGATGCGCCGTTAATAAGCTACGTAAGACATAATCTGCATTGCGGCTATCTAATACCCCGGCCTCCACTGGCTCAGCCAATTGTTCTGGTAAATAACGTAACACCCCAGCCGGTGTTGCTGTGGCCGGTGCATCAAGGTCAATTAATTCAAAATCAATCACTAAGCCTAATTGCTCAGCACGCTGCCATAGCAATACCGGATCAGCAATCACAATCAGTTCATAATCTTGATAATGTTCAGCCAGTTGTATCGCTAAATCAGGACCAATCCCTGCTGGTTCACCAGCAGTGAGTGCTATACGGGGTATGTGACTCAAAGATTTCTATACTCAACATAGGCTTCATCACGAAGCTGACGCGTCCAAGCCTCTAATTCTTCTGCCATACGCCGGCTATGTATTTGATCACGTGCTTTACTACGCTTATATTCCTCAGCCATATTCTCCTCACGACGCTCATGAAGTAAAATAAGATGCCAACCGAAACGACTCTTAAACACCTCACTCATTTCATCATTGGTCAATGCATTCATCTGTTTCTCAAACTCTGGCACCATCGTGCCTGGTGTTGACCACCCTAAATCACCGCCACGAATCGCCGACACCATATCATCAGAGTGCGCGCGCGCTAGCTCAGCAAAGTCTGACCCATTTTCAACACGTGTCCGCAATGTGTTTAACCGCTTTTCAGCATCTTCATCACTGACAATATCATTTGTTTTAATTAAGATATGACTTGCATTTGTCTGTTTAACCATATGCTCTTCTTGGCTTTTTTTATCTACAAGTTTAACCAAATGATAACCACCACCGCTACGAATAACATCGCTGACTTGTGTTATTTCCAAACCTGGAACAACATTGGCAAATATGCTCGGTAACTCGCCTTGTAGACGCCACCCTAAATCACCGCCTTCAAGCGCATTCTGGGCATCAGAATAACCAGAAGCGATTTCAGAAAAGTCACCACCATTCGCTAACAATAATTGCACCTTCTCCAATTTAGCATCAGCCGTTTGAACTTGTTCAGGCGAAGCCGCCTCCGGCACACCGATTAAGATATGGTATAAGCGATAGGCATCTTGCACGCCACCCTGTACAGCCTGCGTTGCCAAGAAATTATCGATTTCCCTATCAGATACCACAATCTTATCGCCGACCTGAACCTTATTTAAACGGCTCACAATCATATCTTCACGGATAGTCTCCCTAAACGCACCATATTCATAACCATCACGTTCTAAAACATCACGGAATTCAGTCAAAGTCATCTTATTATTTCGAGCAATATTCTTGATCGACGCATTCAAATCGTCATCGCCCAACCGAATACCGATGCGTGATGCCGTTTGTATCTGTAACTTCTTCATGATCAACCGTTCAAGCACCTGAGAAATAAACACATCACGCGGCGGCAAAGCCACTTCCCTCTTCTGCAACTGCAAACTAATCGTTTGCGCCGACTCGATCAACTCACTTTCAAGAACCACCTCATCATTAATGACCGCAATAATACGATCCAGAGGCTGTGCCCAGACAGATGACATCATCAACAGGGATAAAATAAAAAATCTAATCATTGAAAAGCCTAAATAAAATATAAATGTGGCATCATTCTACAGAATAATAACCATTTCTTATCGCATATCACTTAATGGTTAAGAGACAGCGGCGTCAGATACTAAGTTCTTTCTTTCCGACGTACTAATCAGCCTCAAAGCCTAAAATACTCCGCTCTAATAACGAATCTGTTTTCTGACCAAAGTTACCTAATCCTTTTAACTCGACTTGCAGTAAAATGGCCAAATTCCTATCTTGATCGGACACATCATTAATATAATCACGCACGACTAATCGGGTCGACCAACAACAGCTTTCGTATTCAACCCCAGCCAATCCTTCTAATAACTGACCATCACGAATTGAACGGTAATAACGACCGACGACGCTCCATTGCTTATTAATCGGCAATCGACCAGACACATCGACTTGCTCAAGTCCTTCTAGCGTCGATACGCCATCACGACGATAGCGATGCGATAAATTCAAAATTTTGCCATCATCACCGCGGTAACGTACTTGTACAGCCGAGAAATTAGAGGCATCCCAATTATGTCCCCATTGCATTTCACCACGTGCCATCCAATTTTTCGCCACTTCCGCAGCCACTTCTGCCACAAAATCAGAACCAGAACGTCTGCCTTCAGCCCCATTAGGTAACGTTACATCGCGGTCACGAAAATACTGAATCTGCCCCAAACTTGCTCTAAATTTCTCACGACCAGTCCGAGCATCAAGTACCCGAGACGTTATCGCCAATGAAAGCTGGTTAGCATCGCCAACGCGATCCGACCCCGAAAAACGATCATGGGAAAATAATTGACCAAAATTAAAGGTTCGCAAGCTACTGTCAAAAACAGGAATATCACCCTGACTTCGCTCAGGAATATAAAGGTAGAATGCGCGCGGCTCTAGTGTTTGAATATAATGTCCGCCAGAAAGCGTCATATCACGTTCAAAGAACAAACCACTGTCAATACTCGCGATAGGCAAAGTCCGACTCGGCGCATCATCGGTAATCGCCGTATTATTGTCATCTAAACGGTATTGCGTGTGTTTTAAAGCCACTCTGGGTGTCAAAAAAGCCGAAGCAGACTGCAAAGGCAAACTCACTGATGGTTCAATATCAAAACGCTGTCCATCAACCAAATCCTTATGGTCAAAATCAGTGTATTCAGTCCGTAACCCATAACTCAAGCCCAGCGCTTGTTCAGGAAAAGTCCCTTCAAGTAATAACTGGGGCAAACGTTGGTAAGGTTTTCTCGCATCGGTAATCGTCTGATAACCTTGAAGTCGACCAGTGAAACGCCAATTGTCGCCACCATACCTAAGGTTAAATCGACGGTTCAAATGGGTCGTACTGGCCAAACTTAAATTCGAGCCAAAGTCTTCTAAATAAGCATCATCTGACACATAGTTATAATCAATATCATTCGACCAACGAGACTTAAAGTCACTGGTATGTTTAAAACTAAAATGTTGTCGATCATCACCAAAAAATGGGTTGACATCATCACCATCATTTTTTAAATCATCACTGGCTAAAAAGCCCGCTTGAATTTGACCTTCTCCTTGCTCATAAAGATAGCGATATTCACCATTGAGTTGCAGCCCGCGTTCAGACATATAGCGTGGTGTAATTGTCGCATCACGCCCCGGCGCTATATTCCAATAATAAGGTGTTTGAAGGTCAAAGCCAGTCTCACTACTGGCTCCAAAAGAAGGTGCCAACAGACCTGACTTTCGATCATCATTTAAAGGGAAGGTAATATAAGGCGTGTAAAAAACGGGAACATCTTTGATGCGAATCACAACATCTTTTGCGGTACCAACCGCTTCCTCGTGATCAAGATTAACGGTTGTCGCCTGCATATCCCAAAAGTTATCACCCTTAGCACACGTCGTATAACTTGCATGCTTTAAGTCAGTCGCAGCAGCGCCACCCTTAAAGACATGGTTAGCGCGGCCACGGGCATGATTCTGACGAAGATAATATTCTGCACCAATCAATGCACCCTCATCACTCAACATCGACCACTCGGCCTGCTCAGCATCCAGTACAATTTCACTATCACGCAAGCGCATTTTATTTTGAGCTGTAACTGTGCCAGAACTCCGGTTATACGTTGCCCGCTCAGCCGTCAACTCACGACCGCCACGCGTCACAATCACATTACCACTAAAAACAGAGGTCCCTTCACTCACCAATTGCGCACTGTCCGCCTGAACATCTACCAACTCATTCTCAGTCGGCACAACATAAGGCAAAAAATCAACATCACGTGTTAAATCACAATGCTGCCATTGCGTCTGTTCGGCTAAAACCGACGCACTAAAGCAAGACAAAGTCAGCGTCGAAAAAGCAATCAGTCTGCGCATGGCACCCCTCAAGGTCAAACCCACACCTATAATAGGTAGGATAAAATATCAAATAATCTCTAATTTATCTCATAGAAACGCACTTACATCAAATCTAGCATGACTATATAAGGTTATGAAAAGACATGAAAGATTAAATATCAATCACTTACAGAATTATTAAAAAAACTAACACGCTTAGGTATCAGCAATCACCCGTCAGGCAGCCAATAAAATAGTAACGGATTTAAAACTATTTGTTGACAGTACAAATTTGAATCCCTATAGTATGCGCTTGCTTTCGGGGCTATAGCTCAGCTGGGAGAGCGCTTGCATGGCATGCAAGAGGTCGGCGGTTCGATCCCGCCTAGCTCCACCAGTATCAAAGCACCGTTTTAGGTCCCCATCGTCTAGAGGCCTAGGACACCGCCCTTTCACGGCGGCGACACGGGTTCGAATCCCGTACGGGATGCCACTTACAGTTGTAAGTAGCTGATAATACTGGGGAATTTGGGCCTTGTCCCAGCTGCCTTGTCCCAGTTGATACAAAAGAAAACCGCCCGGGTAGTTCCGAGGCGGTTTCTTTGTTTCTAGGCTGGTTGCTTGGCCTTCATTCCGCCAATTCGACCGCAC
>CAJQOM010000022.1 GCA_905479985.1 uncultured Gammaproteobacteria bacterium | reverse complement strand
TTTATCGGTTTATCAAGCGGGTGATGTTGTGAGAGATATTGTTTCTATTGACCCTAAGGATTCGGTGACGTTGCCGGATGAATATGCTGGTATCGCTTTGGTATTTAAGACTTTTGAAAAAGTCAGCTATGCGATTGTGATGAAGGCTAATCGCGCGATTCACGTTGGAGACAAAGTGAGTGCTGCGAATTAAGCAATAAGGATATTGTGCTGAAGCAATTTTCAGAACACCAGAAAGAAATAGCATGTTGGCTGGCCCTGCATCGGATCCCCGGTGTAGGGCCAGTTACGTTTGGGCGGTTGTTAACCCAGTTTCCTCAGCTTGAGGCTTTGTTTGATAACCCAACCTCAGCTGAAGGACTTTCAGCGCGAAGTCGTACGGCTTTATTGTCGCCAGACTGGGATCAGGTTGAGCGCGACTTAGCGTGGTTTGATGCGCCAAACCGCCATATCGTTACAGTGCAAGATGCCGCTTACCCGCCGTTATTAAAAGAAATTACTGATTCACCTTCAATCCTCTTTGTTCAGGGTGATGTTGACTTGTTATCCGGTTGGCAATTAGCGGTTGTGGGTAGCCGAAACCCGTCGCCGCCAGGGCGTGATAATGCTTTTGAGTTTGCGCGTTTTTTAGCCAGTGGTGGCCTGACTATTACAAGTGGATTGGCGATGGGGGTTGATGCGGCTGCACATCAAGGCGCCTTGGCTGGCCAAGGTAAAACAATCGCGGTTGTTGGCACCGGATTGGACCGGGTTTATCCGGCGAAACATCGAGACTTAGCCCATGACATTGTCGAGCAAGGGACAATTGTGTCTGAGTTTGCATTGGGTACGTCGCCGCGGGCAGAGAACTTCCCAAGACGGAATCGCTTAATCAGTGGCTTGTCTTTAGGGACTTTGGTGGTTGAGGCCGCGATACAAAGTGGTTCTTTGATTACGGCGCGGATGGCAATGGAGCAAGGGCGAGATGTTTTTGCTATCCCGGGCTCGATTCATAACCCCTTGGCAAAAGGTTGCCACCGATTGATTCGAGAGGGCGCGAAGTTGGTCGAAACAGCGGATGACATCATTGAGGAGCTCGGCGCGATGGCGGCGTTTTCTGGTATATCGAATACGGATGTTGTTGTGCCACACAGTGATTCTCAGGCAATTGATCCTGATTATCAGGTGTTATTGGCGTGTTTAGGTTATGATCCTATTGAAATAGACAGTCTTATAACAGAAAGTGGATTGACGGCTGAGACAGTTTCATCCATGCTGTTATTACTAGAGCTGGATGGCCAGGTGGCATCATTATCTGGTGGTCGTTATGTCCGGGTTGGTCGTTAAAATCAACCAATATAGAGGAATGCAATGAAAGAGAATGTGATTGATGTATTGCTATATCTATTTGAGAATTACATTGATAACGACGATGCCGGTCAGCCTGATAAGGCGGCATTGGAAACAGAATTAGAACAAGTTGGTTTCCCTGAGCTGGAAATAGATAAAGCACTGGTTTGGCTAGAAAATATGACGGTGATTGCTGAAGAGTCACCCGATGCGAAGCCTGTTGCGCCTGACTTGACGATGCGTTTTTATGCTGAGGAAGAATTAGAGTTATTAAATACGACATGCCGAGGGTATTTATTATTCTTAGAGCAAGTCGGGGTGCTTGATGTCGCAACACGTGAAATCGTGATTGAGCGTGTGCTGGCATTGGATACCGATGAGATTGATTTAGAGCAATTGAAATGGGTTGTGTTGATGGTGTTATTTTATCAACCAGGTCGTGAAGTGGCTTATGCATGGATGGAAGATTTAGTGTTTGAAGATATGGAAGCCGTTATTCATTAGCTTGAATATGTATCACATTTTTTGAGCGATACTGCCCGTTTATACGGGCAGCGCTGTATTAGAAATAGTCATTTTGGACATTGAAAAGATATGGTCAGTAAATTAGTTATTGTAGAGTCGCCAGCTAAGTGTAAAACGATCCAAAAGTATCTAGGCAAGGATACTGTGGTACTGGCATCTTATGGCCATGTTCGTGATTTACTGCCAAAAGAAGGTGCTGTTGATACTGCGAATGATTTTGCGATGAAGTATCAAGTAATAGATCGCAATAGTAAACATGTCGATGCGATTGCTAAAGCAATGCGAAAAGCAGATGTGCTCTATCTTGCGACGGATCCGGATAGAGAGGGAGAGGCGATTTCATGGCATTTGTACGAGTTATTAAAAAAACGTGGCACGTTAAAAAATAAAGAAACACACCGAGTGGTTTTCCATGAGATTACCAAGCAGGCGGTGAATGAAGCAGTTGCTAACCCGCGCGGGTTATCAATGGATATGGTTAATGCACAACAAGCGCGGCGGGCATTAGATTATTTAGTGGGCTTTACGTTATCTCCGTTGCTATGGAAAAAAGTACGCCGCGGCCTATCAGCAGGCCGAGTACAAAGTCCTGCGTTAAGGATGATTGTTGAGCGTGAGCTAGAAATAGAAGCCTTTAAACCACAAGAGTATTGGACGATAGAAGCCGATGCTGCGTTTGATAAACAAGCATTTGAAGGCAAATTAACGCATTACAAAGGCGAGAAGCTATCCCAGTTTACGCTTAATAATGAGTCTGGCTCGGCAGAAGCGGTTGAGACCTTGAATAAGGCTGCAGATGGTAAGTTGCTCGTGACGAATGTCAGTAAGAAGCAACGCAAGCGTAATCCTGCGGCGCCGTTTACAACATCAACATTACAGCAAGAAGCGTCGCGTAAATTAGGCTTCGGTGCACAACGCACTATGAGTGTGGCGCAGCAGCTTTATGAAGGTGTGGATACCGGGGACGGTGCGGTGGGTTTGATTACCTATATGCGTACCGATTCGGTGTCACTTGCGACTGAGGCCGTCGAAGAACTACGTGGTTTTATTGCTGACAAGTATGGTGCGGCTGCCGTGCCAAAAACGCCACAAGTTTATAAAACCAAATCTAAAAATGCCCAAGAGGCGCATGAGGCTGTTCGTCCCACGTCTATTTTACGGACGCCGGAATCATTAAAGACGTATTTGCCGGCCGATCAACTCAAGTTATATACCTTAATTTGGCAGCGTACGATTGCCAGTCAGATGATCCATGCCACGATGAACACAGTGGCGGTTGATCTCGGCTGTGGTACGGGTAATACCTTCAGAGCAAATGGCTCAACGGTGGTTAATCCTGGTTTTATGAGTGTCTACCTTGAAGGTAAAGACGATTCGAAATCGGATAAAGATGAACGCCTTTTGCCGCCAATGGAAGTCGGTGATGTTGTTGACTTGAAAGTCATTCGTCCGGAACAGCATTTCACTGAGCCGCCACCGCGCTTTAGTGAAGCCAGTTTGGTGCGAAGTCTTGAAGAGCGTGATATCGGTCGCCCTTCGACGTATGCCAGTATTATCTCGACCTTATTACAGCGTGAGTATGTTGAGTTAGAGAAAAAACGTTTTCATCCCACAGATGTCGGTCGGGTTGTCGGTAAGTTTTTGGCAGAACATTTCGCTAAATATGTCGATTATGACTTTACGGCCAATTTAGAAGGTGATTTAGATGCCGTGTCACGCGGTGAAAAAGAATGGGTGCCGTTGCTTAGAAACTTCTGGGGACCATTTAAAGAACAGGTCGAAACCAAAGATAAAGAAGTTCAGCGTAGTGATGTGACGCAAGAGCTGTTGGATGAAGATTGTCCAAAATGTGGCAAAAAACTATCGAGTCGTTTAGGCCGTAGTGGCCGCTTTATCGGTTGTACTGCTTACCCTGAATGTGATTATACGCGCAATATAGATGGCGAAGAAACGACGGCTAGCGAGCCGGAAGTGGTCGAGGACCGGAAGTGTCCGAAATGTGAGTCTGATCTCTGGGTACGTACAGGTAAATACGGTAAATTTATTGGCTGTAGTAGTTACCCTAAATGTAAGCATATTGAGTCATTAGAACAACCAACGAATACGGGTGTCGATTGTCCGCAATGTAAAAAAGGCGAAATTCTAGTCCGGAAGTCGCGACGCGGTAAGATCTTTTATTCTTGCTCTGGTTATCCGGAATGTGATTATGCTTTGTGGAATGAACCCGTTAAAGAACCTTGCCCAGATTGTGACTGGCCAATCTTGACGGTTAAAACGACGAAAAGTCGTGGTACTGAGAAAGTCTGTCCACAAAAAGGCTGTGGCTATACTGCAAAGGTTGAGTCTGACAGTTAGGCTTGTTTGGTCTGCTGGTTGAGGAACTTATCCAGCTGATCAGCGAAGGCTTTACGATCATTTTGGTTCATGGCTGGCGGTCCGCCGGTATCAACACCGCTTGAACGTAAAGTATCCATAAAGTCACGCATGGTGAGGCGGGCTTTGATATTGGCAGCTGTGTAGAGTTCGCCGCGCGGACTGAGTACGGTAGCCCCTTTTTCGATTGCTTCTGCAGCAAGCGGAATATCGCTACTGATCACTAAGTCACCCGATTCTAATCGTTTTACAATTTCATCATCAGCGACATCGAAGCCTTTGGTAACTTGATAGAGTGAAATATATTGCGAAGGTGGAATTCGCATAGCGTGATTTGCAATCAACGTGGTTTGGATTTTCGTCCGCTCCGCAGCCCTAAATAAAATGTCTTTAATGACAACGGGGCAAGCATCAGCATCGACCCATATTTTCATGATTTAATCTGCTTTTACCTGCTCGAAGCTCTGTGTTGCAATTACCATGGCTTGTTCTGTCGACGCGGCTAAGACATTGAAGTGACCCATTTTCCGGCCTGCTCGTGCTACTTGTTTGCCATAGAGGTGTAATTTATTGTTTGGCACCGACAGTAATTGATACCAGTTAGGTTCCGTTGCCCCCCAGACATCGCCTAGAAGGTTGATCATGACAACCGGTGATGTGAGTTCACAATTACCGGATGGCAAATTGCACAGCATGCGGACTTGTTGTTCGAATTGTGAGGTTTCGCAGGCATCAAGGGTGAAATGGCCAGAATTGTGAGGTCTTGGTGCGATTTCATTGGTGATGATGTTGCCTTCTTTAGAGATAAAGAATTCAACTGCCATCGTACCAACGTAGTCTAGTCCTTCAGCAATTTTATCTGCAATGTCGATGACGGCTTCAGCTTGTTGCTCATTAATCACGCTGGGAACTGTTGTGCTGTGTAAGATGCCACTGATGTGGACATTTTCCGCAATAGGGAAATTAGTAATATCGCCTAATTGGCTACGCGCTAAGACAGTTGAGACTTCGCGTTCTAAATTAATACGTTGTTCGAGCACGCATTCAGCTTGGTTTAAATCTGCAAAAGCTTGTTTTACATCTGCGAGGGTATGACAGACCACTTGACCTTTTCCGTCGTAACCGAAGTTGGCGACTTTTAAGATACCTGGCAGCGTGATGTTAGCCGTTACTTTATCAAGATCTGCTTCTGAGCGAATGGCAAGGAAAGGGGCAACAGCGATACCGAGTGACGCGATGAACTCTTTTTCAACGATGCGGTTTTGTGTTTTTGCTAATGCAGCGGATGAGGGATGAACGACTGTTTTTGATTCTAAAAAAGCGAGTGTGGTGGCAGGAATATTTTCGAATTCGGTGGTAATGGCATCACAGGCAGCCGCTAAGGTATTTAAGGCCGTTTCATCATCATATTTGGCGCAGATATGCTGGTCAGCAATAATGCCTGCAGGACTATTAGTATCAGGGTCTAGTACTACGACCTTATAACCCATTGTTTGTGCTGCTGTTGTGAACATGCGACCTAATTGGCCACCACCAAGCATACCGAGAGTTGCGCCGGGGAGAATCATAGTCGAACTTACCTTTTTACTGTGGTGGAAGGGTCATATCCAACACACTTTGGTGTTGGTCTAATCTGAATTGATCTAGTTTTTTTGAGAGGACGTTATCGTTGATTGCAAGTTGTGCAATAGCGAATAAGGCAGCATTGGCAGCGCCCGCTTCACCAATAGCAAATGTGGCAACGGGAATACCTTTAGGCATTTGGACAATTGATAATAAGGAGTCTTGCCCTTTCAAATATTTGGATGGTACCGGAACGCCAAGTACCGGAATGGTTGTGTTGGCGGCTAGCATGCCGGGTAAATGCGCTGCGCCGCCGGCACCGGCAATAATGCAGTTTAGGCCTTTTTCTTGTGCTGTGAGCGCATATTCGGCCAGCAAATCAGGTGTGCGGTGTGCTGAAACGACTTTGGTTTCGTAAGAAATACCAAAGGCTTCAAGTTGCTCGACCGCTTTTTGCATAACAGGCCAATCACTGTTACTTCCCATAACAACGCCAATAACAGGCTTATCCATATTTGTTCCACACTTTTTGAAAGAACCGGTTATTTTAGCTATTTTATTGAAATTAGGGAAATTTGTGCTAATTATGGCCATTTCCACTAGTGACTAAATGATTGAACAGGGCCTAATAAACAGCTATAATAGGCGGTCCATTTTGCCGTCTTTTTATTATGAAAGACAGTGTTTCTCCATTATATCTAGGTCGCGAGAAACCAGGCATTAACGCAACGTTGAAGGTGACGGACGTGAGTCAGCCAACTGAATTAACACAAGGCCTGTATCGGCCAGAATTTGAAAAAGATAACTGCGGTTTCGGTCTGATTGCTCAGATGGATAATAAACCGAGTCATTGGCTTATTGAAACAGCGATCGAAGCGTTGGGTAACTTAACCCACCGTGGCGCGATTGGTGCTGATGGTAAGACCGGGGACGGTTGTGGTCTTTTAATGAAAAAGCCCGATGGCTTTTTCCGTGCCGTGGCTGATGAGCTTGGTTTCACGCTGTCTGATTATTATGCCGTGGGTATGGTGTTTTTGTCACAAGATGCGGCACAAGCGAAAACTAACCAAGCGGTTGTCACTAAGCAGCTAGTCGGTCAAGGTCTTGATGTGCAGGGCTGGCGTGATGTGCCTGTTGATTCTGAAACGGCATGTGGTGAGCAAGCGATGCGCTCGCTACCGATTATGCGTCAAGTATTTGTCAATGCGCCTGCGGATATGGATGAGGCTGCATTTGAGCGCCATCTTTATATTGCGCGCCGGTTGGCAGAAAAATCAGTTAACGATGATGCGTTTTATATTCCAAGTTTATCGTCACATGTGGTGTCTTATAAAGGCTTGGTGATGCCTGCTTATTTGCCGGCTTTCTATACTGATCTGAAAGACAGGCGGATGGAAACGGCAATTTGTGTTTTCCATCAACGCTTTTCTACCAATACCTTACCGCAATGGCGCTTAGCACAACCTTTCCGTTACCTTGCTCACAATGGTGAAATTAATACTGTGCAAGGTAACCGTAACTGGGCTTTGGCTCGTGGTGCAAAATTTGCGACCTCATTAATCGACAATATGGACGATATTCGCCCATTAGTGGGATTAACCGGGTCTGATTCTTCGAGTATGGATAATATGCTCGAAGCTTTATTGGCGGGTGGAGTGAGTCTATTCCGTGCAATGCGTTTGTTAGTCCCGCCGGCATGGCAGAACGATCACACTATGGATGCTGACTTAAAAGCATTTTATAATTACAACTCGATGCATATGGAGCCTTGGGATGGACCAGCGGGTGTGGTCTTAACCGATGGCCGTTACGCAGCGTGTTCCTTGGATCGCAATGGCTTACGTCCGGCACGTTATATCATCACTAAAGATCGTCATATTACTTTGGCCTCAGAGGTCGGTGTGTATGGTTATAAGCCCGAAGATGTAGTGGCGAAAGGCCGTTTAAAACCGGGTCAGATGTTAGCAGTTGATACGTCAACGGGTGAATTGTTATTGCCTGAAGATATTAACGATGACCTGAAAAAAGCGCAGCCATACCGTACTTGGATAGAAGAGAATCTACAGCGCTTGCAGGACAAGGCTGAAGACGAAATACCACCTGCGATAGTAGAACAAGAATTTGCGACGTTGGAAAAATTATTCCAAGTGTCCTTTGAAGAGCGCGATCAAGTGATTCGCGTGTTAGCCGAAGTGGGTCAAGAAGCGACGGGCTCAATGGGTGATGACACGCCTTTCCCTGTGTTGTCTCAACGCGAACGTTCTTTGTTTGATTATTTCCGTCAACAGTTTGCTCAAGTGACCAATCCACCAATTGACTCTCTGCGTGAAAGTATTGTGATGTCATTGGAGACGTGCTTCGGTAAAGAACATAATTTATTTGAAGAAGGTGTCGATCACGCGAAACGCGTTGTGGTTGATTCACCGATTTTATCGACCAGCCGTTTTAACCAGTTATTAGCATTGGCTAAAGATGATCAGGATTATAAAACGACGACATTGTCATTACATTTCGATCCTGCGACAGGTTTAGAAGCGGCGATTGATGCGATCACAGATAAAGCAGAACAAGCTGTTCGTGATGGTAGCGTTATTTTATTGTTAACCGATAAAAATGCCACAGCAGATTGTTTGCCTGTTCATGCCTTATTAGCAACGGGTGCGGTGCATCATCGGTTAATTAAAGCGGGCTTGCGTTGTGATGCCAATATTGTGGTTGAAACGGCAACGGCACGTGATTCACATCATTGTGCTGTTCTATTGGGTTACGGTGCTACGGCAATCTATCCTTATTTAGCCTATGCGTGTCTTAATAATTTGATTAATACTGGTGAAATTCAGAACATGAATTATGCTGAAGTATGTACTCACTATCGGAAAGGCGTCAACAAAGGTCTATACAAAATTACTTCTAAGATGGGTATCTCGACGATTGCAAGTTATCGTGGTGCACAGCTTTATGAAATTGTTGGTTTGAATGAAGCCGTAGTTGATAAATGCTTTGTGGCAACAACGAGCCGGATTAGTGGTACAGGCTATGAAGAGTTACAAGCGGATCAGCAAACTTTGTCTGATAAGGCTTGGAATAATCGTAAGAAGCGTGAACAAGGTGGCTTATTAAAGTTTGTTCATGGTGGTGAATACCATGCTTATAATCCCGATGTCATTGGCGAGTTGCATAAAGCAGTGCAAGGTGGGAGTTATGAAGATTACAAATCTTACGCGACATTGGTTAATGAGCGTCCAGTCGCTGTATTACGCGATTTATTAGCCTTAAAATTAGCCGATGAGCCTTTACCATTAGATAAAGTTGAAAGCATTGGCGCTATCTTAAAACGCTTTGATAGTGCAGGTATGTCACTAGGCGCATTATCACCAGAAGCCCACGAGGCTTTGGCTGTGGGCATGAACCGCTTAGGTGGCCGTTCTAATTCGGGTGAAGGTGGTGAAGATCCTGTGCGCTTTGGTACTGAGAAAGTATCAAAAATTAAGCAAGTTGCTTCAGGTCGTTTTGGTGTCACGCCGCATTACTTGGTTAATGCTGAAGTGTTGCAAATTAAAGTGGCGCAAGGGGCAAAACCAGGTGAGGGTGGCCAATTACCGGGTGGTAAAGTGAATCAAATGATTGCGACTTTACGCCATTCGGTACCGGGCGTGACGTTGATTTCGCCGCCGCCACATCATGATATTTACTCTATTGAAGATTTAGCCCAGCTGATCTTTGATTTGAAACAGGTTAATCCGACAGCATTGGTATCTGTGAAATTGGTGTCAGAAGCTGGTGTGGGTACGATCGCAGCAGGTGTAGCGAAAGCCTATGCCGATTTAATCACGATTTCGGGTTATGACGGTGGTACAGGTGCGAGCCCATTAACGTCAGTGAAATATGCTGGTGGCCCATGGGAATTAGGGTTGTCGGAAGCGCATCAGACATTACGGATGAATGATCTGCGTGACAAAGTGCGTTTGCAAACAGACGGTGGCCTAAAAACAGGATTAGATGTTGTTAAAGCGGCGATTTTAGGTGCAGAAAGCTTTGGTTTTGGTACCGGGCCGATGGTGGCACTAGGCTGTAAATTCCTGCGTATTTGTCATTTGAATAACTGTGCGACCGGTGTTGCAACTCAGAATGAGACATTGCGCTCGAAGCATTTTATTGGCCTGCCTCAGATGGTGATGAATTATTTCCAATTTGTTGCACGTGAAACACAAGAGTGGTTGGCGGCGTTAGGTGTTGAAAGTCTTGAGGCTTTAATTGGCCGTACAGATTTATTAGCGATTTTGCCAGGAACGACAGATAAGCAGCGTAAGTTAGATTTGAAACCACTGTTATCAACCGCAGGTATTGCTGCTGATAAACCGCAATTCTGCGTTGAGCCACATAATGTACCTTATGATAAGGGCGAATTGGCTGAGCAAATGATTACCGATATGCAAACGGCGATTGAAACGAAGGCAGGCGGCTTCTTTAGCTATGATATTCGTAATATCAATCGGTCGATTGGTGCGCGTATTTCAGGTGAGATTGCCCGGCATCACGGCAATTACGGTATGAATGAAATGCCAATCCGTGTGCAGTTAACGGGTTCTGCGGGTCAGAGTTTCGGTGTGTGGAATGCGGGTGGTCTTGAAATGCGACTTGAAGGTGACGCCAATGATTATGTTGGTAAAGGCATGGCTGATGGTAAGTTATCGATTTATCCTTCACCAGAAAGCGAGTTTGCAACCCAAGAAGCCAGTATTATGGGTAATACTTGTTTATATGGTGCAACGGGCGGTGCTTTGTATGCGGCGGGTATGGCTGGCGAACGCTTTGCTGTCCGTAATTCGGGTGCGATTGCTGTTGTAGAAGGCGTTGGTGACCACGGTTGTGAGTATATGACCAGTGGTGTCGTGACGGTGTTGGGTGAGACAGGACTGAATTTCGGTGCGGGTATGACTGGTGGTTTTGCGTATGTCTTAGATCTCGATAATACCTTTGCTGAACGTTACAACACCGAGCTAGTCGAGTTAGTCCGTATTGACGGAGATAGCCAAGCGCACTCCGACCATGCCCTTTATTTGAAAGCGATGATTGAAGATCATGTTCGTGAAACAAACAGTGTTTGGGGCAACCAAATCTTAGATATGTTTGAGCAGCGCCTGAAACAATTCTGGTTGGTGAAGCCGAAAGCAGCGGCAGTGGATGGTTTAATCGAGTTAGTGAATAAACGTAAAGCGAAAGCGGCTTAGGTTTAATCCAGAGAAATAATAGAAATTATGGCTAAAAATACTTTTCAATTTTTAGAGGTCGGCCGAGTCGACCCTAAGAAACTAGATGCTGCGGAGCGTGTTAAGCGTGCGGGCGAGATTTATGGCAACTTCGATAAAGACGGTGCGGCTGAACAGTCGGATCGTTGTCTCGAGTGTGGTAATCCTTATTGTGAATGGAAGTGCCCAGTCCATAACTATATCCCGAACTGGTTGAAACTGGTCAGTGAGGGCAATATAGAGCAAGCGGCAGAACTGGCACATCAAACGAATACGTTGCCTGAAATTTGTGGCCGTGTTTGCCCGCAAGATCGTTTATGCGAAGGCGCTTGCACACTGAATGATGGTTTTGGTGCGGTGACGATTGGCTCAGTTGAAAAATACATTACGGACACGGCATTGTCACAAGGCTGGCGGCCTGATATGTCTAAAGTCGTGTCAACGGGAAAACGCGTTGCCGTCATTGGTGCTGGTCCAGCAGGACTAGGCTGTGCTGACGTATTGGTACGTAATGGTGTTCAAGCTGTTGTGTATGACAAAAACCCAGAAGTAGGTGGCTTGTTAACCTTTGGTATTCCTGAATTTAAGCTTGAAAAAGAAGTAGTCAAGCGTCGCCGTGAAGTATTAGAAGGTATGGGCGTAGAGTTTGTCTTGAATACAGACATTGGTACAGATATACAATTTGAACAGTTGCTCGAAGAGTATGATGCCGTTTTCTTAGGCATGGGGACTTACACTTATATGAAAGGTGGCTTCCCGGGCGAAGATAAAGTAGGAGTTTACGAAGCTTTGCCTTATCTTGTGGCCAATAATAAGCAGCAACTTGAATTAGATTCGCCTGATTATGTCGATTTGGCTGGCCAAAAAGTGATTGTATTAGGTGGTGGTGATACCGCAATGGATTGTAATCGTACTGCGATTCGTCAAGGTGCCGATTCAGTGCAATGTGCCTATCGCCGTGATGAAGAAAATATGCCGGGTTCACGCCGTGAAGTAAATAATGCGCGCGAAGAAGGCGTTGAATTCCTCTGGAATCGTCAACCTATAGAAGTGGTCGGCAATGGTAAAGTTGAAGGGATTAAAGTGGTTACTACGGCGTTAGGCGAGCCTGATGAACGTGGTCGTCGCAGTCCGCAAGCCGTGCCTGGTAGTGAAGAAATTATCGCTGCTGATGCAGTTGTCATTGCTTTTGGTTTCCGTCCAAGTCCAGCACCTTGGTTTAGTGATTATGGCGTTGAAATCGATGATGGTGGTCGTGTTGTTGCGCCCGAAGAAGCATCGGAAGGAACCTGTGCGTTCCAAACGACTAATCCTAAAATTTTTGCGGGTGGTGATATGGTCCGTGGCTCTGACTTAGTTGTGACTGCCGTATGGGAAGGTCGCCAAGCAGCAGAAGGGATTTTGGATTACTTAGCTGTTTAAAATAGCAAGGTATTGTCGAAACGCTCATAATCAATTTGAAAGGTCTCTCATCTGTGTCTGAATTAAAAAACGATCGTTATCTGCGCGCTTTATTACGTCAGCCTGTTGATAAAACGCCAGTCTGGGTGATGCGTCAAGCAGGCCGCTACTTGCCAGAGTATCGTGAGGTGCGAGCAAAAGCGGGCGATTTCATGACTTTGTGCAGCACGCCGGATTTGGCTTGCGAAGTGACGATGCAGCCATTACGCCGCTATAACTTAGATGCGGCGATTATCTTTTCTGATATTTTGACGATTCCTGACGCAATGGGCTTAGGCTTACATTTCGTTGCTGGCGAAGGTCCTAAATTTAATCATGTTATTCGATCTGCCGCTGATATTGCTAAATTGGGCGTGCCAGATATGGAAGACAATTTAGGCTATGTGATGGATGCTATTCGCGTCACCCGCCGTGAGATTGATGGCAAAGTGCCTTTGATTGGTTTTAGTGGTAGCCCTTGGACTTTAGCGTGCTATATGGTCGAAGGTGGCTCGAGTAAAGATTTTGCTAAGGTTAAAGGCATGCTATTCGATGCACCCGAGCAAATGCATGCTTTGTTGAATGTCTTAGCGAAATCGGTTATTGCCTATTTAAATGCTCAAATAGCAGCGGGTGCACAATCGATCATGTTGTTTGACACTTGGGGTGGCGCATTAAGCCAAAGTAATTATCAACAGTTTTCATTAGCGTATATGCAGCAAATCGTCGAAGGCCTGACCCGAGAAAACGAAGGCCGAAAAGTACCGGTCACCTTGTTTACTAAGGGTGGTGGCCAATGGTTAGAGATGATGGCTGATACCGGCGTCGATGGCGTTGGTTTAGATTGGACGACAGATATCACAGCGGCACGTCAACGTATCGGTGAGAAAGTGACGTTACAAGGAAATATGGATCCTTGCGTATTATATGCTTCGCCTGATCGCGTCGAGCAAGAAGTCGCGAGCGTTTTGGCGGGCTTTGGTCAAGGCCAAACAGGTCATGTCTTCAACTTAGGCCATGGTATTCACCCGACTATTGCACCAGAGAATATGGCGAGATTAGTTGATTCTGTCCACTGTTTGAGTGAGCCATACCACCAACAAAGCCAGAGTTAGTGCTGATAAGCCAGAGAGATAAAGTCTGGCTGGGGTTTGGCTTAGCCGTTGGCGGAACATTACTGTTCTCTGTTAAATCTATTTTCATTAAGTTGCTTTATCAGCAAGGTTTGAATTAAAAGGGGACGCTTCCCTTTGATTGTCTTGTTAATATTACAGATAAACCAAAGTAAAATATCGATCCTTAATAGGAATTAGCGAGTTTTAGAATGAGTGCAAAAAAGAGATTGTTGTGGACTTTATTTATCGGGTATTTGGTTGCGGTTTATTTTATCTTTTGGGAAACAGCAGAGGATGTATCAGATATAAGAAGGCTTAGGCATTATCAAGGCACAATACAACTATTTGATTGTCAAGAACTACAGAAGACGCGAGGAGGCGAAAAAACTTTGCTCGAAGTACATTTGAATACAGAAAAAAATTTACTTTTTAGACTGCCCAATAAAAAGTGTAATGACTTTTACAGTTTGGTCCCTAAACCCATACATTCTAACTTTAATGCCTACTTTACAGCAGGTTCGATTAAGCAGCTGTACGTAGATAATATAGAAATTGTGAATTTTCAAGAGCGGAAATCACATTCAAGGGTGACAGCACTTTATGCTTGGTTTTTCGGTTTTTTCTTGTATGGTGCAAGAAAATATTCGCAGCACAGATACAAAAATAAAATAAGCCAGAGTAATTAAATTTGAAATCAATAGCTGAATTCAAGTTCCAAGTGCAACAGTTGAGATAAAAAAGCAGGCATCGTAAATTCTAATAAGTTTAAATCACCACAACTTAAGTTATTAGGAAACCTACGATGCCTTACCATCATTTAAACGCAGACGAACGTTTTTGTATAGCCCACATGGTCAGTGAACTAAAAGGGGACGCTTCCCTTTAATTCAAGTCGACAGTTTGATTATGTTGCTGGTCCTAAGAACTATAGTTTGGGAGATGTTTTCAGTAAAATTGGTGATGATTTCAGTAGTCATAAACTAAAAGGGAAACTAAAAGGGGACGCTTCCCTTTAATTCCTTGCTAGGGCAAGATATTGTCTATGCCCAGAGCCGCTAGACACGTTTTCCCTAATATTCCTCATCATATTACCCAGCGTGGTAATCGCCGTGAGGACGTATTCTTTTGTGATGATGATAAGCAGCTTTATCTTGAATGGCTAATAGACTATTGCCACAAATACGCTGTCACGTTGCTTAGCTATTGCTTAATGGATAACCATATCCACTTGGTGCTTATTCCTTCTACTGAAGATGGGCTTATGAAGGTCTTAAAACCGTTGCAAACTAAAAGGGGACGCTTCCCTTTTATTTTCCTGCGAGGGTAAGGTATTGCCTATGTCCAGAGTCTCTAGTCATGTTTTTCCTGAAAATATCTCTCACCATCACCCGGCGCGGCCATCGCTGAGAATAAATAGGTTGGGCCACCTTGTACTTATTATGGTACAGGTACTATAATAAGTGTATGTTCCTATTTAGAGTGAGATTATATTATGGATACCGTAAGTTATTCAGCCTTTAGAACTCAATTAGCGAGTGTGTTGGATAGAGTAAATAACGACCATAAACCGATGATGATTACACGACAAAATGGAAAACCTGCTGTCGTAATGAGTTTGGAAGACTTTCAATCATACGAAGAAACAGCTTACTTAATGGCTAGCCCTAAGAACGCTATCAGGCTGAACCAAGCTATTCTGGAAATTGAGTCAGGGAATGCAACTAGCCGAGAGATTATAAAATAATGCACTTATCTTGGGCGAGTCATGCTTGGGATGATTATTTGTACTGGCAAAAAGAAGATAAAAAAAAGTTAAAGCGCATCAATTTATTGATAAAAGATATCCAGCGCCAAGCATTTAATGGTTTGGGAGATCCAGAACCGTTAAAACACAACTGGTCAGGATATTGGTCGAGGAGAATAGATATGGTGCATCGCTTAGTATATAAGGTAAATGATTCTGGCTTATTTATAGCACAGTGTCGTTATCATTATTGATTAAAAATACCACTTTAAAAAGCAAGCCCAACTAGAGTGATTTCTATTTTGATCCCTAAGGGATGCTTGCCTTTAATTCCCTTTAAAAGAGCAGTTAGGCATGAGGCTAATTTTCGCTTTGGGGCCAGTTACCTTGGTTCTGGTTGGTTTTGCTCGCCGTTTTTAGTACGGTTATTCCCAGTTTTATGATCAGTGCTGCGATTGGCCGAATTGGGGCTGTTCAAGCCAGTGCTGTTGGCATGCTTGGGCCAGTCTTTACGATTGCATTAGCGGTTTATATTTTAGATGAGCCATTTACATTGACGATCGGTATCGGGGCTTTATTGGTATTGATAGGAGTTGGTAGTTTGCAGTTCAAGCGTTGATATAGAAAGTCTTGGTGAGGATGTTTTAGATGAAATGGCATAAAACAACTCTGACCCCTTTATTTGTGGCGGCGAAGACACTGCTTATTTGACAACTTTCGTTAACTTTTGTTCTTTACCTTTTAGATCAGATTAGGCTATTCTTACGGGTCATTTATAAATAGGGCTCTACTCTGTGTTTAAATACGCTGCTGATCGTCTGCCTGTCACAATTATACTTTTGTTTAGTGTGCTCGATTTTAGTTTGTATTTCCTAGTTGAGAACGTCTGGTTATTAGCGGCTTTTTGGTTCGTGATGATCATACCCAAAGGTAAAATATGTGCGTGGAACCACCATCACCAACACACGTTGACGTTTAAACAAAAGGGATTGAACCGATTACTAGAGCTGTTCTATGCTTTGCATACTGGTATCACCACGAATTTATGGATGCTACACCACGTCTTGGGGCATCATCAGAATTATATGGATCAAAGCAAGGATGAGAGTCGTTGGCAGCATAAATCCGGAAAAACGATGGGTGAAATTGAATATACGCTGACCGTGGCTGGCACCGCTTATTTCCGCGGGTTTAAAGTGGGAGCGCGTTTTCCTAAGTTACAAAAAATATTCATGTTTTATACGGCAATTACATTTTCTGTCGTGGCAGTGTTGACCTATTTTAATCCGATAGCTGCGCTGTTCTTATTTATTTTACCAATGATTACTGGTTTATTACTGACTGCTTGGGCGACATATGAGCATCACTCAGGTTTGGATACCGATAATGAGTTTGAGGCGTCAAGAAACAATTTGAACCGGTTCTACAATATCATGACAGGTAATTTGGGTTACCATACTGCACACCATCATGAGCAAGGCGTGCATTGGTCGTTATTACCGGCGCTGCACGAGCAGATCAAAAATAAAATACCGACACATTTGATTAAAAATGCGGTGCTCTAATTAAAGGGGCCGGAGCGCTTTAAGAACAATTTCTGTCGTGCTAAGCTGGAGATCCATTTATTTATCTTGTTAGATTGAGACATGCCTCGTAAGCCACGTTTTGTTATTCCTGGTATTCCCCTGCATATTGTCCAGCGTGGACATAATCGCTCTGCTGTTTTTTTCGAAGATGAAGACTACTTAGCCTATTTAGGCTGGCTTAAACAAGCCGCAAGTCGGTACCGGTGTCATGTCCATGCTTATGTGTTGATGACAAATCATATTCATATTTTAGCAACGCCAGAAGATAATGAGGGTGTGACTCGGATGATGCAGTATGTGGGCCGTTATTATGTGCCTTACATTAATCAGAAGTATGGCCGCAGCGGCTCGCTGTGGGAAGGCCGCTATAAGGCCAGCTTGGTACAAGAAGAGGCTTATTTACTACGATGTATGCGCTCTATTGAATCGAACCCTGTTCGTGCAGGCAAGGTGGCTAGCCCGCTTGATTATCGGTGGTCGAGCCATCACCGTAATGCCAACGGGATAGGCATGCGAGATGATTTTTTAAGTCCGCATATTATTTACCAAGATTTAGATGCTGATAGGGGCTTGCGACAAGCGGCTTATTTGGCTTTGTTTGATTCGGAAGAGTCTGCCGAGGTGTTGAGGCAAATTAATGCGTGTTGGCAGACTGGTGCACCACTGGGTGATGCTCGGTTTAAGTCGGAGGTTGAATCTATCTTGGGCCAAAAAGTGGGCTATAGCCGGCGTGGTCGGCCAGTAAATATTAGAAAGAGCTCTGGCCCTACTTAAGTGACTTTAGCTTGGCACTCATTTTATGGAAGAATTTGTGCTTTTTACTGGCTGCTTCGCTGGCGAGGAAATTCACTTGGATGGCGTTCCGCGTGCCTTCAAATGAAGGGTAACCGTGCCAGCAATTATCGGTGACTTTAAAGGCGATCATACAGCCGGCAGTGGGGTTAACTTCTTCGGCAATGTCATTCATATCGTCACTGTTGAGAATGCGCAATTTGCCGGTTTCTGCTGACCAACCATCATTGAAGTAGATCAGGATGGTGAGGAGTTTGGTCTTTGAATCGGTATGAACACGGCCATCTTTATTGCGAGAGAAGCCACGGTAGGTGAGCATGATCGGTGCATCGATAACATCAACATCAAATTTTTCGGATAAGGCTTGGCGGAAGCCTGCTGAGTCAAGCGATTGATGGAGGGCATCGTAGTTATCGCTAAGATCAAGGTCTTCTTTGTTAAAGCTGCCACCACGCGTGATAGCTGGAAACTCTTGGACAAGCTGCGGGAGTTTTTCATCCAGCATCGATTGCATTACGGTGAAGTAAGGAAAAGGTGCTGTTTTTAGCGGTGCTTTGTTGATTGAGTCGATATTTATCATAGCGTTTTGATGTTGTGTTGGTCGTTTATGGCCTCAGTTTACGCTTTTCTGCATTGACTGACATTATTCTTTTATTGTTTTGGCTTCTTTGAGAAGCTGCTTGGCGAAGCGTTTGACTTGTAGATCGTATAAGGCCAGTTGGCCACCCGTTCTGATGGCGGCTGAGGCTAGGCTACCGATGACCATTAACAACACAACGACAATCCCCCAGGCTAAGAAGTAGGTGACTTTCAGAGCTGGAGTTGCGTTGTTTGATGTTGTGCTGGCTTCAGGCTTAAGTTGTTTGGGTATTGCCTTACCGACAGTGATGGCTGCGAGGACGGCGTCGAGGTTGGAGCCATGCTCTATAGCATCGGCAAAACGTTCTATGCGTTGTGGTTCTTCGTAGAGGTGCCAAGCTTCTAGAATAACTTTGATACCGACATAGAGGCCGACGAGTAGGACAATTAGGCCGAGGAATCTGACAATAATGGAGAGTATATCGGTGGTGTTTGAGTTGTCCATTGTTAACCCTATTTATGACGTTAGGCTGGTAATGCACTCACTTTAACATATGAATAAAAAAGGGCAGCTCATAAGAACTGCCCTTTTTGTTAGTTTAAAATGTAACGGACTTGACTATCTATCTGTGAACTCTGGGTAAGCTTCCATACCACATTCACTTAAATCAACACCGGCGTACTCTTCTTCTTCTGAGACGCGGATACCCATCACCATTTTTAACACGGCCCAGACGATAAAGCTTGTCACGAAGACCCATACAAAGATGGTTGCAGCACCGACTAATTGGCCGGTGAAGCTGGCATCGCTGTTAGTGAGAGGTACCGCTAATAGACCCCATAAACCGACAACACCGTGGACAGAGATAGCACCGACCGGATCATCCAGTTTGAATTTATCCATCATGACAATTGAGATGACCACTAAGGCGCCACCGACACCCCCAATTAATGTTGCGTAAAGTGGTGTGGGTGTATCAGGGCCGGCAGTAATGGCAACAAGACCGGCTAAAGCACCATTCAAAATCATCGTTAAGTCTGCTTTACCAAATAGCATTTTAGCCATTAGCAAGGCGGCAATAACACCACCGGCTGCTGCGGCATTGGTATTTAAGAACACCATGGCAACGGCGTTGGCACTGGCCATATCACCCAGTTTTAATACCGAACCACCATTAAAGCCGAACCAACCCATCCATAAGATGAAGGTACCAAGTGTCGCTAAAGGTAAGTTAGCACCAGGAATCGGTTTGACTTCGCCGTTAGCACCATATTTGCCTTTACGTGCGCCTAACAAAATAACGCCTGCAAGGGCTGCTGCTGCACCGGCCATATGGACGATACCTGAGCCTGCAAAATCAAGGAAACCAAAGTCATCACCTAATGAATATAGGCCAAATACAGATTCACCACCCCAAGTCCAAGCACCTTCCATTGGGTAAATGAATGCTGTCATAGCAACTGCAAAAAAGGCAAATGCTGATAATTTCATTCGCTCAGCAACGGCACCAGAAACAATCGACATCGCAGTTGCAACAAACACAACCTGGAAGAAGAAATCAGATGCGCTTGAGTAAACAGAGCCACCTTCAAAACCGGCTTCTGCAGAAGCGGCTAATGCGTCAGCAACTAATGTTTCACCACCGTCGATACCATCAAGGAAAAGTCCGCCGCCGTACATAATGTCGTAACCGACAACTAAATAAGCGGTACATGCGATGGCGAAAAGCATCACGTTTTTTGTTAAAATTTCTGTCGTGTTTTTAGCACGAACAAGGCCGGCTTCTAGCATGGCAAAGCCTGCTGCCATCCACATGACTAAGGCGCCACACACTAGAAAATAGAATGTGTCCATCGCATATTGGAGTTGGAAAATTTGATCTTCCATGGGTGTTGCTCCTCTAAATTAAATTGCTTCGGGCCCGGTTTCGCCTGTGCGAATCCGAATCACTTGCTCAAGGGGGTAAACGAAAATCTTGCCGTCACCGATTTTGCCTGTGTTAGCGCCTTTTATCATTGCTTCGATAACTTGCTCTACAACATCATCATCGACTGCGGTTTCGAGCTTAAGTTTGGGTAAAAAATCAACGACATATTCTGCGCCGCGATACAGTTCTGTGTGCCCTTTTTGACGGCCGAAACCTTTGACTTCGGACACGGTTAAACCCTGTACACCGATTCCTGATAAAGCTTCACGGACATCGTCCAGTTTGAAGGGCTTTATTATTGCCACAACTTGTTTCATAAAATATTCCTTCTAAAAAATGGTCGCCTAAGCCTTTCAGTGAGGCGGCCGTATTATTATTCGGCAATTACAAAGATTTTGAGATTGTGAAGATTAAGCGACCGTCGGCAAGGCTCTTACCATAAAGGTCCTCACCGTCACTATCGGTATCGGTGTAAGTTAAGTCGAGACCAAAACCAACAAGTTCGGTAGAAAGGCCAACACGATAATCAGTTGGAGAGTCGACACCTGACATGTCGTAATCGTAATAGCCATAACCTGCGCTCAGTGCAACGCCCTTGGGCAGATCATAATCAAAACCTAATGAGTAATAAGTAGCGCTGTCGCTATGAAAAGAAGAATTACTGGTATGTGCTACGTTTGCGCTGAAGAAGCTATAACTAAGAGAGGCGTACGCTTCGTTATAGCCATAATCTTCACCAGGGTAAATGTAACGTAATAGCCCGACATCGTAACCAACACCGGTATTACCAATTTCGCTGGCATAGCCAGCGTAAATATCTATTTCGATGCTTGCATCATCACCATAATCTACATTTGAAGCCCATGTCCCTGCATAGAAACCACTTGAATGGCCGTAATCAAAGCTGCCTGAAATGGCGGGTTTGCTATCGGTTTGGCTGTAACCACGCCAGACGTAATCAGATGTTAAGGCGACGCTGGCGCTTGTTGAATGTTGTCCATCTTCACTTTCCCAGGCCATTACTGATGAGGTGGCCATTAATGTACTGGCTGTGAGACACAGCGCTGAGAGTTTTTTCATTTTCATTTTTCCATCTCCTAGAGAATATAAATTTAACGTTTGAATGCACTGGGCTACTGGGTAGCGGCTAAGTAGATTCAGACTGATTTCTTTATTGCAGGATGTGGGCCAAAGTTGTAAATATGTTTATTAACAGTGTGTTATGTTGATTTTGGTGGGGGGTTTAAGTGGTTGTATGGGCGATGCTGGTGCAAGGAAATAGCGGGGTGCGCTATAAAGGTGCAGGTGAGTTTAGCCCTTTGATCGGACGATGTGGGAATTGTTTTGGGGGATGTTTAGTGCTTGATGGGGAATGGCGATAATGAAAAAAAAGGGCCAGCTATCTTTCGATAGCTGGCCCTTTTTTAAAACTTGATTGTGACTGAATTTATTACAAAGATTTAGAAATAGTCAGTACAAATCTGCTGTCAGCTTTGTTATCTGAGCCAGCATTATTGTTTTCAGTGGCATCTTTACCTTCTTTAAGTGTTTCGTAATATGTGACATCCCAGTTGAAACCAGCGAAGTCTTTAGAAACACCAATGCCATAGTCTTGAAGAGGGTTGTCTATGTTATTTGGTGTTGTACCAAAGACATTATCGATATCATCGAAGTCATAGAATGCGTAACCTGCATGTAGGTGCGCGCCCATGGGTAAATCATGGTTGAAAGTAAACAGGTAGTGAGTAGCTTGCTCGTCAGAACCACCAAAGTCTTCTGTATGAGAAACTTTTATGCCGAAGTGACTGTAGCTTAGTGCTGCATAATATTCATTCCAGTCGATACTTTCAGTACCCGGGAAGAAGTAGCGCATCGCACCAACATCATAGCCAATACCTGTATCGCCGATTTCATTGGCATAACCAAAGTAACCATCAATTTCAATATGCGCGTTGTTACCGCGGCCATCAGCATTTCCAAGATCTACATTTGAAGCCCAAGCGCCTGCATAAAAACCGCTAGCGTGGTTAACATCAAAGCTACCAGAAATAGCTGGCTCATTATCAGTTTGTGAGCTACCACGCCACATGTAGTCTGTAGAAAGTGCAACGCTTGCACTAGTGCTAAATTGGCCGTCATCACTTTCCCAAGCCATTGCAGGTGCTGCTGTTAATACGCTGGCTGCTAGGCACAGTGCTGAAAGTTGTTTTAATTTCATGTTTCTCGTCTCCTGGAAGTATTAAATAAAATGTTTGACTGCAGTTAATGTTGCAAACTGACAATGGTGTTGATTTAGGTTGTTAGTATTGAAATTGTCTTTATTAATTGCAGTTAAAACAAGACAATATGTCACGACTCTAACCACAATTAAGACTATGAGCCAGTGTTTGTGGCTTCAATTTGAGAAAAATGTCTGTTTTTTCCACATTTTGAGAATGTTGTGTGATTTGTCCAACAACTGACCAGTTGCTTTTTCCTTGGCCGCTTCAGATACCTTGGTGCGGCTTTGATGTGGCCAATAAAAAAGCCGCCTATCTTTCGATAGGCGGCTTTCATTACAGCTATTTATAATGTTTTATTATTATAAAGACTTAGAAATAGTCAGTACAAATCTGCTGTCAGCTTTGTTATCTGAGCCAGCATTATTGTTTTCAGTGGCATCTTTACCTTCTTTAAGCGTTTCGTAATATGTGACATCCCAGTTGAAACCAGCGAAGTCTTTAGAAACACCAACACCGAAATCTTGAAGTGGGTTATCAATGTTATTTGGTGTTGTACCAAAGACGTCATCAATATCATCAAAATCATAGAAGGCATAGCCAGCATGAAAATGAGCACCCATTGGTAATGCATGGTTGAAAGTTAAAAGGTAATGAGTCGCTTCTTCATGAGTGGCGTTAAAGTCTTCAGTGTGAGAAATTTTTAAACCAAAGTGACTGTAGTTTAACGCAGCATAAGCTTCGTTCCAATCTGCTTGGCCATCAGTGCCGGGGAAGAAGTAGCGCTTGAAACCAACATCGTAACCGATACCAGTGTCACCAACCTCATTAGCATAACCAGCGTAACCGTTGATTTCGATATGACCTTGTTCGAAAGATAGATTTGTTTGCATTACCATTTTGTCAGTATTTGATGCCCATGCACCAGCGTAAAAACCTGAAGCATGGTTGACATCAAAGCTACCAGAAATAGCCGGCTCATTATCAGTTTGAGAAGAACCACGCCACATGTAGTCGGTTGATAAGGCAACACTTGCGCTAGTGTTAAATTGACCATCAGCACTTTCCCAAGCCATTGCTGGTGCTGCTGTTAATACGCTGGCTGCTAGGCATAGCGCTGAAAGTTGTTTCAATTTCATGTTTCCCGTCTCCTGGAAATGTTAAATAAAATGTTTGACTGCATTAATGTTGTAAACTAACAACGATATTAAGCAGGTTGCTAGCATTGTGATTGTCTTTTAAGTGCAGTTAAAACAAGACAATATATGGCTATTCTAACCAAAATTAGTAGCATGGGCCAGTTTTTAAGGCTTCAGATAGAACAATATGTCTGTTTTTACCACCTTTTTGAGAGTTTTGTATGATTTATCCAACAATTGATCCCGTGGCCTTAGATTTAGGGCCACTTCAAATACATTGGTATGGGCTGATGTATTTGTTTGGTTTTGCTGGCGCTTGGTGGTTGGGTCGTGTTCGGGCAACGCGTTATGGCTGGACAGCGGAAGAGGTCGAAGATCTTTTGTTTTATGGTGCAATCGGGGTCATTGTCGGCGGCCGTGTTGGTTATTCCTTATTTTATGACTTTCCGTCATTGATTGATAACCCATTAAATTTATTTAAGGTTTGGCAGGGTGGGATGTCGTTCCATGGTGGTTTATTGGGTGTGTTGACGGCTTTCGCGTTCTTTTCACACAAGACAGGAAAAGCCTATTTCGCGATCAGTGACTTTATAGCGCCAATGGTGCCAATCGGTTTGTTCTTTGGCCGGATAGGTAACTTTATCAATGGCGAATTGTGGGGCAAGGTGAGTGATGTGCCGTGGGCGATGGTGTTTCCGAACGGCGGGCCATTGGCGAGACACCCTTCACAATTGTATGAAGCGATTTTGGAAGGGCTTTTGCTGTTTATTATTCTGTGGTGGTATTCCGCAAAACCAAAACCCGTTGGGGCTGTGTCCGGTTTATTCTTATTAGGTTACGGGACATTCCGCTTTTTGGTTGAGTTTGTGCGTATTCCTGATCAGCAATATGGTTATCTATTATTAGACTGGATTACGATGGGTCAAATCTTGTCGTTGCCCATGATTGTGGTGGGTCTGCTTCTTACGGTACGGGCTTATCAAAAAGCGGGGTAAAGCTAGCTCAGTAAGATAACACTCCAAATCAGCGCAACAATGATGATGGCCATTAATACGGCTAGAGAGCCGTAGTCTTTGGCTCGTCCTGACAAGGTGTGCCGTTCTGTGCTGACGCGATCGACGACACATTCAATGGCCGAATTAAGTATTTCGACAATGAGTACTAAAATCAGGCTGATAATCATGGCAATTTGTTCTACAGCCGTGATGTCGAGAAAAAAAGTCACAATGGTTAAAACGATAAAAGCGACAAATTCTTGTAGGAATGCTGCTTCGTTAATAAGTCCTGATTTAAGACCTTGCCACGAGTATTGGCTGGCATAAATTAGTCGTTTTAACCCGGTATTCTTTTCCATTTGTATTGTCCTCGTTCTTATAAGTTTTAAGACTATATCATGGCTTTAAGTTAAAAAAATCTTGTTATGTCATCAGCTTAGTTACGTACGATAGCCTTAATTAAGTTGTCTTTATAATTAATCAGAGATGTTATCTCGTGTTAAAATTGCTGATTAATTAGTGATAGACACTGCGTGGGTTAGAAATATGGGTTATCAAGATCATTACGATGTCATTATCGTCGGCGGCGGTCATGCGGGTACAGAAGCGGCCTTGGCGTCAGCACGCCAAGGCGTTAAAACGTTATTACTGACGCAGAATATTGAGACCTTAGGCCAGATGAGCTGTAACCCGGCGATTGGTGGTATTGGTAAAGGCCATTTGGTTAAAGAAATAGATGCCTTGGGTGGCGTCATGGCCCAGGCTGCCGATCGTGGTGGCATTCAGTTTCGGATTTTGAATGCGAGTAAAGGCCCAGCCGTTAGGGCAACTCGAGCACAAGCGGACCGGGTTCGTTATAAGGCTGCAGTGCGTGAGGCATTAGAATCACAAGAGAATCTCTATTTATTTCAACAGACGGTTGAAGACTTGGTGGTTGAAAACGATCGGGTTGTTGGGGTCGTGACACAAATTGGTTTGAAATTCTCTGCGAAAGCCGTTGTGATAACGGTCGGGACTTTCTTAGGCGGCTTGATTCATATTGGTATGAAGAGCCATGGTGGTGGACGTGCAGGTGATCCGGCTTCTATTGGTTTGGCAGAACGGTTACGGGCACTACCATTTCGTGTTGATCGGTTAAAAACCGGCACGCCACCTCGTATTGCCACACAAAGTATTGATTATTCGCAGCTGATCGAGCAGCCGGGAGACACACCGACGCCGGTGTTTTCGTTCTTAGGCGATGTTTCGCATCATCCTGAACAAGTTTCCTGTCATATTACCCATACTAATGAAGCGACCCATGATGTGATTCGGGCCAACTTAGATCGGTCACCGATGTATGGTGGTGAGATTGAAGGCATTGGCCCCCGTTATTGCCCTTCTATAGAAGATAAAGTGGTGCGTTTTGCAGAACGAACCTCTCATCAGATTTTCCTTGAACCGGAAGGGTTAAATTGTGGCGAAGTCTATCCTAATGGGATATCGACCAGTTTGCCGTTTGATGTGCAATACGAGATTGTACGGTCAATGAGGGGGCTGGAAAATGCCCATATTACACGGCCGGGCTATGCCATTGAGTATGATTATTTTGATCCACGTGATTTGCAGCCTTGGCTAGAAACCAAACATATGGCCGGCTTGTTCTTTGCGGGCCAGATTAACGGTACGACCGGTTATGAAGAAGCGGCGGCACAAGGTTTGATAGCAGGCTTGAATGCCGGTTTGCAAGTTCGTGGAAAGACGCAATGGTCGCCGCGACGTGATGAAGCTTATATCGGCGTGATGATTGATGACTTGGTGACATCGGGGACACAAGAACCTTACCGGATGTTTACTAGCCGGGCTGAATATCGCTTGTTGTTGCGTGAAGATAATGCTGATTTAAGATTGACGCCGATAGGCCGTGAACTGGGTCTCGTGAATGATCACCGTTGGGCGATATTTAACCAGAAACAAGAGGCCGTAACAGCAGAGACAGCGCGCTTGGAAGCGGTGATGTTTAGTCCAGAAAAAACGGACCAAGTGGTTGCAGAGTCTGTGCTGGGAGAGCCATTGAAGAAGGCGAGTACCGCGATGGATTTATTACGCCGGCCGAGCGTGGATTATGCAGGTTTACTAACCTTATTGGGTGAAGAGCAGGCTGTTGATGATGTGGTGGCTGAACAGGTTGTGATTCGAACCAAATACGCGGGTTATATTAATCGGCAGCAAAATGAAATTGATCGCCTACAACGTCATGAGACAACAGCATTACCGGATGATATTAATTATGGTAACGTCCGAGGCTTGTCTAACGAAGTCAGAGAAAAATTAGCGAATGCACGACCTAATAGCTTAGGACAGGCATCTCGGATATCCGGTGTGACGCCCGCAGCCGTTTCACTGCTATTAGTGCATTTAAAGCGTGAACATCATGATGATAAAAATCAAAGTGAAGCCAGTTAATGGCGGCGTCATTGCTGCAACAGATACAGCAAGGTTGTGATGATTTAGCGCTGACATTGTCTGAGCAACAGCAACAACAATTGTTGGACTATGTTGTGTTATTGGGCAAGTGGAATAAGGTTTATAATTTAACGTCTGTCCGTGATATCGATGAGATGGTCAGCCGACACCTATTAGATAGCTTGGCTATTTTGCCTTATCTTGCAGGTGTGAGTCTATTAGATGTTGGATCCGGTGGTGGCCTGCCAGGCATCCCACTTTCCATTGCGCGGCCTGATTTAGCCGTGACGTTATTAGACAGTAATTCTAAAAAGACGCGCTTTTTACAACAAGTGAAAGCTGAGCTGGGTTTGGACAATGTCACGGTAGTCCATGCACGTATTGAGCAAGCCGATTTACCGCAGTTTGAGATGGTTACTGCACGTGCCTTTTCGACGATCGGGGATATTATTGATTTAACCGGCGGACACTGCCATGATGCGGGCAAGTTGTTGCTGATGAAAGGGGTCTATCCCGAGTCTGAATTAGAGACATTAGGAGATGATTTTTCATTGCACTCGGTTCATGTTTTAGATGTGCCGGGATCGGATGGGCAGCGGCATTTGGTTGAGCTGGTCAAAGGCTAGCGTGATTGTCAAAACAGAAGGTTGTTTGAATGGGTAATGTTTTTGCTGTAACAAACCAAAAAGGCGGGGTTGGTAAAACGACGACAACCGTTAATTTAGCAGCATCATTGGCTGAAAATGCGAAGAAAATATTACTGATTGATTTGGATCCACAAGGCAATGCAACCACAGGCTGTGGAGTTGATAAAGCGACCCTTGAAAAAAGCAGTTATGACGTGATGATGGGTGAGGCCAGTGCGGCTGAGGTGATCGTAAAGCGCGATGACTTTTCCTTTGATGTGATTCCCACTAATGCCGATTTAACTGCAGCCGAAATTGAGTTGCTTGACGAAGATCAGCGTGAGCATCGTTTACGGTTGGCGTTAGAGCCTATTCGTGCCGATTATGATTATATTTTGATTGATTGTCCGCCCTCATTGAGTATGTTGACCTTGAATGCCTTGGTGGCATCGAAGGGCGTTATTATCCCTATTCAATGTGAATATTATGCGTTGGAAGGTTTATCTTCATTATTGAAAACAGTTGAGCGGGTTAAGCAGCGGGCCAATCCGACATTAGAAGTGACGGGGTTAGTAAGGACGATGTTTGATGCCAGAAATAATTTGGCGAATCAGGTGTCTCGGCAGTTGATTAATCACTTCGATAAAAAGGTTTTTCATTCGATTATTCCGAGGAATGTCCGGTTAGCTGAAGCGCCGAGTCATGGCATTCCCGTGGTAAGCTATGATCGTTCGTCACGGGGTTCGATTGCTTATATGGCATTGGCCAGTGAATTTATGCGACGAGAAAAAAGTTAAGGCTTCTAGTCTAGGTAGGTAACGATGGCGACTAAGAAAAGAGGATTGGGAAGAGGGCTGGATGCCTTGTTGGCCGATGTGGATCATAAAAGTGGCAGCATTAGCGATAGTTTGCAATATTTCCCGCTTGATAAGATTCAGCCAGGTAAGTATCAACCTCGGGTTGATATGTCACAAGAATCTTTAGATGAGTTAGCAGACTCTATTCGAGCACAAGGTGTCGTGCAGCCGATTGTTGTTCGACCGACTGAAGATGGCCATTATGAAATTATTGCCGGTGAGCGTCGCTGGCGGGCATGTAAATTGGCGGGCTTGGATACCATTCCTGCGTTAGTGCGAGATGTGCCTGATCGTAATGCGATCGCCATGGCATTAATCGAAAATATCCAACGTGAAAATTTAAACCCAATGGAGGAGGCCAATGCGCTTCATCGCTTACGGGAAGAGTTTTCAATGACACATCAAGAGGCGGCGCAAGCCGTGGGCCGATCACGGGCGGCAGTCTCGAATTTGTTACGCCTGCGGAATTTGAATGAAGATGTGAAACGGCTGGTTGAGAATTGTGATTTAGAAATGGGTCATGCGCGTGCTTTATTGCCGGTAGGAGGTGAACTGCAATCTGAAACAGCGCGCGGGATTGTTGAGCGTGGTTTGTCGGTTCGTGAAACAGAGCAGTTGATTCGCCGGATGCTAAGACCGGAAAAAGAAAAGCCGCAATATGCTGATTCTTTGCTGGTTGAGTTAGAAAAAATAGAACAGCTGATTAGTGAGAAGCTGGATCACCGTTTTTCTGTTAAACATACAGCCAGTGGTAAAGGTAAACTGGTTATCGATTATTCCGATGTGGCAGATCTCAAGAAGATAGTGAAAAAAATAAAGTAAATCAACTATTTTGATTGACCCAGTAATCGCCAGATCTATATAATACCGGGCTTTATCAAGGTAAGAATAAAACCCAGTGAAGTCGAGTGAAGCTCCAGTTAGAGCTGACCCCATCAATCAACTGCTGAAATGGCAGAGTGTCGCACTGGTATTAACAGTTTTAATCGCTTTTGTATGGCAAGGGAAAGCCGCAAGCATCGCTTATCTATATGGTGGCGGTATTGCAGTTGGAAACACTTTGTTACAAAAATGGCATTTGTTAGCAGCAGCTAAAACTGCAAAAGCAGATGCGGGTAAGAATTTAGGCAGGGCATATCGCTGTGTCGCAGAGCGTTGGGTATTAACCATCGTGTTGTTTGCTATCGGGTTTTCGGTTTTTATACCGGCCGAGATGTTATTAGCAGGCTTTGTTGTGGCACAAGTTGTTGTGTTATTTGGACATTATAATCGGGCTTAAGACCAAAATGGCAAGTGAATCATCGATTACCACCTCAAGCTATATCAAGCACCATCTTCAGAACCTGACATTTGGTGAAAAACAGATAGAAACAGCAGCAGGCACTTGGGAACCAACCGGTCAGATGGGCTTTGCAACAACATCACAAGAAGCGGCTCAAATGGGTTTTTGGGCGATCAACGTCGATACGATGTTGATGTCGATTATATTGGGCGTGGCAATGATGTGGTTTTTCCGCAGTGTTGCGAAAACAATTTCAACGGGTGTACCAACGCCTGTACAGAATTTCGCTGAAATGATTATCGAATTTATCAATGATACGGTTCGTGGCTCGTTTACCGGCGGTAAAAACGATTTAGTAGCGCCTTTGGCGTTAACCATCTTCGTTTGGGTCTTTTTGATGAACTTAATGGATTTAATTCCAGTGGATATCTTGCCATTAGCGGTTGCACAAGGTGCAGCCTTATTCGGCGCCGATCCTCATCATGTTTTCTTTAAAATTGTGCCAAGCACTGATCCTAATGCCACGATGGGCATGGCATTAGTCGTCTTCGGCTTGATGCTGTATTACAGCTTCAAGATTAAAGGTACAGGCGGTTTCCTCGGTGAATTGGCATTTGAACCTTTCGGTAAAATGGCTTTACCAATTAACCTTGTATTAGAAACAGTTACGTTATTAGCCAAACCATTTTCATTAGGTTTGCGGTTGTTCGGAAATATGTATGCGGGTGAGATGGTCTTTATCTTGATTGCTACTATGTATGGCGCGGGTCTGATGTTAGGTTCTGTGGCAGGTTTACTGCAAGTGGGTTGGGCAATTTTCCACATTTTGATCATTACGTTGCAGGCTTTTATCTTTATGGTCTTGACCGTTGTTTATATTGATATGGCTCACCAACATCATTAAGTTTTAATAGGTTTTACTTTTAATTTTTTAGTATTAGATATTTGTTAGGAGAGAAAAATGGATATGGGTTTAGTTTACGTTGCAGGTGCGATAATGGCTGGTTTAGGTGCATTAGGTGCTGCGATTGGTGTTGGTCTATTAGGTGGTCGTTTCTTAGAAGCTGCTGCACGCCAACCTGAATTAGTACCAATGTTACGTACAAACTTCTTCTTGGTTGCGGGTCTTGTTGACGCGGTACCAATGATTGCTGTTGGTTTGTCTATGTATGTTTTATTTGCGGTTGTATAAAGATTATTGCGATAAATAAAGAGGTATTAGCATGAATATGAATGCAACCTTGATCGGTCAAGCAATTGCTTTTGCAATTTTCATTGCCTTTTGCATGAAGTACGTCTGGCCGCCCATTATGCAGGCGCTCGAAGAACGGACTAAAAAAATTGCAGATGGTTTGGCAGCTGCGGAACGTGGTCGCCATGAGCAAGAATTAGCTGAGAAACGTGCACAACAAGTTATCCATGAAGCGAAAGAGCAAGCGAACGACATTATTTCGCAAGCCCAGCGTCGTGGTAATGACATTGTGGATGAATCAAAAGAATCTGCTCGCGTTGAAGGCGAACGGATTTTGACAACAGCACAGGCTGAAATTGAACAAGAAGCCAATCGTGCGAAAGATGAACTTCGTGGGCAAGTGGGCACTATCGCGTTAGCGGGTGCAGCGAAGATTCTTAACCGTGAGATTGATGATAAGGCACATACTGATTTGTTAGAAGAATTGGTAAGCCGGATCTAAGTGGAATAAGGGAAAAGACGAATGGCTGAAGCAATTACAATCGCTCGACCTTATGCCAATGCGGTATTTAGCATTGCCAATGAAAAAGGCGAGTTGAAAGCTTGGTCTGAGTTGTTGGCCGTGTTATCACAGTGTGTCGAAGACGATGATATTGCAAGCATGATTGCTAGCCCATCAGTAACTGATGAGCAGGTGATTGAATTGCTGGCAAATATCACTGGCGAGACAGTGAGTGACGAGGCACGTCATTTTCTGATGTTGTTATCAGAAAATAACCGTTTGTCACTATTAAGCGATATCGCTGTAATTTATGAAGAATTACGAGCGGAAGCTGAACAAGTGATGACAGCAGATGTGAGTGCAGCGAAAGCATTGACACCAGAGCAAGAAGCCAATATTTCAGCGGCGTTGAAAAAACGTACAGGCAGAGATGTCACATTAAACGTTGAGGTTGATGACAGTTTATTAGGCGGCGCGATTATTCGTGCAGGTGACCTGATTATTGATGGATCAGCCTTGGGCAAATTGAACAGACTGGCCAACGTTATTAACTAACGGCCCGTATAGAGGAATTAAGATGCAACTCAATTCAGCAGAAATCAGTGACCTCATCAAAAAGCGCATTGAAAGCTTTGATGGGGCAACTGAAGCACGTACCGAAGGTACTGTTGTTGGTGTAACAGATGGTATTGTCCGTATCCACGGTTTAGCCGATGTTATGGCAGGGGAAATGTTAGAGTTTCCTGGCAATACTTATGGTATGGCACTTAACTTGGAGCGCGACTCAGTCGGTGCTGTTGTTTTAGGTGCTTATCAACACATTACAGAAGGCGACAGTGTTAAATGTACTGGCCGTATTCTAGAAGTACCAGTTGGCGAAAGCTTATTGGGCCGTGTTGTTAATTCATTAGGTAACCCAATCGACGGTAAGGGCGAAATCACTAGCGAAGCAACATCTCCGATTGAGAAAGTTGCGCCAGGTGTTATTTCTCGTCAATCAGTTGATCAACCGCTTCAGTTAGGTTTGAAGTCAGTTGATGCGATGATTCCTGTTGGCCGTGGCCAGCGTGAGTTAATTATCGGCGATCGTCAAACAGGTAAAACGGCGATTGCAATTGATGCGATTATCAATCAGAAAGATACCGGTGTTAAATGTATCTATGTTGCGATTGGTCAAAAAGCCTCTTCGATTGCTAACGTTGTTCGTAAGTTAGAAGAACATGGCGCATTAGCGCACACGACTATCGTGGCAGCAGCAGCATCAGATGCCGCAGCATTACAATTCATTGCACCTTATGCAGGTTGTTCAATGGGTGAGTATTACCGTGATAAAGGTGAAGATGCCCTAATTATTTATGATGATTTGACGAAACAAGCTTGGGCTTACCGCCAAATGTCATTGTTATTACGTCGTCCTCCGGGTCGTGAAGCTTACCCTGGTGATGTTTTCTACATTCACTCTCGTTTATTAGAGCGTGCATCACGTGTTAGTGCTGACTATGTAGAGAAGCAAACAAATGGTGCTGTTACTGGTAAAACAGGTTCTTTGACGGCATTGCCGATTATCGAAACCCAAGCCGGTGACGTATCAGCATTCGTACCGACTAACGTGATTTCGATTACCGATGGCCAGATCTTCTTAGAAACAGATTTATTTAACTCAGGTATTCGTCCTGCGATTAATGCTGGTTTATCAGTATCACGTGTTGGTGGTGCTGCTCAAACTAAAATTGTTAAGAAATTAGGCGGTAGTACACGTCTTGATTTAGCGCAGTATCGTGAGTTAGCAGCATTTGCTCAGTTCGCTTCTGATCTTGATGAAGCTACACGTAGCCAGATTGAACGTGGTCAACGCGTAACAGAGTTGATGAAGCAGCCACAGTATCAGCCATTATCAATTGCTGAAATGTCAGTGTCTTTATTTGCTGCTAACGAAGGCTTTATTGATGATGTTGCAGTCGAGAAAGTAGGCTCTTTTGAAGCATCTTTACTGTCTTACATGAAGTCTAACGAATCAGACTTAATGGCGAAGATTAATGAAACGGGTGGTTTTGGTGATGATATCTCTGGCGGTATGCGTTCAGCGATTGAAAGCTTCAAAAAAACCGGCAGCTGGTAATCGGAGCATAAGCCATGGCTAGTGGTAAAGAGATACGGACTCAGATAGGCAGCATCAAAAACACGCAGAAGATTACGCGTGCGATGGAGATGGTGGCTGCGAGTAAGATGCGTAAAGCGCAAGAGCGAATGGCGGCAACGCGTCCTTACTCGGACAAAATTCATAATGTGATTCAGCATTTGGCTTATGCTCATCCAGAATATAAGCACACCTATTTACAAGATAGGGAAGAGAAAACACGCGTTGGTTACATTGTCGTGTCTTCAGATCGTGGCTTATGTGGTGGGCTGAACAATAATTTATTCCGAACGTTGCTGAAAGATATTCAAAGCAAAGCGGATAAAGGCATTGAGGTTGATGTCTGTGCGATTGGTAAGAAAGCGAGCAGTTTCTTTAGCCGTTTACCGGTGACACTGGCAGCACAAGTGACGCAACTAGGCGAAACGCCGAGTGCGGATGAGTTGATTGGTAGTGTCAAAGTCATGCTCAATGCTTATGAGTCAGGTCATATTGATAGCTTGTATCTGGTATTTAATGAATTTGTAAATACGATGACGCAAGAAAACAAAATCATGCAGTTATTACCGAATAAGCCTGAAGCACCAGATGAAGAATTAAAACACCATTGGGATTATATTTATGAACCCGATGCGAAAGAAGTGCTAGATACCTTATTGGTTCGTTACATTGAGTCTTTGGTCTATCAAGGTGTGGTTGAAAATGCCGCGTGTGAGCAAGCATCACGTATGGTTGCGATGAAAAGTGCATCAGACAATGCGGGTGATCTTATTGATGACTTGCAATTGGTGTACAACAAAGCACGCCAAGCTGCTATTACACAAGAAATATCTGAAATTGTTGCTGGCGCCGCGGCGGTATAAAGCAAATAACACGGGCTTTTTAAAAGTCCAAATGTATTGAAAGAGGAAGCGAGATGAGCTCTGGAAAGATTGTACAAATTATCGGTGCGGTAGTTGACGTGGAATTCCCACGTGACAGCATACCTAAAGTTTACGATGCCTTAATGGTTGAAGAAGCAGGCTTAACGCTTGAGGTTCAACAACAATTAGGTGATGGCGTTGTTCGCGCGATTGCGATGGGTGTTACTGATGGTCTTAAACGTGATTTAGCCGTGTCTAACTCGGGTGAGACAATTCAAGTCCCTGTTGGTCAGAAAACGCTAGGCCGTATCATGGACGTGTTGGGCAACCCTATCGATGAGAAGGGTGATATTGGTGAAGAAGCTAAATGGGGTATTCACCGTACAGCACCGGAATTTGATGAGTTAGCTGCCAGTGACGAATTACTAGAAACAGGTATCAAAGTTATCGATTTGGTTTGTCCATTCGCTAAGGGTGGTAAAGTCGGTTTATTCGGTGGTGCTGGTGTTGGTAAAACCGTCAACATGATGGAGCTTATCCGTAACATCGCTATCGAGCATGATGGTTTCTCAGTATTTGCGGGTGTTGGTGAGCGTACACGTGAAGGTAACGATTTCTACCACGAAATGACAGATTCAAACGTTATCGATAAGGTATCGTTGGTTTACGGTCAAATGAATGAGCCACCGGGTAACCGTTTACGTGTTGCTTTGACGGGTTTAACCATGGCGGAGTATTTCCGTGATGAAGGTCGTGACGTTTTATTCTTCGTTGATAATATTTACCGTTACACCTTGGCCGGTACAGAAGTATCAGCATTGTTAGGTCGTATGCCCTCTGCGGTAGGTTACCAACCAACATTGGCTGAAGAGATGGGTGTATTACAAGAACGTATTACCTCAACTAAGAAAGGCTCTATTACCTCTATCCAAGCGGTCTACGTACCAGCGGATGATTTAACGGATCCTTCTCCAGCAACCACGTTCGCGCATTTGGATGCAACGGTTGTATTGTCACGTTCTATTGCGGAATTAGGTATTTATCCTGCGATTGACCCACTTGATTCTACAAGTCGCCAATTAGACCCATTGGTTATTGGTAACGAGCATTATGATGTGGCACGTGGCGTTCAAGGTACATTGCAACGTTATAAAGAATTAAAAGATATCATTGCGATTTTGGGTATGGATGAATTATCTGAAGAAGATAAGCAGACTGTAACGCGTGCTCGTAAGATTCAACGTTTCTTGTCTCAACCTTTCTTCGTTGCTGAAGTCTTCACAGGTAGCCCAGGTAAATATGTCTCTTTGAAAGATACTATTGCAGGCTTCCAAGGCATCTTGAATGGTGACTACGATGCACTACCAGAACAAGCGTTCTACATGGTCGGTAGCATTGATGAAGCCGTTGAGAAAGCGACTAAGCTTTAGGCTTTAAGGGGACGAATCATGGCAATGACCATTCACGTTGATATAGTAAGTGCTGAGAAAGCGATCTTTTCTGGCTTAGTTGAGGCTGTCTTTGCGACAGCAACAATGGGTGAGATCGGTATCTATCCTCGACATACGCCTTTGCTAACCAGCTTAAAGCCCGGTGAAGTTCGCGTTAAGTTGGCCAATGGCACAGAAGAACAGTTTTATGTGTCTGGTGGGATGTTAGAAGTCCAACCTCACGTTGTGACGATTTTGGCTGATAGTGCGATGCGTGCTGATGATGTTGATGAAGCAGCGGCAATGGCAGCGCAAGCAGCAGCAGAGAAATCATTGGCTGAGAGTGGCGAGAAGCTAGATTACGCCGAAGTACAAGCGCAATTAGCGGAAGCAGCGGCACAACTCAGAGTGGTTCAACGTGCGAGACAAGCAGCAGGACGTTAGTGCTTGAATTGAAATAATTAGAAAAGGCTGTTCTTCGGAATGGCCTTTTTTTTGCCCAAAAGGAAGGCCGCTAACTTAGCTGAGTTGGGTGTTTGTTCTCGAATTCCTGAAACAAACTTTGTTAGAATGCTACTTCATCTTCTTCACTTTTCATGATGGAAAATCAAATTATGTCTCTGAGTATTGTTATCCTTGCTGCTGGTAAAGGCACTAGAATGAAGTCAGCACAAGCCAAGGTAATGCATTGGCTTGCGGGTCGACCGTTATTGCAGCATGTGATTGATACTGCCAAGCAATTAACACCAACACGGTTAACCGTTGTGGCGGGCAATGGCGCAGCGCAAGTGCTGCCATTTTTAGAAGGCAATCAAGTCGATGCCGTGATGCAAACAGAGCAATTGGGCACCGGCCATGCAGTGATGCAAGCGAAAGCGGCGATGACTGAGACTGATCAAGTGTTAGTGCTTTATGGTGATGTGCCGTTAACCCAAGCTGCAACATTACAGGCTTTAAGTGATTGTGTTGCTGAGGGTGGTGTCGGTATTTTAACAACCAAATTGGCTGACCCAACAGGTTATGGCCGCATTGTGCGGGATTTAGGTGGCCAAGTTAAATGTATCACGGAGCAGAAAGATGCTGATCCTGAAACGCTACTCATTGATGAAGTAAACAGCGGGATTATGTTGCTGCCTAGCCAGTGGCTATTATCGTCACTTGATAAGCTGGGTAATAATAATGCCCAAGGTGAATATTATCTCACCGATATGATTGCCCTAGCGGTGGCTGATGGCTTAGCCATTGATACCGTATGTTGTGATGATGCTGCCGAAGTAGCGGGTGTCAACACACGATTACAATTGGCTGAACTAGAACGCCATTATCAACGTGCCCAAGCAGATAAATTAATGACGGCCGGTGTGAGATTAGCCGATCCGGCACGCATTGATGTCCGGGGTGAATTGACGATAGGCAATGATAGTACAGTCGATGTGAATGTCATTTTTGAAGGCAAGGTATCGATTGCATCGAATGTCGAGATTGGTGCTAATTGTATTCTTAAAGATTGTGAGATTGGTGAAGGCAGTATCATTTTACCGAATAGCATGATTGATTCATCTGTGATTGGACAAAACGTCAACATTGGTCCTTTTGCACGCCTAAGGCCGGGCACGGTATTAGCTGATAAAGCGAAAATTGGTAACTTTGTTGAGACTAAGAATGCCAATATTGGCCTAGGTTCAAAAGTGAATCATCTGAGCTATATTGGGGATACTGATATGGGTGCCGGGGTGAATATTGGTGCTGGGACGATTACCTGTAATTATGATGGTGCTAATAAGCATCGGACAGTGATTGGTGATAATGCGTTTATTGGATCGGATACCCAGTTGGTAGCCCCGGTTACGGTGGGTGAGGGTGCGACGATTGGTGCTGGAACGACTTTACGGAAGGATGCGGTTGATGGGCAGTTGACGTTGACTAAGAGTAGGCAGGTGGCTGTTGAGGGGTGGGTTCGGCCGGTTAAGAAGACCTAATACAGATCTATTCAGAGTGTATTGATAAACAAGGAGAAGGGATGAAAGTTTTTATAAGTTGGTCAGGAGAAATGAGTCGTGAACTCGGCGAAGCTCTTAGAACATGGATACCTGGGGTCATTCAGCAAGTGAAGCCTTACTTTACACCTAATGATATTGAAAAAGGAACAAGGTGGAGTACAGACATCGCGAGCGAATTAGAAGAGTCGAAGGTTGGTATTATTTGTCTCACAAAAGATAACCTTGAAAAGCCATGGGTCATGTTTGAAGCGGGAGCTTTATCGAAACAATTAGATTCATCTCATGTTTGTCCTATTCTCTTTGATCTAGATAATTCGGACTTAAAAGGCCCGCTTGTTCAATTTCAATCGACACCATTTACAAAGGGTGAGATTAAAAAGCTTGTATCCACGATTAACAAGCTTTTGGGTGAGAGTAGGCTAGATGATTCAGTTTTAACTGCTGTTTTTGATATGTGGTGGCCTAAGCTGGAGGAACAAATAAAAGGAATCATTGAGAAATATAAAAATAATGGGGACTCAATCGAACCCAGCAGAGATCAGAGAGAAATATTAGAGGAGATTTTAGCGCTTACTCGGATGTCTGCTAAGCGTACAAACCTCAAAACAAAAAAAGTGCATATGAACATTGACCCTGAAGCATATGCATTTTTAGTAAAGAAATATTATGATCTCATCCAACAGGCCCATGAAATAGAATTAGAGAGTGAATTTATAGAAGAGTTGGATGGTATTAGAGGCGTAATTCGCTACATTGTTGACCTAGGGGCTAAGGATGCTGATGAATATGATGAAATGACGCTCCTGTTAGATGAGTTAGATGAAGGTTATGAAAAAGACTAAAAGGGAAAGGTAGATAAGTTTGTTTTCTCTTTATTTTTATAGCTGCTGCTGGGTGTTCATTTATTTTGCGTGGCCAAAATAAACAGAACCAAACAAAAGGCCAGCCCATGCTTGCCCTACGGGTTCCCTCACTTTTCAATCTATTTGAGATGCGACGAAAATTGATTCGAGACATCCATGTCTCTCACCCTTCGGGCGCCTCCGGCGTCCAAATTTGTTCCAGACAAATTTGTCGCTACGGTCAAACACTCGTCGTATTGATCTCAAATAGCTTTTCAAAGCTCGGCTTCGCATAAGGGCATGTTGTATTTTTTCTACAGTTTCGCGAGATTTTTCGGATCCCCATCTCCTTAACTCGACCTTAGTCGAAATAAGCTTAATTAATAAACACCGTTTGTTGCTACAGCATCATAAAATTTAACTTAATACATCTCATCCTTCACCAAATCCCGATAGGCATACCATGTTGCATGACCTAATAGCGGGAACAGTACGATCATGCCGATCATTAAGGTTGATAAGCCGAGTAAAAAGAGCAGAACAATTAAAACTCCCCAAACCGCCATAGTGGGCAGGTTGGTGATGAAGACTTTGAAGCTGAGTTGCATGGCTTCTTTGACTGAGATATCCATTTCAATGATCGCGGGTATGGAGACGACGGAGATGCTGAATGCTGCGATCATTAATAAGCCGCCGCTTAAGGCATACAGTGCGAGTTGTTGTGTGGTGGCAAGCGCAAAGAAGTTATCCCAAACCGTGAGTTCAATGGCGGGTGCAACGCTGCCGATGGTGACGGAGAGGATTAATGCTGAGAGGGCAAACCAGATTAGACTAAAGCCGAGTAACACACCGGCAAAACGATATAAGGTATTTTGGACTTTGCGTAAGCGGCTTAGCGAGTGGTCAAAATCAAGATGTTCATGCTTTTCATGACGCCATGAGAGTTCACAGAGCCCGGCTGCGAGAATAGGGCCAAAAAACATAAAGCCACAAATCGCGGCAGCGATAACATAAATATGGGTGCTCGTGATGAGAAAGGTCATTAGCATTAATGAGGTGACGATGAGGCCATAACCAAAGCTGGCTGCAGGATGATAATACAGATCTTGCCAGCTGGATTTCAGCCAGTAAAAAGGCCTTAACAGCGCTATTTTGATGTTGTTAGGGTGTGTCGGTTTAAGATGATGGTAGGCGTGGACAGTATTCATGTTTATCTCCCTGTTGATGGGTGACATCCGCTTTTTAGATAAGCTAAATCTATAGACCGTTTTTTGGGCAGATAGTTTTGAAGTGTGGAAGATGAGAGATAAAAATAAACCCGCAAAAGCGGGTTTATTTAATACAGTAAAGGCATGGCTTGCTTGTGTTGGTTAATGTCAGCGTAAGATTAAGAACATTGCTTGCCGATTACGGGTCAGATTGAAGAGTAAGGTGCCGGTGGTTTGAACGTGTGACTTAAAGTCATCCAAGGAATTGACCCTGACTTTATTGACTGAGGTGATGATGTCATTGGTTCTGAGCCCGGCGTTCCAAGCGGGGCTATTACGTTTCACGTCGTAGATGGCGACACCATTTATTTTGCCATAGTAGCGTGAGCCGGGTTCAATATTACCGAATGAAGCGCCGGCGAGTTTGGGGTGAATAGGGCCTTGTTGCGCTTGTTTTTGCACTTCTTTAACCGTGGCTTTGACTGTTTTTTGTTTGCCGTTGCGAAGGATATCCATTTTGATGGTTTGTCCCACCATTAATAAGCCAACGGTGTTACGCAGGCTATCGGCATTGCTGAGTTTTTGGCCGTCGACTGTGACGATAACATCGCCAATCTCTAGTCCGGCTTTATCGGCCGCAGAGTCCTTTTGAATGCTGGTAATGACAGCACCTTGCCCGGGCGGAATATTAAAGGCGCTGGCGAGTTCATCATTGATATCTTGCATTTGGACGCCTAAATAAGCACGTTTGACTTCGCCATATTCAATCAATTGATCACTGATTTGTTTGACCATATTGCTGGGAATCGCAAAGCCAATGCCGATATTCCCGGCACCGGCACGTTGGCCGGGTGAGAAGATGGCGGTGTTAATACCGACCAGCTCACCTCTTAAGTTAAGCAGTGCACCGCCTGAGTTACCGGGGTTGATTGAGGCATCAGTCTGGATGAAGTTTTCATAACCTTCGATGCCTAAGCCACTTCGGCCTAGGGCACTGACAATGCCAGAAGTGACGGTTTGACCTAATCCGAAGGGATTACCAATTGCGACAACAAAGTCACCGACACGGAGTTTATCGGAGTCAGCAAGCGGTAAGGCGGTGAGGCTTTCAGCAGGGATTTTAATGAGGGCGACATCGGTGGCTGGATCGCTGCCGACGAGTTCGGCTTGGAAGCTACGACCGTCAGTTAATGAAACAGTGATCTCATCAGCACGTTGAATGACATGGCTATTGGTGAGGACAAGGCCTTTCTTGGCATCAAAGATAACGCCAGACCCCAAACTTTGTCTGGTGCGATGGCGCGGTTGTTGTGGGATATTAAAGAAGCGCCGAAAGAACGGGTCGTTCATTAAAGGATTGTCTTGTATCCGGATATGACTTTGGGTGGCAATGTTGACGACAGCCGGTTTTGATTGGTCAATCATCGGCGCTAATGTCGGCATTTCACCATTATTGCTAAACCAGTTGCTAGGCAGGGCGGCATGCGCGACTTGGATGATTAGGCTTAATGCGGCCAGCCAAATTAAACTGGTCTTTAATTTAGTCATTAGCGTTTCCTATTGTTTAGCTTATAAGTCTTCTAGTGCTTCACGTGGGTTAAAGTTTAATTCTTCTGCCATTTGTTGGTAAAGCTGCTGTGCTTCAGGACTGTCAGCAGGTGGCGTCATGATTTGTAGGATGACAATTTGGTCACCGGCTTGTTTACCGGGTAAGCCGCGACCTTTTAGGCGCATTTTTTGACCACTTTTGGCGTCGCTTGGAATGGTGAGACTAATTTTACCTGCCAGTGTTGGCACGGTGACTTTAGCGCCAAGTGCGGCTTCCCAAGGTGCGATGGGCAGGTTGATGGTGATGTCTTTATCTTCTACTTGGTAATGGGCGTGATTGGCGATATTAATTTCTAAGAACAAATCGCCGGCATCACCGCCTGCGCCTGCTTTACCTTGGCCTGCTAAACGAATTTTCTTACCGCTGGTAATGCCTGCTGGAATTTTGACATTGATGGTGCCACCTTGAGTAGCGCCGCCGGGACGACGGATGCTTTTTTTGGCACCGGCGAAGGCATCTTCTAATGAGATAGTGATTTTGGCATTGACGTCTTCTCCTTGCGCGAAAAAATTGTCGCCACCACCCATACCGCCGTTGCTGAACATGCTTTCGAAGAAGCTGCTGAAGTTGCCACCACCACCCATGCCTGCACCACTTTGACCATTCCAGCCTGGTGGGGGGTTAAAGGATTGACCATGTTGATAATTGCTACCGAATTGGTCGTATTGTGCCCGTTTTTCTGCATCTTTAAGGACTTCATAAGCCTCGCCGACGTCTTTGAATTTGGCTTCAGCATCGGCTTCTTTGCTGACGTCTGGATGGTATTTACGTGCTTGTTTCCGATAAGCCTTTTTGAGCTCATCTTTTGATACGTCACGTGAGACGCCAAGGACTTTGTAATAATCTTTGTATTCCATAAGGGCTTGAATTTAAGTCGTAAGGTGAATGATGCCCTATTAAGTGGGGGCGCGATGATGGGTTTTCAATAGATAATTTAAAGGACTCATGAAATAAGGTGTTGGCCTATTTTTTATTCTGGAGAAGCCAAGAGTTGTCGTGGAAACCTAAGGTTTTAATTCAGTTCAGTTCAGCTTATGTTCAGCTTCATTTACGTAATCTTGGTAGCGTAGGTTAGTTGCTAAGTAGCGTTAAGACTGCTGTCGAACGGCCTAAATTTAGACAGTTTGGCTGAAGCTTGAAAAAATAATTAAGAATAATACATTTAAGGATATAGCTATGAATAAATATAAATTAACGCGCCCCTTGGTGACTGCAGCAGGGTTATCCTTGCTCGTCGGTTGTGCTTCACATCAAGCACCTGATATGGATATGAGTGCAGCAAGCGCTCAAGAACTGGCAGTAAAAAGCGCTGAATTAGATAAACGTGCCAGTGAGTTGGCACGTAAAGAAGCAGAGTTGGCTTCAATGTCAGCAAGTGGTGGCATGTCTGTTGAAGGTGATTTATTACCAGTTGATGCTAAATCAGGCGAGTGTTATGCCCGTGTTTGGGTTGAGCCACAATTTAAAACTGTTTCTCAAACGGTATTAGCAAAAGAAGCTAGCGAGTCAGTCAGTATCATTCCAGCACGCTATGAAGTCGTGACTGAGCAAGTTTTAGTGAGTGAAGCGGATTACCGTATTGAAACAATGCCAGCCACTTATAGAACAGAATCAGAACGTCGCTTAGTCAGTGCAGGGTCAACGCATTGGATGACCAGTTTAGATCGTGGTGCTGCGCCAGCAAGCAATGAGTTATTAATGGCCGCTAAAACAGGTGGTATTAATTTAGAGGGTGCTACGCCAGGTATGTGTTACCACGAGCATTATGTGCCAGCGACATATGAATATGAAAATCAAACGGTATTAGTGAAAGGCGCTTATGAAACAGTGTCTGTTTCTAAGCCTGAATATCGCATGGTTGAAAAGCAAGTTTTAGTTAAAGAAGCGTCTAAAGTACTTAGAACAGTACCTGCTCAGTACAGTACTGAAACAGAACAATTGGTTGATGTGGCTGCCCACACAATCTGGAAAAAAGGCACAGGCCCTATCCAGAAGATTGATGAAGCAACCGGTGAAATCATGTGTTTAGTCGAAGTCCCTGCGACTTACAAAACAGTGAGCCGTCGTGTGCTTGCATCACCCGCTATGACGGAAGAAGTGGATGTTCCTGCTGTATACAAAACAGTTCAAGTTCGTGAGTTAGTGTCTGGTGCACAAGAAATTAGAAATGAAGTGCCTGCTGCTTACGATACTGTGAAAGTTAAAAAACAAGTATCTGATGTTGCGTTTGTATGGCATGAGGTTCATAACAAAGAACACCCTGCAGCAACACGTACGGGTAATAAGATTTGTTTGACTGAAACTGCGGATGTTTATGAAACAGTGACATCAACGGTTGTTGATACAGCTGCTAGTTCGCATCGTGTAGAAATTCCAGCGGTTTATAAAACAGTGGAAGTCAGCAAATTAGCGTCACAAGCACAAGAAGTGAGAGAAGAAATTCCAGCTGAATATAACACGGTTGTTTCTCAAGAATTGGAAGCAGAAGGTTTTATGGAATGGCGTTCAATTCTATGTGAAACGAATATGACAGCCAGTACGGTTGCTGATATTCAGCGTGCATTGATGGCGCGTGAATACAACCCAGGTGCGGTTGATGGCGTGATTGGTATGGATACGATTGGCGCAATGAACGCATTCCAACGTGATAACAGTCTTCCCGTTGATAAGTACATCAATATGGAGACGGTAAAAGCATTAGGTGTTGATTTGTAATTGTATTAGCACTTACCCTTAAGCGGGCGTAGATCCGCGATTTGACCCCAGTTATCGAGTTTCGATTTCTGGGGTCTTTTTTTATGGGGAAAGGCTAATTGTTTGACGTAGCTCACAAAATTCTATTTTCCGGCATTTTGTCACGATGTTCTGTGACTATAATCCAGCTATCTCAAGGAGTTAGCGATGGGCTTAGATTTTATAAAAATAATATTGGTCGGGGCTTTGGTTTTAAGTGTGAGCGCTTGTGGGATGTCGCCAGTCTATATCAATGAAGCGGTACAGATGGAAGAAGGACGTGGGCAAGCAACAGGCATGAACCCTGTCCATTTTAAGTTTGATCCTGCGTTTCATCATTCACCACCAAAATGTATTGCTGTAATGCCTTTGCGTAAACAGCTTACAACGGCTTTTTTACCTGAGACTGGCCCAGAAATTAGCGACATAGAATTAAAGCAGCTGAGACGTGTTCTGTATTCTCACCTTGCGCCTTACCCCTATAAAGATGTTGAGCTTGCGCGTGTTAACCAAGCCGTCAGGACCTATAGCGATTTGCCGGTGAGTTATCGTGGGCTGGCAAAACATTTGGATTGCGATAGTCTGTTGCTGGGTGAAGTGACTGATTACAATACGCAGTTTTTTGGTGTTTATTCTCAAACATCGGTTGGCATTAAATTACGGTTGGTGCGTGCTCAGGATAATCATCAGTTATGGCAAGGGCGTCATATTGCATCTAGTCATGGTGGTAGCTTTCCATTAACGCCAGTTGATCTTGCAATAGGACTTTATTCTGCGACGAGTAACATCAGTGATGAGCAAATTGTTCGGGTAGGCGATGACTTATTCCGACGCTTATTGTTGACTTGGGATCGTAGTGAAGAGCTTGATCAGCAAGGTATTATGCAAGCGAAAGTAGAGTCGCGTGATGTGTCGTCTTTTTATGTGAAGACAGACTATTTAAATTTACGCTCTGGCCCGGGGATGAAGTTTGGCGCCAGTACCGTGTTAAAACAGAATGATGTGGTGATGCTGTTAAATGAACGCCATACGCCTTGGCTGCAAGTCAAACTGTCTGACGGGCAGCTAGGCTATGTTCATGAGCGTTATATTGCTGCTTATTAGCTTAAAGTCTGACGTGCTTTTTTAATCGCTTTTCTGACTTGGTTTGGTGCTGTGCCACCAAGATGGTCACGTGCTGCGACTGACCCTTCTAATGTCAGGACATCAAAAACATCATCGGTGATATGGTCTGAGAAGCTTTGTAACTCGGCTAATGATAATTCAGATAAATCTTTTTGGTGTTTGATGCCATAAGCGACAGATAATCCGACGACTTCATGGGCATCCCGGAACGCGACACCTTTACGGACTAAATAATCAGCCAGATCGGTTGCCGTTGCATAGCCTCGCAAAGCGGCTTGGCGCATATTATCTGGTTTGACCGTGATAGCATTCATCATGTCAGCATAGACGCGAAGTGAGCCAAGCAAGGTATCAATGGTGTCGAATAACGGTTCCTTGTCTTCTTGATTGTCTTTGTTGTAAGCCAAAGGTTGGTTTTTCATCAAGGTGAATAAGTTGAATAAGTTACCGTAAACACGGCTGGTTTTACCGCGAATTAATTCTGGCACATCGGGGTTTTTCTTTTGCGGCATGATTGATGAGCCAGTGCAAAAGGCATCACCAAGATCGACGAAATCAAACTGGGCTGATGACCAAATAATTAATTCTTCAGAGAAACGCGAGAGATGCATCATTAATAATGATGCGAAGCTATTAAATTCGATAGCAAAATCGCGATCACTGACGGCATCTAATGAGTTTTGGCAAATACGTTCAAAGCCTAATAATTCAGCCGTTTGTTCGCGATCGATGGCAAAGGTGGTACCGGCTAATGCGGCGGCGCCTAGCGGTAAGGTATTAATACGCTTTAGACAATCTTCGAGACGCTCGGCATCACGACACAGCATTTCATACCAAGCCATCATGTGATGGCCGAATGTGACGGGCTGTGCGGTTTGCAAATGAGTGAAACCAGGCAAAATGGTATCGGCTTCTCTTTCAGCGACATTCAATAAGGCCGTTTGTAAGCGGGTTAATTGCTCAGAAATTGGGCTGGCCATATCGCGCAGGTAGAGTCTGATATCGGTGGCAACTTGATCATTACGTGAACGACCGGTGTGGAGTTTTTTACCGACTTCGCCGATCAGGCTAATGAGTCTGGCTTCGATGTTCATGTGAACATCTTCTTGGGCGATTGACCACTCGAATTGGTCGTTATCAATTTCGCCGCGAATGGTGTTGAGGCCATCGATGATTTGATCGCGTTCGGCTTCGCTCAGGATGCCGACACTACTGAGCATGGTGGCATGGGCGATGGAGCCGTTAATGTCTTGTTGGTATAAACGTTGGTCAAACTGAACCGAGGCAGTGAATTCTTCTACGAAGGCATTTGTCGGTTGTGTCAGGCGCGCTGATGAGAGCTTTTTACTGGGTGTAGTCATGGTTTCAGTCTTTAAACATTTAAACAAAAAACGCTATTATAGCGCGTAATGACGCGGGGGCTGGCGATTGGCATTTTGGTCAGTAAGAATGAGAGTCTATGATGGATTCCTTGCGGCTGTTAGACTGCAGTTAACCAACATTATAAGCAGTAAGAAGTGATGACAAAGAGAATTATAAAGATTGCCACTCGAAAGAGTCCTTTGGCGATGTGGCAAGCTGAGTTTGTCCGTGACCGTTTGCTTGAATTGCACCCGGATCTTGAGATTGAACTGGTTAAGATGACAACACAAGGCGATAAAATCCTTGATACGCCATTAGCGAAAATTGGTGGTAAAGGCTTGTTTGTTAAAGAACTAGAGCAAGGCATGTTGGCGGGTGATGCGGATATTGCCGTGCATTCGATGAAAGATGTGCCGATGCACCTGCCTGAAGGCTTACATTTACCCGTTATTTGTCAGCGTGAAGATCCACGTGATGCGTTTGTGTCGAATACTTATGCCTCTTTGGCTGATTTACCTGCTGGTTCGAAAGTCGGTACATCAAGCTTACGCCGAGAGTGTCAATTACGAACACACCGTCCCGATCTAGAGGTGTTGCCTTTAAGGGGCAATGTGAATACCCGATTGGCTAAATTAGACGATGGTCAATTTGATGCGATTATTTTGGCCTCGGCGGGATTAAAGCGGCTCGGGTTCGAAGATCGTATTCGTGAAGCCATGACCCCAGAGCAGAGTTTGCCAGCAGTGGGTCAAGGTGCTGTGGGGATTGAGACCCGTATTGATGATGTTGAAATCAATGCATTACTTGCGCCGTTACGTTGTCCGCGGACTTGGATTGTGGTGTCAGCTGAACGCGCGATGAACCGTCGTTTGGCTGGCGGGTGTCAGGTGCCGATAGCGGGATTTGCTTTGATTGATGGCGATGAAGTTTGGCTCCGCGGCTTGGTTGGTATGCCCGATGGCAGCCAAATGTTGACGGCCGATGCCCGTGCAAGAGTTGAAGATGCCGAAGCGTTGGGTGAGGCGATTGCTGAAAACTTATTAGCACAAGGTGCAGATAAGATCTTAGCTGAGGTTTATGGCGATGGGCCGACCGCTTAAAGGTCTCCGTGTTTTAATCACACGGCCTGAGGCGCAAGCAACAATACTGTTGGAAAAACTGACGGTGTTAGGTGCTGAGGTGGTGTCTTTGCCTGTGATAGAGATTGTACCAATTGCATTAGAAGATTGGTCAGACGTGACGATGGCAGAGCAAAATATGTTGATTTTTGTCAGTCGTAACGCTGTGCTGTCATTTGTGGCTGGCTTCGAGGATCGATTGCCAGACAATATCAAATACATTGCTGTTGGTGCTGCGACGGCGCGATGTTTGCTAGCGTCAGGGATGAGCGTTGATATTCAGGCGCCAGCGCCTGCAGGTAGCGAGAGTCTGTTGGCATTGCCTGAGATGCAAAATATGGCAGGTAAACAGATATTAATTGTGCGTGGTGAAACGGGTAGAGAACTGCTGGCGGATACCTTGATAGCGAGAGGTGCTACTATTAGTTATCTAGAAGTGTATCGTCGTTGCCTGCCGACTTATAACGAGACACGGGTGTCAACGGCTTTGTTAGCAGATTGGCTTGTTGTGACCAGCGTTGCTGGATTACAAAACCTGTGTCAAATAGTGAATAACGAGGCAATAAAGCTTAAAATGTTGTTGGTTGTCAGCGAGCGTATTAAGCAGGTTGCAGTTGAATTAGGATTTCAGCATATTGTTGTGTCAGATGATGTCAGCGATGCTGCAGTGGTAAATCGAATAGTCGAGATAGGACAAGAGAATGGCTAATAATACTGAACAAAAGAAAAAGGAACCGGTCACGGTTGAGAATGCGGCAGTGCAAGAAAAAAAGCCGTCTAAGCCTATTCTATTATGGATTGCAATTCTCATTTTGCTTATTTTAGGTGCTGGACTGTATTGGTTAATAGAGCAGCAAAAAATCGCGATGACGGCGATGGCGGAAGAAGTCAAAGCATCACAACAAGCACTCGATGGCCGGTTATCTCAAATAGATACGACGGTTTCTTCTAGCTCGACGAGTACAACGCAATTACTTGAGAATTTGAACTCGGCTGATGTCGGCTTAGCTGAAAAGCTTGCCGAGGTTGTTAAAGTTCAAGACATGACCAATGATGATGTTAAGCGGGTTTGGGCAATGTCTGAAGTCGAGTTTTTACTTCAAACAGCCAGTCAGCGCGTCTTGCTAGCGGGCGATAATGAAGGGGCGAAGACAGCATTAATATTGGCTGATGAAAAGCTAAAAGATCTGGCTGATCCCCGGTTATATCGCCTACGGGCTTTGTTGGCGGATGAGCAATTGGCTTTGTCTTCAGTGACGAAGGTCGATATTGATGGTTTAGCGTTACGCTTACAAAGTGTGCTGGATAAAGTGGAAACTTTGCAGGTTCTTATGGCGCCTGATGTTGCTGCTAGAGCGGCAAAAGAAGAGGTGGCGTCGACAGAGGCTGCTGTCGATTGGAAAGGGGCGTTAACGGCTGCTTGGCATGAAGTCCGGTCTTTGGTGGTGATTAGACATCAGCAGGATGGTGCTGCCGCTGTATTAGTGCCTGAAGAACGTTATTTCTTGTATCAAAACTTGCACCTTAAATTAGAAACGGCGCGATTGGCGTTATTAGAAGGGCGTGAAGCGGTGTATCACGATAGTTTAACGTCCGCTGAAAAGTGGCTAACGCAATATTTCGTGGGTGAAGAGCGCGATGCGGTGTTGGCAACATTAACCGCGTTAAACAGTGAAAAAATTACGGTGGCGATGCCGGACATTTCAGCTTCATTAGCGTGGTTAAAAGAAAAAGGTGATCAGTAATGAAATTATTGATCATTATTGCAATAGCCTTGCTGATTGGCGGGGGCTTAATGTGGTTGGCAGAGTTTGAGCCGGGTTTTGTTTTATTACAGTATGGCAGTTGGAGCCTTGAAACATCATTAGTGGTGTTTGCCGTGGCCTTTGTGTTGTTGGTCTTGGCGGCTTACTGGGCTTTGAAAAGTCTGGTGTTGATTAAGCAGGCACCTGGGAAATTATCGCGTTGGCAGTCAGCAAAGCGGTTAACACGTGCCAATGAGACGTTAACGCGTGGTTTGATTACGTTGGAAGAAGGCCGTTGGTCAGAAGCAGAACGTTTATTAATGCGTTATGCCGGGCATAGTGAAACACCGTTATTACACTATTTAGCGGCGGCCCGTGCGGCCCAAAAACAAGATGCAGGTGAACGTAGAGATAATTATTTACGGTTGGCCCATGAAACAACGGATGGCGCTGATATTGCTGTCGGGGTTGTTCAGGCGGAATTACAATTGGCATCAGATCAAAAGGAACAAGCTTTAGCGACATTGCAGCATTTGCGTGAAGTGTCGCCTAAACATCCCTATGTGTTGCAGCAGTTACAAAAGCTTTATTCAGAGATGAATGAGTGGCAGGGCGTACAAGATGTTTTGCCTGATCTGCGAAAACGTCATGTTTTACCGTCGGCCGATGTGAAGTCCTTGTCGACAGACGCGACGGTTGGGCAATTAGAATCAGCGATTTCGAGACAGGATTGGGATGGTGTCAGTGAGATTTGGGAGAAAGCGCCGACAAAAATTCGTCATTCTGAAGCGATGTCACATGCTTATATCGCCGGTTTAATACTGCAAGATAGAGGTAAGGAAGCGGGTCCGTTAATCGAAGCGTTTATGAACAATGATTGGAGCGACCAGCTGGTTTATCAATATGGTTTGATTCAACTTGATAACCTCAATGGGCAAGTGAAACGTGCGGAGCACTGGATGAAAAAACATCCGAATAACCCATGGCTACTACTGACTTTGGGTCGCTTGTTAAAGGCGAATAATCAAGCTGATGAAGCGGAAGGTTGCTTGCGGGAAAGTTTGGTGCATGGTGAACGAGGTGAGACTTATCAAGAATTGGCCGAAGTGCTCGCTATGGCCGCGGGTAATGGGCCGGCAGTGTTAGAGGCATACCAGAAAGGGTTAGCACTGATGGTGTCACAAGGTGATGCACTTACTTAGGTGCAAAAGAGTATTGAGAATTTATGGGTGGATCTGAGGCGCATTATTTAGTCGATATACTTGCTTTGCTATTGGCGACGGTGGTTGTTGTTCCTATTTTCCATGCGATTCGTCTTGGGGCAATTCTGGGTTATTTAGCGGCTGGTGTGCTGCTAGGTCCTTGGGGTCTTGGTCTCTTAACTGAAGTAGAAGAAATTCGCCATTTGGGTGAGTTTGGCGTTATTTTCCTGTTGTTTGTTCTTGGGATTGAACTCAAGCCCGATAAGTTATGGCAAATGCGCAAAATGGTGATTGGCTTAGGCTTAGGCCAATTATTGCTGACGGCCGGGGTTATTTATGGTTTCGCGCTATTATTTGACGTGCCCCATCATGTGGCGATTATTATTGGGTTTGGTCTGGCCTTATCCTCGACTGCTTTCTGTCTGAAGTTACTTGCCGAGCGGGGTGGTATTTCGACGCAAATGGGTCAAATGTCCTTTTCAATTTTGTTATTACAAGATCTTTCTGTCGTGCCGCTTCTTGCTTTGGTGTCTATGTTTGCCGGCGGGGCCTCGGCAGCGGCTGAGTCGAATATCGGTTTTGGTTATGCTGTTTTAATTATTATTGCGTTATTGGTCGCAGGGCATTATTTACTGAACCCTGTTTTAGGCAAAATCGTTGCGAGTCAAGATCCTGATGTGTTTGTTGCATTGGCTGTACTGCTTGTTTTGGGTATGGCATGGATTATGGAGAGCATTGGGTTCTCAATGGCATTAGGGGCTTTCCTTGCCGGTACGATGCTAGCGGAATCACATTACCGACATCAGATTGAAGCTGATATTTTACCGTTCAGGGGTATTTTGCTCGGACTGTTCTTCATGACGGTTGGGATGGGCATTGATTTCGCGCTGTTATGGTATCAGTTTTGGGTGGTGATTGGCCTGACAGTGGGCTTAATGTTGGTCAAAGGTCTTATTGTTTATTTCTTGGCACGCTTTTCAGGTGCGCGACATAATGTTTCTGTCCAGACAGCGGCATTATTGTCTCAAAGTGGTGAGTTTGGCTTTGTGATGTTTGGCTTCGCCACGCTATCCGGTGTGTTAGAGACGCAACTTGGTAACCTACTGACATTGGTGATTGCCTTAACGATGGTGTTGACGCCGTTTGTTGTGAAAGGGGCGAATTATTTGACTACCCGTTTTTATGTGGCGGATGGCGATGAAGAAGGCGATTTTTGTCCATTATTTGATGAGACAGAAGGCCATGTTATTTTGGCGGGTTTTGGTCGTGTTGGTGCTCGGATTGGCGCGATTTTAAATGCTGCTAATGTACCGTATGTGGCGATTGATATGAGTCAAAAAAGGGTTAAGGCCGCTCGGGCGCAAGGGTTTAGCGTTTTTTATGGTGATGCGAGTAATGTGAAGGTGTTGCAAGCAGCGGGTGCGGCCAAAGCTAAAATGGTGGTGGTGGCGATGGATAATCCAGCGCATTTTGATCGCTTAGTGCCCTTAGTGAGACAGTATTATCCTCATTTACCGATTCATGCGCGGGCTAAAGATCGGCGTCATTGTGCTGAATTGATTACGCAAGGTGCCAGTACAGCCATTTCAGAAACGCTTGAAACCAGCTTGCGTTTGTCAGAAGAGGTTTTACAAGGTAATGGTGTTGATCAGGAAGATATCGAAAGCGTGATCGAGGCGTTTAGAAATGACTATTATTCAGACGTGGTGCAGAAAGTGTCTGATAACCGTGTGGTGATGGGTGAGCTCAAACACTGAGACCACTGCACGATTGTTCTTTTGCCCTGTAGCGGCGTTAAAAATGGTCACAATGGGTCATTTATGCGTATAAACTTCCTCATTCCGTGCGTTTTTGCCTTGCTAGGGAATAAAATCCCAGCTTGTGCAATGCTCTCTAAAGCTTATAGCCGCATGGGCATTACGACATATTGACGATCAAGCTTTTCATCAAAGGGTGTAATTAACACGCTGCTATTATCATCACTGAAGGTCATTTTGACTTTTTGATCTGGCATGGCGTTGAGTAGATCTAATAGATAGGCGTTATTGAAGGCAATTTCTAATGGACTGCCGGTATAGTCAGCGCTGATTTCTTCTTCTGCGGATTCTTGTTCTTGGTTGACGACAGTGGCTTTGAATAAGTTGGTTTCTAAATTAATGCGAACGCTGCGGTGTTTGTCGCTGGATAAAATAGCGGCACGAGACAGTGCTTGCTTAAGCATATCGCGTTCTGCAATGACTTCTTTATCACCGCCAACAGGAATAACACGTTGGTAGTTAGGAAACTGGCCATCGATCAGTTTTGATGTGAAATGTAAGTCGGGTAATTCGACTTTGATTTGCTGGTTACTGAATGCGACGGTGACAGACTCTTCGCTGTCATTGAGTAAGCGGCCTAATTCTATAATGGCTTTACGAGGCACTATGACGTTGGTTTTCTCTTTAGCCTTGTTTGAGGTGGTTAAGCTGCCTAATGCTAAACGATGACCATCTGTTGCAATGGCACGTAATGCAGCGTCCTCACGTTCTAATAATAAGCCGTTGAGGTAATACCGGACATCTTGGCTGGCCATGGCAAAACTGGTTTCATCGAGCAATGATTTAAGTGCTGATTGTGGCAGGCTAATTTCATCAATGTAGTTAGCGCCTTCGCTATCAGGGAAATCTTCACTCGGTAAAGTGGATAATGAGAAGCGGCTTTTTCCTGCTTTAACGAGGGCTTTATTGTCTTTAGCTTGGAAACTGATGGTGGCATTAGAAGGTAGCGCACGGCAAATGTCGAGAAACTTACGCGCGGAGACGGTTGTTTTGCCTTCTTGTTCGACGGCAACGGGGAGCGTTGCTATCATCTCTAATTCCATATCAGTACTGGTCATGGTCAATTGTGACCCATGTGCTTTCAGTAGAATGGTCGATAAAATGGGGAGTGTCGCGCGTCGTTCAACGATGCTGCACACTAATTGCAATGGCCGGACAATGGTTTCTTGGCTGACTGTAAACTGCATGGTCATTCTCTCGTTTAGCTGGATAGGGTTCTGAATAGGTTTCGGTGATCTTCCGCGATACGGCTGTCGGTTTCAAGTAATTCTGCTACTTTTCTGCAAGCATGTAGCACGGTGGTGTGGTCTCGGCCACCGAAGGCTTCGCCGATTTCTGGCAGACTGTGGTTAGTGAGCTCTTTTGCTAACGCCATGGCAATTTGTCTTGGGCGGGCAATGGAGCGTGTGCGTTTTTTGGCTAGTAGGTCTGATACGCGGATTTTGAAGTAGCCTGCGACGGTCTTTTGAATATTCTCTAGCGTGACTAATTTTTGATGTAAAGCCAATAGATCTTTTAGGGCTTCTTGTGCCATGTCGATCGATAAGGGCTGGCGGGTAAACCGTGAATAAGCTAAAACACGTTGTAGCGCGCCTTCTAGATCTCGCACATTGGAACGGATGCGTTTGGCAATGAAGAAAGCAACGTCTTCGGGTAACTCAATCAGGTTTTGATGTGCTTTTTTGATGAGGATAGCGACGCGAGTTTCGAGTTCGGGCGGCTCGATGGCAACGGTTAATCCCCAGCCGAGCCGAGATTGTAGTCGCTCATCTAAGTTATCGACTTCTTTCGGGAAGCGATCACAGGTCAAGATGATTTGGCGTTGGCCTTCTAATAAGTTGTTAAAGGTGTAGAAGAATTCTTCTTGTGATCGTTCTTTTTTGGCAAAGAATTGGATGTCATCGATCAATAAGGCGTCGACATTGCGGTAATGGGCTTTGAATTGGTCGATAACGTTGTTGCGTAAAGAGGTGATCATATCTTGTACAAAGCGTTCTGAAGACAGATACATAACGCGGGCGTTGGGATTGTTTTTCTTGATCTGATTACCCACTGCAAGCATCAAATGGGTTTTTCCTAAGCCGGTACCACCATATAAGAAGAGTGGATTATAACCTGATGTTCCCGGCGCTTCTGCCACATGGAGGGAGCCCGCACGGGCAATTTGATTCGATTTACCTTCGACAAAGGTGTCAAAGGTAAAGAGTGGGTTCATTGGGCTGCCTAATGCCGGTTCGGCTTTGTTGGCATTCGAGGTCGGGCGTTGTTGTTTATTGGCAGTTTTGACGGGTGCTTTTGCTTCTTCTATGCCATGGGTGCCGACTTCGATCTGAATTTGTTTGACTTTACCTTGGCTTAGTTTACTAATAAGATCATTGAGTGTGGGTTCAAGTTGTTCTTGTACCCAGGCTTGAACGTAGGCGTTTGGCGCCAGTAAGCGTAGGGTGTTTTCAGTCTCTATTGCTTGTAATGGACGTAGCCAAGTGTTCAGCTGTTGAACTGACAATTCACCTTCAAGATGGGATAGACATTTTTCCCATAGGGATGAAGACACAGAGACTCCTTAAAGAACTAGATTGGGTTAGATCGCTTATCAATCAAGTAAGTGTAATTTACGATTAATAGTATAATGCCACAGCAAGACCGGTAACGTTATCGCCAATGCATTTTTTTAGCAAGTAAAACTTATGCGATTTAGTTCATGTGGTGTTTGACTTAATGGGTGATAAAGCACTATAATTTCACCCCTTTTGCCCGACTGACTATCTTGGTTTGGTGATAAACAAACATTGAAATTTTGGAGTTGGTGAAATGAAAAGAACTTTTCAGCCTAGTAATATAAAGCGTAATCGTACTCACGGCTTTCGTGCGCGTATGAGAACAGTCGGTGGGCGTCGTGTGATTAATGCGCGTCGTGCAAAAGGCCGTGCAAGCTTAACTGTTTAATTTCCCTCAATAAAATAGGGAGACATGACTTGGCAAAATTTAGCCGGGCCATGAGAATGAACAACCCGAGGGATTATACTCGGGTCTTTCGTCAGGCTAAACGTTCCAGTAAAGGTGGTCTGACGGTGTTAACTGTTGAGAATTCAGTTGGCCATCCTCGATTGGGATTGGCCATTGCGAAGAAGCATCTCAAGTTGGCAACGCGCCGCAATCAATTAAAGCGTGTTATTAGAACATCATTTCGGCAGCATCAATCGGTGTTGGCCAATATCGATATTGTTGTGTTGTCACGAGGTGATGTGAGTCAGCGTGAGATGGCACAAATTTGGGTGACATTAGAGCGGCATTGGCAAACGGTGGCAACACAGTGGCAAAAATCCTAATTCGACTCATCCGAGCATATCAATTTCTTGTCAGCCCGTTATTGGGCTCGAATTGTCGTTTTCATCCTACTTGTTCGCATTATATGATGGAAGCAATCACCCGTTTTGGCATCATACGCGGTACTTGGCTTGGCTTACGCCGGCTTTCACACTGTCACCCTTGGCATGAGGGCGGCATCGATCCTGTTCCTGAACTAAAGATAGAAAAACGCAATGGATAATATTAAAACTTTTCTTATATTCGGTTTGTTAGTTGTCTCATTATTATTATGGGAAGCCTGGCAAAAAGAGTATGTCCGCTCAGCCCAAGTTGCTGAGCAGGCGGCTGCACAATCACCCGCGCCAGTTTCAGCGGTGAGTGGCCAAGAAGCAGTTAAAGGTGATTTACCTGATCTGCCTATTGATAATGTAGTTGCGGACGGCAGCTTGCCTGCAATTGAAGTGGGTGCTGTTACAAGGACTACGCAAAGCCAAGTGCATGTTAAAACCGATGTGATGGATGTTTATATCGATCCGAAAGGTGCAGATATTCGTCGTTTGGCATTATTGAAATACCCGATTGAATCATCTGATCCTAATGTACCGGTACAATTTTTAAATGATGCGGCAGGCCAGTTTTTTGTTGTGCAATCAGGCCTACGTTCTGATGCGAAAGCGCCAACTCATTACGAGCAATATGCTGCTGAGCAATCTGAATATGTGTTAAGTGACGGTGTTGATACTTTGGTGGTGCCATTACATTGGCAATCTGATGATGGTTTGAAGGTCACAAAAACTTATCGTTTTAAACGAGATAGTTATTTGGTTGATGTCGACTATCAAGTGACTAATGCCAGTGGTCAGACTTTTTCTGCCTATCCTTATGCCCAATTTAACCGTAACCGTCCTAGTGATGACAGTATGTTGATTTACACCTACACCGGTGCGGTGTTCTCAAGCCCCGGTGAGGAATATGAGAAGATAGATTTTGATGATCTTGATGATGCGGCTTATTTGAAGACATCAACGAGCGGTTGGGCATCAATGATTCAGCATTACTTTGTCGCGGCATTGATTCCTGCATTAGATGATCAAGAAAAAAGCTTTTACGGCAAATCGATTAATGAGCAGAATTATACTGCTGGCATGAAGATGCCGACGGTGACAATCGCAGCCGGTGACTCGGCACAGGCAAAATACAGTATGTATTTGGGCCCGAAAGAACATAAACGGCTTGAACCCATTGTTGAATACTTAGATTTGACGGTAGATTACGGTGTGTTGACGATTATTTCACAGCCGTTATTTACGGTGATGGAATGGATCCATAAAGTGACCAATAACTGGGGCTGGTCGATTGTATTTTTGACCGTGTTGATTAAATTAGCTTTTTATAAATTATCTGCTGCCAGCTATCGTTCTATGGCGGGTATGCGTAAATTAACGCCGAAATTAGCGACGTTAAAAGAGCGTTTTGGTGATGATAAGCAGCAGTTTAATAAAGCGATGATGGAGCTGTATAAAACTGAAAAAATTAACCCATTAGGCGGGTGTTTACCGGTCTTAGTTCAGATGCCGGTTTTCTTGGCCTTTTATTGGGTGTTAGTTGAGAGTATAGAGCTGCGCCAAGCCGATTTTATCTGGTGGTTGAATGACTTGACCGCAATGGATCCGTACTTCATCTTGCCGGTGTTATTTGGTGTTAGCATGTTTATTCAACAAAAGTTGAACCCGGCGCCGCAAGACCCTGCTCAAGCGATGGTGATGAAAGCGTTCCCGTTGGTGTTTACGGTTTTCTTTGCTTTCTTCCCGTCAGGCCTTGTTTTGTACTGGGTTGTGAATAACATTCTATCGATTGCACAACAGTGGTATATCACACGTCAAATGGGTGCTATTTAGCTTTTCAGACGATGGAGACAATTGTTGCCATTGCGACAGCACCGGGCCGTGGTGGCGTGGGTGTGGTTCGGTTATCGGGTAGCCGAAGTGCCGAAATAGCAACGCAAATCTGTGGTCGGTTACCTTCTCCTCGCCATGCGATGTTTAGCCATTTTAAAGATGCACAGGGCGATATCATTGATAGTGGTATCGCCTTATTTTTTCCTAACCCTGCTTCTTTCACCGGAGAGGATGTTGTTGAGCTGCAAGGGCATGGCAGCCCGTTGGTCCTAGATCAACTTTGTCAGCGTGCGATTAGTTTGGGTGCACGGATGGCTAAGCCTGGCGAATTTTCTGAGCGTGCTTTTCTGAATAATAAGATGGATCTGGCCCAAGCTGAAGCGGTCGCCGATCTCATTGAAAGCACAACGGCGCAAGCAGCCCGTAGTGCAATGCGCTCTTTGCAGGGTGTATTTTCTGATCGGGTTAATCAATTATTAAAAGAACTGACTGATTTACGTATTTATGTTGAGGCCGCAATCGACTTTAGTGATGAAGAAATCGATTTCTTAGGTGAAGCGGCGGTCGATCAACAGTTACAAGGGTTATTAAAGACGGTTGATGCGATTAGTGATAGCGCGCAACAAGGCCGACTGTTGAGAGATGGACTGCGGGTGGTCTTGGCCGGACAGCCCAATGCCGGTAAGTCGAGCTTACATAATCAATTAGCGGGTCATGATGCGGCGATTGTGACCGATGTGGCTGGTACAACACGGGATATCTTGCGAGAACAGATTCACATCGGCGGTCTGCCGCTCAGTATTTCTGATACGGCTGGTTTGCATGATGCAACTGATGTCGTAGAGAAAGAAGGCATCAGACGAACACAGAATGAATTGGCTGAGGCCGATCGTATTTTATTGATTTTAGATCATGAAAAAGGGCTGACAGTAGAAGACGAACGTATTTTGTCTGAGCTGCCGCCATCGATTCCATTGACGTTGGTTTATAACAAAATTGATAAACAGGGTTTGGCAGCGAGCTTGGTAGAAGAGGCAGGACAAACTAGTCTTTATCTCTCGGCTAAGACGGGTGATGGTATGGTTTTACTGAAGCAATATTTGTGTGATTCAGTCGGCTATCATCCACAAGATGAAGGGGTGTTTATCGCCCGCCGCCGTCATTTGGATGCACTGCAGCGTGCTCGGTTAGCAATAGCAACGGGTTACGACTGCTTGTCTGGCTTAGGGGCGGGTGAGTTGTTGGCTGAGGAATTACGACAAGCTCAGCATGCTTTGGGTGAGATTACAGGGACGTTTACTAATGAAGATCTGTTAGACCAGATCTTCTCTAGTTTCTGTATTGGTAAATAACAACAATATTGTCAGTTTAAGCTGAGAATGAAGAACCACAGCCACAGGTTGTAGTGGCATTTGGGTTACGAATGACAAATTGCGCACCCTCGACACTATCACTGTAATCGATTTCTGCGCCGGCAAGATATTGGTAGCTGGCTGGGTCAATTAATAAGGTGACGCCGGCTTTTTCAACTTGAGTATCTTCTTCATTGACTTCTTCTTCAAAGGTGAAGCCATACTGAAAACCTGAGCAACCACCGCCAGTGATGAAGACGCGAAGTTTAAGCTGATCGTTACCTTCTTCTTCGATGAGTGTGCTGACTTTATTGGCGGCGGCATCAGTAAAGTTAACTGGGCTTGGCATTTCACTTGACATGACTTGACTCCAAAACGGGCATAATTAAATGCTATTATCCCAAAAACCAAGTAATTTAGTCAAGAATTGGCTTTTTGTTCAAGCTGAAAGGCTTTAGATTCATCAATAATGTCGTGGGCAAGATCTAGTGTACCGTCATCATCTGCGGACATCCGAATCAATTGACCATTGACCTCTGAGCCGACAGTCATCTCTAGTAAACGATAATACACATTGCCTTTGACTTTGGCTTTGTCGGCTAATTCTACGTGACCCACGGCATAAACATTGCCATTGATCGTGCCATTGATAATCATATTAGGGACACGAATATCACCGGTAATGGACCCTTGCTCACTGAGTGTGAGAACAGAGTCGATATCATTGATGGCGTTGATGTTACCCGTGATGTTGCCATCAACACGTAAACCACCGCTAAACTCAATATCGCCTTTGATATGGGTTTGTTGGCCGATTAATGTGTCTATGCGGACAGCGGGTTTATTACTTTTGTTCTTTTTTGTTCTTCCAAACATGGCTTACCTCTCAAGTTGAGTTGGGCTAGTTGTGACGTTCCAATCGAGGGTTCTCGAGAGGGTGGTCTTTTTGTTTTGAATTAGGGTGATCTTAATCGATTTTGGTGCCATGTTTTTAGCCAATTTAATTTGGCCAGTGAAGACTTGAACATGCCTTAATTTAAGCTGGTGTTGATTGAGCTTAAGAGTTTCAGGTTTGTTATCGACTTGGCCTGTGACTGTGATGCTCAGTTGGCCTGTAATCGGTTTCGTTATCTTTTTACCTTGAGACATAACGAGTCGATAATGGAACTGATCTGCTTTTTTGCTATCAGCAATTACTTTTAATTCGCGAATTTGTAGTTTGCTTGTGGCGCTACCTTGGGTGATATTTTGGTAGAAATTAAGTTCTTTATTGAGTTCGATAACATTGTCTTGTAATTCGGTGAGTTGTTGCAGTAACTCGGTATGGGTGGCTTTTTGGATGGCCTCGGTTTGTTGCTGATGTCGGGTGTCGTTAATGAGGTCGTTATACTGCGTTGTTAACGTTGTATTTTGGCTGTGAAGTTCGGTATTTTGCTGTGTGAGCATGCTGACTTTGTTGGATAACTCACCAGTCGTCTGCTGGCGATAAACCCAGATAATAATGGCGACGACGACCAAGGCAAGCAGCGCCTTCAAGAGGTTTTTAATAACCTGATGATCGTTATTGAGTTGTGGAGGTATCAGCACGCTATGGGTCTTTATGGCATGACAGCAATGGTATTGATACCCATGCTTTCAGGTAGACCAAAGAGAATGTTCATATTTTGAATCGCTTGGCCTGATGCCCCTTTGACCAAATTATCAATGGCCGATAAAACAACAACAGTATTACTTTGCTGTGGCTGGTGGACGGCAATACGACAGACGTTAGTGCCTGTTACGGTTCTGGTCTCAGGGTGTGATCCACTGGGGAGTACATCAACAAAAGGTTCGTCAGCATAGCGTTGTTCAAACAGTGCTTGTAAGTCGACTTCTTTGGTCAATGTGCCGTAAAGGGTAGCGTGAATACCTCTAATCATAGGGGTTAAATGCGGCACAAAGGTTAACCCAACAGGGCTATCACTGACCGCATTCAGGCCTTGGGTTATTTCAGGTAAATGGCGATGTCCTGCGACAGCATAGGCTTTCATATTTTCGGATGATTCTGTTAACAATGTGCCAATAGCGGCTTTACGGCCGGCACCACTCACGCCTGATTTTGCATCGGCAATCAGATGGCTGGCATCAATAATGCCTTGTTCTAGCAATGGAATAAAGCCTAGCTGGGTCGCAGTTGGATAACAGCCCGGGACAGCAATTAATTGGGCTGATTTGATGGCGTCGCGATTAACTTCCGGCAAGCCATAAACGGCTTCTGATAATAACTCAGGGCAAGTATGAGGCATGTTATACCACTGTTCCCATTCGGCAGCATCACGCAGTCTAAAGTCAGCAGATAGGTCAATAACACGGGTGTTACGTTTGATGAGTACGGGTACCATTTCCATCGCGACACAGTGTGGCGTTGCGAAAAACACCACGTCACAGAGGGCTAATTGTGTCACATCTGGTTGGCTGAAATGTTGGTCGAGATGGCCTCTTAAATTTGGGAACAAATCACTGACTAGCTTGCCTGCTTCACCACGAGAGGTAATGCATTCAATTGAGACTTCAGGATGATTTGCCAGTAGGCGCAGTAGTTCTACGCCGGTGTAACCGGTTGCGCCGACAATGCCTACTTTAATCATGATGTGTCTCTAATTGGTCTAGTAAAGCTCACCATAATAAAAGAGCCTAGGGTAAAGAGGAAGGACTTAGTCGAAGTTTAGCTGTTTTTCGAAGCGCTGTTTTTGTTGTAGGTAGTCTGCGGTGGTGATTTTTTCAGGTTCTGAAAAGTTAATTTCATTGATATAGAGCGGGTAAGGGACATTCGATTTTCTTAAGCTTAGGATAAACGATGAGATTTGCTTGAATAAAGCCTTGTCGTTGGCCGGACCTAAGAATTGTTTAGGGCCACAACTGATCGAACAGTGGGCGTCTTCTCTGGGTGATGTGATGGTGATGATAACGGGCAGATAGCCTTGTTTTTCTCTCAGAGAAGGTGCAGAGAGTGGTGTTAATTTCCATGGTGCGCTGTCTGTCGTTTGAGCGACCATCTTGAAGTATCGAAGCTGTAGCTTGGGCTTATGTTTTTGAATAGTACTTAAGAAAGACTGGAAATGATGGAGCGCTGTTTCTTGGGTCAGCTTAAGGTTATGTTGGGATCTTAGGTTGCCAAATTCATCTAGGATATGAATTGAGATAGTGTGGTTTTTCTGTTCGGTTATGAGGCTAATGGTGTCTTTAGTCTGGCAAGTCAGAAGGGTGCTTAGCTGCTGTGTTGGGTCAAGTTTACCGTCGACTTTTGAAGCGGCAAAAGAGGCCTTAGGTCGAGAAAGTATTTGATTAAGGTTGCCGCTTTTGGAGGGGGTTATATCGAGGCCTTCAGGCTGCCAACTAATTTGGTAATGGGTATCGGCAATCCGTACCAGGTAAACACCCTCACTATTTTTGTGATAGTGAGTGTTTACATCTTGATATAACTGTTTAAGTCGCTGACTAATTAATGGGCCATGTGTATCAGATGGACACCAGCAACTTAATGTTGCTTTGTCCTTACCATTTACCCACCAAGCAACGAGGCGATTAAACAGGTCGAGCGGTGCTGTTTTGCCGTGGGTTTGAAACGTTTGCCATTCACCTGATGTTGAACAGATTAAGCCGTCAACGCTGTAGAGTAGGCTTTCGCCACGGTTAGCATAATTAAACGGGTCATTATGCAGACTTGTCAGTTGTAAACCTTTTGGATTGGCAGCGATGAGCTGTTCATTTTGTTCTAGATTCGCAAACAGTAAAATATGTTGAAGCTGGGCTGAATTTGACTGTGTTTTTGGATCGGGTTTGAACTGCTGTGTTAAGGGCGAACGAAGTAATTGCTGTACAAATGAGATGACGGTTTTGATGGTCATCAAATGGCGTTTGTCAGCGATGAGGATCCGGGTCGCTTTATTCAATAAACCATTGAAGATAGCCCATGCTAAAACATGTAATAAGGACGTATTTTGATAGAGCGGGTTTTGCGTTTGGGTCGAGAGTGGGACGAGGCTTAATTTCCAGCCATCACTGTTTGAGAAGCGATATAAATGGATTTCTTCTTCTGATCTTTTTGCTAATAAGCCATTGGGCAGGGCGTTGATGATATTGGGCTTGTCATCGGTATAACGTCGTAATGTCTTATCAATCAGCGAATTGCTTGCCGGCAGGGTGATTTGCTGTTGATGGGCAAATTGTTTGATGGTCGCTTGGATTTGTACAAAGGCTATTTGTGTTTGTTGGTGTTCAGTTAAACAGTGTTCATATTTCGCCGTGTCACGTTGGTCAAGGATCTGAAATTCGTGATTGCCCCAAGCCCATGTTTTTGATGTTTTTTCGATGAAGTCTCGTCGCCAAGGGTATTTGGGTTGTGAGACGCGTTTGGATAAGGCTTCTTGTGTTTGGCAATAGAGTGACTGTTGCGCTAAACGTTTGCTTTCCGTTGTTAAGTTGCTGTTAGCAATATGTCTAAATTGTAATACTTTGCAGTCAATAGTCAGGGGTTCACGTTCGCCATCATAAACCGCTTTTTTATAGCCATTGCTTAAAGAAGTGATGTTCGGGTAGTGTTCGAGTAAGCTTTGAAGATAGAGCGAAGGCAGAATGTGGGTAAGGCCTGATTCGAGGCTGTCGATCAATTTTTCGCAAGCCATGGTCATTAGTGCCTGCACATTGTCGGAGCTTAGGTCACCAAAATCGAGTAGTAGATGATGTGTTTGGGTTCTTTGTTGTGCAAACTGTTCCACGGTCTGTTGATAATTTCCCCCCGGGGGGACTAGCCACCAGAAAGGAATGCCGCCGGCGAGAATCAGTCCATTAAGATAAAGCTGTTCTAACTGTCCTGGTTGAAGTGGACTGGTAGAAAGGGTTTTTTCTGCCAATAATTCGATGTTGAGTGTGATGTCAAAACCATGTGCCCATTGCGTTAGCAGTTTGAGTTTATGCGTTAAGGCTTGATGTTGTTCAGGGTTAAGATCGGTATGAATGACATAGACGGTGAACACGGGTTGGTCAGGGATATTGAGCAGACCATAGGGATTGATTAGGACTAGGCCGGAAAAGCCATAATGACGAATGCCTTGGCGTTTGTATTTGAAGCTTGGGCTGAGTTTTTGAGCCTCGTTGATGGTTTTATCATCAGCTTGGTAATCAATAAGACCGATAGGGGTTTCTTTGGCGCCGTAGCCCGGTAAGTCGGGGGCATTGGTGTGGAGCAAAAAAGGCAGTAGTTTAAAAAAGTTTTGTTGCGAAGGTGACACCAGTTGGCTTAACCGCTCGATCCTTGTGCGGTTAAGCTGTTCAAAACGATTGATGATTTGGGTTGAGTCCATATCAGTTCAATCTGATTCTATTTAATGCTTAAAGTGGCGCATGCCGGTAAAGACCATGGTAATGCCGTGTTCATCGGCAGCGGCAATGACTTCATCATCTCGCATTGATCCACCGGGTTGGATGACGGCACTGATGCCGGCTTCTGCAGCGGCATCTAGACCATCTCGGAATGGGAAGAAGGCATCGGATGCCATGACAGCACCTGGTACTGGTAGCCCAGCATCTTCGGCTTTGATGCCTGCAATGCGGCTACTGACCACGCGGCTCATTTGACCGGCACCGATACCAATCGTTTGTTGATTGCTGACGTAGACGATGGCGTTTGATTTGACGAACTTGGCAACACGCCAAGCAAAACGTAAATCGGCCATTTGTTGATCTGTTGGGGCTTTTTTCGTTACGACTTTGAGTTCATCTTCTGTGACTAAAGCGGTGTCGCGGTCTTGGACTAATAAGCCGCCGGTGACGCGCTTGTAATCTAAGCCTTGTGCTTGTTGCGATGGGAATGCGCCACAATTTAATAGGCGAACATTGGCTTTTTTGCTGACAATGGCTTTGGCTTCATCACTGATATCAGGTGCGATAATGACTTCGACAAATTGACGATCGATAATGGCTTGAGCAGTTGCTGCATCTAGTGTTTGATTGAACGCAATGATGCCACCGAATGCTGAGGTCGGATCAGTTTGATAAGCGAGGTCATAAGCCGTTAATAAATCTTCAGCTGTTGCCACACCACAGGGGTTTGCATGTTTGACGATGACGCAAGCCGGTGATTCAGGAAAGGCTTTCACGCATTCTAAGGCAGCGTCGGTATCAGCAATATTGTTATAAGAGAGTGCCTTACCTTGAATTTGAACTGCGGCACTAATGGTGCCAGATTCAGGTTGTTGCTCGGTATAGAACGCTGCATTTTGATGTGGGTTTTCGCCATAACGCATGTCTTGTGCTTTATGGAACTGGCTGTTGAATGTCCGTGGGAATTCAACGTTGTCATCATTATCAGTGATTTTGCCTAAGTAATTGGAGATCATGCCGTCGTAATGGGCGGTGTGTTCAAAGGTTTTTACGGCTAAATCAAAGCGGGTTGCGTCATCGACGCTGCCAGTGTTTTCTATTTGTGACAGAACGCGATCATAATCGACAGGATCGATTAACACGGTGACAGCGGCATGGTTTTTAGCGGCGGCACGCAACATGGTCGGCCCGCCGATGTCAATATTTTCGATCGCCATTGGTAAGGTGCAGTCGTCGCGTGCTATGGTGGCTTCGAAGGGGTAGAGATTAACGATAACCAGATCAATGGGGCTGATGTCATGCTCGGCCATGATGGCTTCATCTGTGCCACGTCGGCCTAATAGACCACCATGGATTTTAGGGTGAAGCGTTTTAATGCGGCCTGCCATCATTTCTGGAAAGCCAGTGTGTTCTGACACTTCTTTTACGGGCAAACCTGCTTCTTGTAAGAGTTTAGCTGTACCACCGGTTGAGAGCAGCTCTATGCCAAATTTATTAAGTTGTTGGGCTAACTCAAGTATGCCAGTTTTGTCTGACACGCTGAGTAATGCACGTTGGATCTTATTCATTAAACGAACCTTAAGATAAAAATAATTATTCGATGAGACCGTAGGTTTTCAGCTTTTTGCGTAGCGTACCGCGGTTGAGACCTAATATTTCTGACGCACGGCATTGGTTGCCTTTGGTATGTTCTAATGTGGCTTTGAGCAATGGTAATTCAACTTCTGCCAATAATAAATCATATAAATTCGCAGTGTGGTGGCCATCGAGCTGTTTGAAGTAGTCTTTTATCGCCGCTTCGACAGACTGACTGAGTGAACATTGTTCGTTGTCATTGGCCCTGACATCTTGCAGGATCGAATTTGATTTATGCGATGTCATGCCGCTACGGTCTCTTTTTGGGCGAGATCACTGAAAAATTGTTCAGTGAAGTCTAATTGTTGTTGTGGCTGTTCGAAGGTATTCATCTGCTGGCGGAAAGGGTTGCCATTGCGGAGGCCTTTGCTATACCAAGCGATGTGTTTTCGGGCCATACGGACACCGGTATATTCGCCATAAAAATCATAAAGTGCATGAAGATGTTCGATTAGGATACGTTGTACTTCAGCAACAGGCGGGCTATCAAGCTGCTCGCCATGTTCAAGGTAGTGGAGTATTTGCCTGAAAATCCATGGGTTGCCTTGTGCAGCACGCCCAATCATTAAACCATCTGCTTGAGTATAGTCGAGAATCTGTTTGGCTTTGTCGGGTGTGCTGATATCGCCATTGGCAATAACTGGGATATTAATGGCTGATTTTATTTCAGCAATGGTGTCATATTCAGCGTCGCCTTTATAGGCGCAAGCACGCGTCCTACCGTGAACGGCAAGGACTTGGATGCCGGACTGTTCGGCGATTTTAGCAATGGTGACGCCATTGCGATGGTCGGTGTCCCAGCCGGTGCGGATTTTCAGTGTTACGGGGACGTCAACGGCATTAACGACGGATTCTAGAATATCGCTGACGAGTTTTTCATTTTGTAATAAGGCGGAACCTGCCATTACATTACAGACTTTTTTGGCCGGACAACCCATATTGATGTCGATGATGTGGGCACCTTGTTCGACATTTTGTTGTGCCGCTTCGGCGAGCATGGCGGGATCAGCGCCGGCAATTTGAATGCTACGGGGTTCGGGCTCGCCAATGTGGTTGGCGCGAAGCAATGATTTTTTGCTGGCCCAAAGGCTTTTGTTAGCGGTGATCATTTCTGAGACCGCCATGCCAGCACCAAGACGTCGACAAAGCTGGCGGAAAGGGCGATCAGTGACGCCAGCCATTGGAGCGAGGAAGAGGTTATTAGGCAAGGTGTATGGCCCGATAGTGAGGGCTTGATTAGTCATGCCGTTGGCCTACTAAACGGATCCACTCTTCTTTTTGAGTGGGGGGGGCCATATTGAACCAAGTTTGATAGGTGTCGCTAACGGCTTTAGCTTGGCTGTCTAGAATGCCAGATAAAATAATGTCTGATTTGGGCTTGCTTAACTTAAGCAGTGTGGGTGCCAATGTTTGCAATGGACCAGCTAGGATATTGGCGATGACTAGATCAGCGGTGATGTCTGGACAGGCCTCAGGTAGGTAAGTGTCGATTTGAACGCCGTTGCGTTCAGCGTTGGCTTGGGTTGCTTCAAGCGCCTGGGGATCAATGTCTACACCAATGACTTTTTTAGCGCCCAAGAGTGCGGCGGCAATGGCTAAAATACCACTACCGCAGCCATAGTCAATGACGATTTTATCTTTGACTTGGGCCTGATCTAACCAATTGAGACATAAAGCAGTGGTGGGGTGGGTGCCGGTACCGAATGCAAGGCCTGGGTCGAGCAGAATATTGATCGCATCAGGTTCTGGTGGTTGGTGCCAACTTGGGCATATCCAGAGCTGTTCACCAAAACACATGGGGTGAAAATTATCCATCCACTCTCTGACCCAATCTTTATCTTCAACGGCTTCGATACGGTATTGGGGCAATACTGAGGGCGCCATTAAGTGCGTGAGCTGTAAGACAATGCTATCAGTATCACTATCCGCTTCAAATAAGGCGACCACGTTGGTGGCTTGCCAGAGTGGTGTTGAGCCAATTTCTGGTTCGTAAATTGGCTGGTCGGCATTGTCTTGAAAGGTCACCGCGCTGGCGCCACATTCTGATAAGTGATCAGAAAGCGGATCGGCGCCGTCAGGTGTGCTGCTAAAAATAAATTGGATCCAAGCCATGTTTAGATACGGGTGAAAACGGTGGCGAGGAGATCCATGACGATTTATAAACCGAGTTTCTTTTCAAGGTAATGGATGTTGGTGCCACCAGTTTGGAAATGGGGGTCATCAATGATGTCTTGTTGTAATGCAACATTGGTTCTGATGCCTTCGATGCCAATTTCACTGAGGGCTGTTCTCATACGGGCAATGGCCGAATCACGGGTTTTACCATAAACAATCAGTTTGCCAATTAAAGAATCGTAATTAGGGGGTACGCGATAGCCGCTATAAACATGTGAGTCCATACGGATACCAGCGCCGCCGGGAGCATGGTAATGGGTAATGGTGCCGGGACTTGGCATAAATGTTTTGGCATCTTCTGCATTGATTCGACATTCGATGGCATGGCCTCGGATGACAACATCTTCTTGTTTGATAGATAACGGTTCACCAGCGGCGATACGAATTTGTTCTGCCACTAAGTCGGTATCGGTCACTTGTTCGGTAACGGGATGCTCAACTTGGATACGGGTATTCATTTCGATGAAATAGAATTCACCATCCTGATATAAAAACTCGAATGTTCCGGCGCCACGGTAACCAATGCGAACGCAGGCCTCGGCACAGGTTCTACCCATACGCTCACGTAACTCTGGGCTAATGCCGGGGGCGGGGGCTTCTTCTAATACTTTTTGGTGACGGCGTTGCATTGAGCAATCACGTTCACCTAAATGGATTGCGTTACCGTGTTCATCAGCAAGGATTTGGAATTCGATATGACGTGGATCTTCTAAGAATTTTTCCATGTAGACAATGTCATTGGCAAAAGCCGCTTTGGCTTCGCTGCGGGTAAGGGCAATGGCATTCAGTAAATGGGCTTCGCTATGGACTTCACGCATACCGCGACCACCGCCGCCGCCAGATGCTTTGATGATGATCGGATAGCCAATTTCTTTAGCAAGCCGTAAATTTGTAGCATCGTCATTGCCCAATGGGCCATCCGAACCGGGGACACAGGGTACGCCGGCGGCTTTCATTGCGGCAATTGCTGAAACTTTGTCGCCCATTAAGCGAATGGTTTCTGCTTTAGGTCCGATAAAGATAAAGCCACTTTGTTCTACGCGTTCAGAGAAGTCGGCATTTTCTGATAAGAAACCGTAGCCAGGATGAATGGCTGAGGCATCAGTAATTTCGGCGGCACTAATTAGTGCAGGAATATTAAGGTAGCTTTCGTTAGAAGGTGCTGGGCCAATGCAGACCGTTTCATCTGCTAATAAGACGTGTTTGAGGTCACGATCGACATCGGAATGGACCGCAACAGTTTTAATACCAAGTTCTTGGCAGGCACGTAAGACACGAAGGGCAATTTCGCCTCGATTGGCAATGACAATTTTATCGATCATGATGTTTCTTTATCCATGGTTTATGCTGAGACTAAGTCACTTAAAAACTGAGCGAACTCTAGATTTATTCAATAATAATGAGGGGTTCGTCGAACTCTACTGCGTGTCCATTTTCGACCAGGATAGCTTTAATAACACCACTACGATCAGATTCAATTTGGTTGAACATTTTCATTGCTTCGATAATGCAAATAACATCGCCTTCAGCGACGGTCTGACCAATTTCGGCAAACGGTGCTGCCTCAGGTGATGATGAACGATAGAAGGTACCAACCATCGGTGACTTAACGGCATTGTTAGTGTTGTTAACAGGTGTCGCCGGTGCAGCTTCTACCTCGGCAGCGGGGGCAGCAGCAGCGGCTGGCGCGGCGTGCATGGCAGGTGCCGTCATCATCATTTGTGCTGGGTTTGGGTTGTTTCGGCTAATACGTACCGATTCTTCACCTTCTTTAATTTCAATTTCGGCGACGTCCGACTCTTGAATTAAGTCGATCAGTTTTTTGATTTTACGAATGTCCATAAGGTAACCTTAAATTTAATGAGTCTGTTTGATGGCGGCTTGGAGTGCGAGTTCATAACCTTGTGCACCTAAGCCACAGATAACGCCAAAAGCGATATCTGATAAATAAGAATGATGTCTAAATGTTTCCCGCGATTGCACATTGGATAAATGTACTTCGATAAAAGGAATGTTAATGGCGGCTAATGCGTCACGGATGGCGACGCTAGTGTGGGTGAAAGCGGCAGGGTTGATAATAATGAAATCGGTGCTATTTGTTCTTGCCTGTTGAATTTTATCGACAAGTAAATGCTCGGCATTACTTTGGAAGCTTTCTAATTCATGGCCTTTGTTATTGGCATAGCGGGTTAAATTATCAACGATATCTTGTAATGTTTCTGCACCGTAAACTTCAGGTTCGCGTGTCCCTAAGAGGTTTAAATTGGGGCCATGAAGCACGAGAATCTTTGCCATTGTGGAATATTAAAACCTGAATCAAACAAGATGAGGCAAATTTTGCACCAGCGCTGCAATATTGTCCAGTTTTTTAGTAGAAAAAGCGCTTTTTTGTCGCTAAATTCGTCGAACTCGACTTCTAATAGCTATTCTTCGATTGCAAGAACGGCGGTTATATGGGCATTGAAATCGCTGGCATTGAGGGTGCCGATAAGGCGGTGTTGTTTATATTCACTGCCTTGCGGGTCAAAAAATAGAATGGTGGGTGGACCGAAGATACCAAACTGTTTTAATAAGGCTTTGTGCTCGTCGTTGTTATCCGTCATATCAAGCTGTAAAAGTGTGAGGTTGGCGAGGGTTGCGACAACGGCTGGATCATGGAAGGTGGTCATTTCCATGGTTTTACATTCAACGCACCAATCGGCATACAGGTCGAGCATGACGGGTTGATTTGATTGTGCGATTGCTTGTTCTAATTCAGCCAGATTAGCGATTTGTTTGAATTTGGCGCCTTGTTGGCTTTGTCCTGCTGGGATAGAAGCAGACGTGATGCCTTGTAATGGTTGCCAAACATTCTGGTTGCCACTGGCGCCGCCTACTATCAAGAGTGCACCATAGATCAAGATAATGATGCCTAACCCTTTGGATAGTTTTTCATAACTATTTGAAGAGAGGGTGAGGGTATTGAGTGCGCCTAAATAAATAGCTGAGACGATGAATAAGCTGCCCCACAGCAGTAAAGCCATCCAGCCAGGAATAATACGCTCAAGTAACCAAATAGATAGGCCGAGCATGAGCACGCCGAAAACGGCTTTGATGCTATCCATCCATGCACCCGCTTTCGGTAATAAACTACCAGCCGATGTGCCGATGACGAGCAGTGGGAGGCCCATGCCCATACTGAGGGCGAATAAGGCGGATGCGCCGAGAATGGGGTCGCCTTGTTGACCAATAAAAATTAAGGCGCCAGCGAGTGGTGGTGCAAGGCATGGCCCAACAATAAGACCGGATAATAAGCCCATTAATGCAACGCCAGCGAGTTTACCGCCTTTTTGTTGGTGGCTGATTTGGTGTAGACGATCTTGTAGGCCTTGGGGAAGTTGTAATTCGTAGAGGCCAAACATTGAGAGGGATAAGATAACGAAAAGGGCGCTGAAACTCCCAATTATCCATGGGTTTTGTAACATGGTTTGAATATTTGCGCCGAGTAAGCCGGTGAGTAAGCCCGCGACAGTGTAAGTCACCGACATGGCAAGGACATAGACGAGTGATAAGGTGAATGCTCTGCGAGTGGTGATGTGCTCACCTTCTCCGACAATGATGCTGGATAAGATGGGAATCATTGGGAATACGCAAGGGGTAAAGGCCAGTAGGATGCCGATGCCAAAAAAGCTGAGCAATACCTTAAACAGATTATCTTGGGCTAGGCTTTGAGCAAGTTGGTCTTGTTGAGATAAGGGTTGTTTTGCTTGTGTCGAGACACTGTTGTCGTTAGTGGCTGTGTAGGCGGGTAGCAGTAATTCAACGCTTTTTTTAGTTGGTGGGTAACAAATATTGAAGGTTTCTGAGCAACCTTGATAATGCGCAATGAAAGTGATGGCTTGTTCTGTTTGACTGCGGTTGAGCGAGAGGGAAATATTAATGTCGTGGAGATAGACCTCTGTTGGCCCAAAGATCTCATCATCTTTGGTTTTACTTTTAGGTAAATCGTAAGGCAATATCTGAATCGGCGACTCAGCTTGGATTTCAAACTTAATTTTATCTTTATACAGATAGTTACCCGGCGCAACGGCGAATCGCGCTGATAAAACTGTCGGGGTATCGACGTCAAGTGTAAATTGAAAAGCTTCATCTTGTGTCGGCGGCATGGCTTCATCGCTGCTGCTGTCAAATAGATCAGCCTTAGCAGGAATAAGGAATGCCAGACTAAGCATCAAAAAGAGGTACAGGTGTTTTTTCATATTTTATTTCATACCGTTTGGTCGATTTGTGTTTACATTGACTCCGTTGGGAAGCAATTGTTTCATTTTTTCAGATAAAAAACGAATTCGTTATGCTACTGTAGCGCTTTTGATGTTTCATGATTAAGATTTAATATAATGAAAAATAGCCCAGCAGCCGAAACACCTTTGCCGCAAACGACAGGGTTTGATTTTGCCAGAATGTCCGTAGCGCTATTGTTTTTGGCGTTAGTGCTCGTCTTCACTTATCTCTTCACCAACCCCAGTGCGAACCATTTATTTTTAGCTGTTGCTGCCGTATTCGGTGGCTATATGGCGATGAATATTGGCGCAAATGATGTCGCTAATAATGTTGGGCCTGCTGTCGGCTCGAAAGCGATGACGATGGGTTGGGCCATTGTGATTGCGATGGTTTTTGAGGCGAGTGGTGCTTTTATTGCCGGTGGCGATGTGGTTTCAACGATCAAGAAGGGCATTATTGATATTGAAGCGTTTGGGGATGATACCGAGCATTTCCTATGGGCGATGATGGCGGCATTACTCGCGGCGGCTTTATGGTTGAATTTAGCGACAATGGCCCGGGCGCCGGTCTCGACAACGCATTCGATTGTCGGTGGTGTGATGGGGGCTGGTATTGCGGCTGCAGGTTTTAATATTGTTAATTGGAACACAATGGCGAAAATTGCCAGCTCATGGGTGATTTCTCCGGTTATTGGTGGTGTGATCGCCGCATTATTCTTATTTGCGATTAAGAAAACGATTGTTTTTAAAGACGATAAAATGGCGGCGTCTTACCGCTGGGTGCCGGTCTATGTTGCGTTGATGGCGTGGGCCTTTGTGACGTATTTGGTGTTAAAAGGTTTGAAGAAAATTTGGCCGCAGATGCTGAATTTAGTTAATGATGTGTTCTTTTTCAGTGTGGAAGTGACTAAGAAGCCTTCTTTTTTGACGGCTGC
>CAJQOM010000021.1 GCA_905479985.1 uncultured Gammaproteobacteria bacterium | reverse complement strand
TAGTATGAAATTCATTTGTATCATGTGCTCTAAAAATAACTGTTCAATTTACTCTTAGCATTCACAAATTCCTGTCATACCTTTAGTTTGTTGTAGTTAGAGAAGATTTGAGTCTTAACACTTAAATCAATTCTTTAACGTTTGCCCCTAACACTATGTGTCAGATACGACTATATAGCGATATCGTTTTGAAAGTCTAGATAGGATGTGCAGATTTGTGTCAAAAAGTGATATTTCTTGTACGCTTGTTGTAAAAAAGCAACGATATTAGCTAAGTCACTAATAATCGTTGCTTTTCGGTGTTGCTAAAATGCTTTATCTAAACCATTCAAATGGGCGTTCGCCAGCAATTTTGAAATATAAAGCCATGTTAATCATGTGAATAACAAGTAATGCGACGCCAGTTCCGACGGCCCACATTGGGTTTCTAAAGTGCTCGTGAGCACCAATTGTGAACAAGCCATATCCTGCGATAGCTGTCCAGATAACCATAACTACAATTGCTTTAAAAGAAGCCATAATTTATCTCCAAATTATTAAGTTAATCAACAAGGCCGTAGTACTTAGGGCCTTGACGTGTTTTTTACTATTAAGGTGTATTACTCTTATCAAGGAATTTATCAAAGAAGATGGCTTCTTTAGTAACACCATTTTGTTCAAATACATTAATAGCTGCGTCAATCATGCCCGGCGGACCACATAAGTAAGCTTGTCCAGAAACGCTGCCGACTTTGTCGTCAACAATAAACTCTGTGACAAGTCCTCTACGCCCTTCCCAAGCACTATCTGCATCTTCTTGGGATAGGCATGGAAGGTACTCAAAGCTACCAAGACCTTTGCTCTGCCAATCTGATCCAATTTGAGCGATCAAATCATCAAGGTAAAGGTCTTTTTGGCTTCGTGCACCAAAGATGAAGCGGACATCACGCTTAACGCCTGATTCAAGTGCGGCTTGTAAGACACCGATTACTGCACTCATTCCACTACCACCTGCGATACAGGTCATTGGGGCTGGCTCTTCAGCTAGCCCAAATTTTCCGTAAGGACCACTCATTATTAAAGTTTGACCGGTACGATCTTCCTCAAATAACCAGTCAGTAAATTCACCACCAGGTACTTTTCTGATGTAAAACAAGAACTCTTTTTGACCAATATGTGGTGCTGTTGCAAATGAGTAACTACGGCCATCAGTAAGATGGGGCAGTTTCAAATCTGCATACTGGCCTGCCTTGTATAAAAGTTCACTGGCAGAAACATTCTCTGGGTCAATGATCTCTATCACAAGCTCTTTTATGTCATAGGTTAAGTCACGAATTTCTTTAATGACGGCATCTGATTCCCAATGATGCTGTTTCTCACCATCAGCGAGTAGTTCTACCTCTATCTCGATATCAGTCTTGAGCGCCGTTTGGCAAGCAAGAATGTAGCCATTTTGTAATTCATCACCTTCTAGTACATAAGCAAAGTCAGCTAAAGGCTTAATTTTACCTTCAACCAAGCGACACTTACACGTACCACAACTACCTACACGGCAATCGTGGGGCCAAGCTAAATCAGCTTCAAGCGCTGCTTTTAAAAGATTGTCTCCAGTCTTAACTGTCAGCGTTTGAGAACCATTGATATTGGCCGCGTAATCTTGCTTCTTATTTTTGAAAAAACCAAACATATATTATTTCTTTGAGGTTAAAAGTAATAACGTCTAAACGTTAATGCTAACTGAACGTAATTTATTGCTACGTATTTCATCTAGCGAAGGGAGGGTAGTATAAGCAACGTAGTTCTCTTTGCTCATGCTTTTTCTTACCTTCATGTTGCCCCACCAAGCTTTAACGCCAGGCATTGAGTCAACTAATGATTCGTGACCATGTAGGCATAAAGCATGAATGCTTGGAGCCCAGTGGATATCAGCTAGGCTGAATTCACCAACAATGTAATCACCACGTTTTGTACGCGCATTTAACTGTGCTTCTAAAGCAGATAAGGCTTGCTTAACAACTTCCATTGCACTGTCATCACCATCAGCGAGTTTAGAAACAGCAGGACCGAAATGTGATGAAGCAATATGTGCCCATTGATAATTAACAGCACGAACAACACCGTTACGCGGTACTAGCGAGTTGCCAAAACCTTTATCATCAAGGTATGACATGATTGCTTCTGTACCGTAAATATAGAAGTCAACATCTTTTAAAACAGGTATTGAACCGAATGGTGAGTGCTTTTTAAGCTCATTCATTTCAACATCTGAATTAACGTCTACAGAACGACCGTCAATATCGACGCCTTTTTCCGCAGCAGTTAAAAGGATTTTACTAGTGTTCGCACATCCAGCAACACCCCATAGTACTTTTACATCTGATAAATGATCTCCAATAGCCATTTAACCTACCTCCACTTAAAATTTATTTATTAAAAATATTTAAACTTAGTTCTGAACTGTTAAAGCGCCTGATGGGCACTTCGCAACTGTTTCAAGTATTTCTGCTTCAGAAGCGGCACTTGAGTCAATTACAAATTTACCATCTTCTACTTTGAAGACGTTAGGTAAACTATTAACGCATACACCTGCATGACTGCAGACATCTTGATCCCATTTTACTTCCATTTTTCTTACCTCACTGTTTAAAAAGTGTGACGATTAATCGTGCACAATTTCTGGGCGAATTGGCCATAGGATAAACTTTCAGAATGGCCAATGTTATGTGTCTTTAATATTGAGAAGACATTGTCTATTACAGTATTAAATTCTGTTTCAGAGAAACTCAAATACGTTTGAGCTATTAACATCTAATTGACTTGTTCAAGGTCTCTTATCAGATTAAGGAGCCTCGACTCATGAATTTCTCTATTGTGGGTTTAAAAAAGATGGGCTCGAAGTGTCAGCTCCGAGCCCATTTTTGAAGCTTTTAGATTCTAGCGTAAGAATCGTGATTCTCAGGCATTGTGTAACCAGCCTGTTCATTGATTCTTGCAGCGATTTCTAATTCACCTTCAGTCGCAAAATCTCTATCCCATGTTGCTAATTTTTTCTTCATCATCATGTGATATAGAGGTGGGATTAACGCAACAGTAAACTCTGTAAAGTAACCCCAACGAGCATTAGGTGAACCAACTTCATCTAATTCCCAGAAGTGCGTTTCGCCACGGTCATGGTGATCACCTTG
>CAJQOM010000020.1 GCA_905479985.1 uncultured Gammaproteobacteria bacterium | reverse complement strand
TGTCTATTTCTTTATTGTGCTATCAAAACGATTAAAGAATTCACCCTTCGGCTCAATTACTAGCATATCGTCACCATTGAAAATGTTTTTATAGGCAGTCAATCGACGGTATAACGAGTAAAACTCACTATTTTGCTCATAGGCTTTCGCATACGTTTCTGTTGCCAGTGCATCTCCATTACCACGTAACTCTTCAGATTCGCGGTTCGAATCAGCAATCAGAATGGTACGTTGGCGATCTGCATTAGAGCGAATTTTTTCAGCCTCTTCAGACCCTTCAGCGCGTGTTTCTTTGGCAATCCGTTCACGTTCAGAATTCATTCTGGCAAAGACTTGGTCATTAATCTCACTCGGAAAATCAATGCGTTTAATACGAATATTAACTAATTCGATTCCCAATGCTTTTACTGCTCCATTGGTATTCGTTAGGATTTTAGCAATCATTGCTGTCCGATCACCTGCGACGACGTCTTGTACTGAACGGTTAGCAAACTCATCACGTAAAGCATTGTTTACGATATTGAAAATACGTGACCCAGCGCGTCTCTTATCACCACCCATCGCGGTGTAGTACGTTGCAACATCAGCAATTTTCCATAGAATAAATGAATCAACTAATAACTTTTCTTTACCGCGCGTGATGTATTGCTCAGGTTTTACGTCGAGCGTTAATACGCGGGCATCAAAACGTTTAACATCGTCAAAAGCAGGCACCTTAAAATAGATACCTGGTTCGTAATCTGCTTTTTCAATTTGTCCAAACCGCAACAACAAAGCGCGTTCACGTTGATCTACGTAAAAAATTGACATACTGGCCACGATAAAAAGCAGTACGGCAAGGAAAATGTAAAAATTCGTACGTGTAGACATCTTAACGTCCTCCTCTGCTGCGCACATTTTCTGGTGTCATCCTGGGATTGCCATCATTACTTGATGTCGGATAAGTGCTTAGGTTTTTATAATCAAGACGGGTAGAAGGTGAATTACTGCTGCTGCCACCGCGCATCTTATCTAGAGGAAGATATAAAACGTTACTACTGTCTTTTGAAACATCAACCATGACCTTCTGGCTATTGCTATACACCGATTCCATCGTATCTAAATAAAGACGTTCACGTGTTATTTCGGGTGCTTTTTCGAACTCGGTCATCACTTGTAAAAAACGACTCGTTTCACCCTGCGCTTTAGCTAATATCTGACTTTTATATGCTTCTGCTTCTTGGATGACTCGGAAAGCCGCACCACGTGCTTTTGGCACAATGTCATTGGCATAGGCTTGCGCTTCGTTTTTCATTCTTTCTTTATCTGCTGTTGCTTTTACAACATCAGCAAAAGCAGCTTGTACTTGAGCAGGCGCTTGCGCATCAGGAATATTAAAGCTCGTGACTAACAGTCCAGTCCCGTAATCATTCAATAAAGATTGTAGTACTTTCTCTGCTTCGATAGCGATAACTTGGCGGCCCGTTGTTAGGACTTCATCCAACGTAGTTTGACCAACTACTTCGCGCACAGCACTTTCTGTCATTTGTTGTAAGGTTAATACTGGGTTTTCAACATTGAATAAAAATGCTGCCGGATCTTCAATTAAATATTGAATTTCCACTTTCATTTCAACAATATTTTCATCTTGAGTCAGCATCAAAGCTTCTGATGGTACGGTACCTGAACGGCCTCCTACTGTTTTACGAAAACCAATTTCAGCTGTTCTACTTTTATCAACATTAACAATTTCAACCTTTTCGATTGGAAAAGGAATATGCCAGTGCGGGCCAGGTAACGTTGTCTCTTTATACTTACCAAACTGCAAAACCACACCACGTTCAGCTGGATCGATGATATAGATGCCTGAAAAAGCCCAAACAATAAAAGCAATTAATAATATCAGCCCAAAACCGATTGAGTTGCCATTTGATGTGTCGCCGCCATCACTTGATGCACCACCACCACCAAATAAACCACCGAGCTTACGTTGCATTTTTTGTATTACTTCATCGATATCCGGTGGACCTTTGTCGTCACGGTTACCCCATGGGTCTTTTTCACCTTTACCAGGTTCGTTCCAAGCCATTTAGCACTCCAAGCTGAAGAAATTTTAAGATTAAAAAATATTAACATGCCTATTTTACGGACATACTGGGCAATAGGGAACCGTTGATTCGCTGTATAACCGGCCTATTACACAAATATGTCTATAAATTGGGGATGAAAGTTCGATTTATAGTGCATTGATAGCAAAATGATTTACTTTGCACCAGACTAACCAGCTTCTAGATTATCTCGGATCGCTAACAGTTACTTCGCTTAAGAGTATCTTTCTTCGACGACAAACACGGTTTTATCGCTATATGATTTAATCTTCCTGCATATACTGAAGTTGTTCAGGGAAATACTCTTGCAATACTTGCCTTAACAAGTCCAGTCCCTCTCCACTCTGGGCTGATAGCCAGACACGCCAAATTTTGCCATCTTGATCACGATCTATTCTTGCCTCATGGTCATCTGTTTGATCAATTTTAGTGCATACAATGACTTGGGGCACTTCATCAGCCTCTATTTCATGTAAAACATCATTGACGTGTTCCATCAATTGTTCCCGTTCTGATGATCCTGCTTCCACTACATGTAGTAATAAAGCGGCGCTGCGGGTTTCTTCTAATGTTGAACTAAAAGATTCGACTAGGTCATGTGGTAGTTTTCTAATAAACCCTACAGTGTCAGCCATTATTAATGCTTGCGTTTCCATTAATTTTAAACGGCGAAGTGTTGGGTCTAAGGTCGCAAACAGACGATCATCAGCATAGACATCTGAGGTTGTCATTCTGTTAAACAGTGTCGATTTACCCATATTGGTATAACCGACTAATGACACGACAGGAATATCTGCTCGTTGCCTCGAACGACGGCCTTGTTCACGCTGAGAACGGACTTTCATCAATTGTTTTTTAAGTGTTTTAATCCGTTGGCCCAATAACCGTCTATCGGTTTCTAGCTGTGTTTCACCTGGGCCACGTAAGCCAATACCACCCTTTTGTCTTTCTAAATGCGTCCAACCTCGGACTAAACGGGTTGAGAGATGTTTGAGCTGAGCCAATTCAACTTGCAGCTTACCTTCGTGAGAGCGTGCTCTGCGTGCAAAGATATCGAGGATCAAACCTGTTCTGGCAATCACTCGACAATGTAGTTCGGCTTCTAAATTACGTTCTTGACTGGGCGACAATTCATGGTTAAAAATAACCACTGCAGCATCATTTGCGATGACGTGTTCTCTGATTTCTTGTACTTTCCCTGATCCGGCAAAAAGCTTGCTATCCGGTGCCCGACGTTTACCATGAATAATGGTCGCTACTGCCGCACCGGTGGAGTTAACAAGTTCGATAAACTCTTGTTCTGATTCGTCAAAGTTCCGATCGTTAAAGTTAAGGTGTACTAAGACAACGGCTTCTTTTGTTTTCGATGTATCAAATGCTGCATTACTGTCTGGACGATCAAACAATCACTACTCCTCAGTCTTCTTCGAACGTTACATTATGAGCTGGCACAATGGTTGAAATGGCATGTTTATAAACCATCTGATTGACCGTGTTTTTTAGTAATATGACAAACTGATCAAACGAATCAATTTGTCCTTGTAGTTTAATCCCATTGACCAAATAAATCGATACTGCCGTGTTATCTCGTCTTAATGCATTCAAAAAAGGATCTTGTAATGATTGTACTTTTGTCATGTTTTTTCTCCAGCTTATTCTTTTTGTTAACCCGTATAAAATATGGGGTTTATTACACCATTCTAGATAGACAAAGTAAACCGTCAAGGTTTAATTATTTAATTTGGGCATCTGATCAGTTAAAAAAGTCATAATCTGTGCCATCGGTAAGCCTTGTCCTGTATCAAACCAGACCCCATCATCTTGTGCTCTTAGCCAAGTTAGCTGCCTCTTTGCCATTTGCCTGGTTGCTATGATGGCTTTTTCTATTGCTGTCTCAAGATCGTAATCACCTGACAAATGTTGCCACATTTGGCGGTAGCCAACGGCACGAATCGCAGGAAGTGTAGCGTGACAGTCACCACGCTCATGTAGTGCTTTCACTTCATTCAAAAAACCATTTGTCATCATTGTTTGATAACGCTGGGCAATGCGTTCATGTAATACGCTTCTATCAAACGGGCTCAGTATCATTTTAATAACCTGATAAGGTATTTCTGGTTCTACAGATTGCGTCAGCTCTGTGAGTGATTTTCCTGTTATTTCAAATACTTCTAATGCACGTTGCAGGCGTTGCGGATCATTTTGATGAATTCGCTTTGCAGAGGTGGGATCAACTTGCATGAGACGATCATGTAAATACTTCAAACCAAATTCTGATATTTGTTGATCTAAACGGGCTCGAATGACTAAATCTGCTTCAGGAAGTTCCGCTAAGCCTTGTTGCAATGCCTTGAAGTACAGCATTGTGCCACCGACCAGTATTGGGATTTTGCCGCGATGAGTAATGTCTGCCATTAAGCATAATGCATCACGCCTAAAGTCGCCAACAGAGTAATGTTCTGTCGGTTCAATGATATTCACTAAATGATGTGGAAATTGGGCCAATATCGCTGATTCTGGTTTGGCGGTGCCTATATCCATACCGCGATAAACCAACGCAGAATCAACACTGATAATTTCAACGGGGTATTGAGAAGCTAACTTTAAAGCTAAGTCTGTTTTGCCCGCAGCCGTCGGGCCCATAATAAAGAGCGCCGGCGGATGGTCATTTTGTCTATCTCGTTCTATCAACCCTGCTTCATCGAGTCGAAGAACTCTGCATTGGTTTTGGTCGCTTTTAGACGATCCATCAAGAATTCCATCGCATCGACGGGTTCCATTGGCGCTAAAATCTTACGCAATACCCATAATTTATGTAAATCACCATCATTGGTTAACAATTCTTCTCGGCGTGTACCTGAGCGTGTCACATTGATTGCTGGATAAATACGACGATCAGCCAATTTACGTTCAAGTTGTAGTTCCATATTACCGGTACCTTTGAACTCTTCAAAGATAACTTCATCCATACGAGAACCGGTTTCGACTAGTGCTGTCGCGATAATCGAAAGGCTACCACCCTCTTCAATATTACGTGCCGCACCAAAGAATCGTTTTGGTCTTTGTAATGCATTCGCATCGACACCACCCGTTAAAACTTTACCTGATGATGGCGCAACTGTGTTGTAGGCGCGAGCTAAACGCGTAATAGAATCGAGTAAGATGATAACATCGTGCTTATGTTCGACTAGACGCTTGGCTTTTTCAATGACCATCTCAGCCACTTGTACATGACGTGAAGCTGGCTCATCAAAAGTACTTGAAACCACCTCACCTTTGACAGAACGTTGCATTTCAGTGACCTCTTCAGGTCGCTCATCAATTAAAAGAACAATTAAATAACTGTCCGGATGATTAGCTGCGATTGATTGTGCAATAGATTGCAAAATCATGGTTTTACCTGTTTTTGGTGGCGCAACAATCAAAGCACGTTGCCCTTTACCAATCGGTGATGCCAAGTCAACAATTCTAGGCGTTAAATCTTCTGTACTGCCATTGCCTCGTTCTAATGTAAAACGCTCATTAGGAAATAACGGGGTTAAATTTTCAAAAGGCACTTTATTTTTAGTGTTTTCAGGTTTCTCGAAGTTAATTTCTTCAACTTTAATCAAAGCAAAGTAACGTTCGCTGTCTTTAGGTGCCCTCACCTTACCTTTTAAGGTATCACCGGTTCTTAAATGAAAACGTCTGATTTGACTTGGCGAAACATAAATATCATCTGGCCCTGCAACATATGAGTCTTCAGGAGATCGTAAGAAACCAAAACCATCTGGTAATAATTCTAATGCACCTTCTGTGTAAACATCATCACCATTTTTGGCATGTTCTTTCACAATGGCGAAAATTAAATCTTGTTTTCGGTTACGTGCTAAGCCTTCAAGCTTCATTGAGATGGCAAGTTCCATCAATTGAGCAGCAGACTGCTTTTTTAGATCAGTTAGATTCATGTATTACCTAAAATGGGATTTTTTTATAGAGATGTATTATTGGGCACGCAATAGGTGCAATTAACTTTAAATAGGAGGGGTTTTCAGAATGATTGTCACTATAACAATAAAATAAAGTGAAATCTACATTAAACTTAAAATATTCTTAGACTATTTAACATTAATGATTATTTAGCCAAACAATGCGATATTACATATAGTCCATATTAAATATAAAGCCATAAACAGTCCCTTCATGAGGATAAAATAATGTGTCGACAGCCTTCCCTAACTGCTTTCATGACAATATGCCTCTTTTCTATTCAGCCTAGTATGGCAAACCCATCATGCGGGGAACAAATAACTGGCGAAGCTTATTACGAGATCGAAAAACGATCCTATACTTTAAATGATGAACAAGAAGATGAATTAAAGTCATTAAGTAAAAGGTTGTCCGGAGATTGGCGTGGAGAGTTGGTGCAAATAGAATGCAAAGGCACAGTCGAACACCCCATAAAGCTAATTGATAGTTCAACAGTCAGATTAGAGATTAAATCACATAGTAAAAAGCGGTTAAATCTACATGCTGATTTAGACTTTCGAGAACAAAATAAAAAAGTTATTTACCAGAGAAGAATATTTGAACGACGTGATATAGATAGTTTCCTATCTAACGGCCCAGATATTTTAATCTTAACTGAAAAAAGTTATCAAAATCTTCAATTTTCTCGTGGTACTGTTTTGGTCGAAACCATCTATAAGGTTCTGATTGATCAAAATACATTACATTTAGACATCATTACCTTCACTAATGGTTTTTTTAGTATTGAAGAACGTTGGATTTTGAGCCGTTGGTGAATAATTAAATGCTTACTAATGTGACCTACTTTTATTCACCGCTCACCATTTAACTGACATAAAACAAAAAGGCCCATCTCAATGAGATGGGCCTTTTTGTTATTTAAAAGCCTGGCAGTGACCTACTTTATTCACCCCATCCATGGGGTTCACCCTACGGGCTCGCTTCGC
>CAJQOM010000019.1 GCA_905479985.1 uncultured Gammaproteobacteria bacterium | reverse complement strand
GATTATTGTTCATCATAATTTAAATTATCGACTTAAATGGCTATAAATACGATAAATAAGGACAAAACCCAGCACGTTAGCACTCGTTAACGACTTTTTTATAAAACAATGAAGGTGTTATCTCGATAAAAGCTAAAACATATTTGATATCACGTTCATAGTTGTTAATAATATTCTGTCTAAGACCAGTGTTAGTACGCACAAAATATAGGTTTATACGTAGTCACAAAGTGCAGGTGTCTAGCGTAATGTATAGGCTTACAAATTATTTTATAGAAACCATACAGGTGGATAGTGAAAAAGTTATCTGAAAGCACCACTGATTTACTTCAAGAAATCAAAGCCGAAGCAGCAGAGTTACCGCAAAAAAATCGCCGTGACTTTATGCTTAACGGATTAAAATTAACTGCGGGCACAGCCCTTGCCACAACTGTTGGCAAAGTTGCTGCTGGTCAGGAAAACCTTCCCCCTAACATTCCTGCATGGAGCAAGACGTTAGGCCGAGGTGTTGTTTCTGTCCCCTATGGCCAGCCATCAAAACATGAAGCAGATGTCGTTAGACGTACTGTCGAATGGTTGACTGCTGACGAAATCGCCTCGATCAGTATGACACCGCTTCATAAGCAGAAAGGTATCATCACACCAAGTGGTCTGCATTTCGAGCGTTATCATGGCGGTGTTCCAGAAGTTAACCCTGATGATCACCGGCTCATGATCAATGGCCTGGTCGAACGACCATTGCTTTTAACCATGGATGACATCATGGCTTTCCCGTCAGAGTCACATATCCATTTCTTAGAGTGCCCAGCTAATGGCGGAATGGAATGGCGTGGCGCGCAAATGGAAGCCCTCCAGTTCACACACGGCATGATCAGTGGGTCTGAATGGACAGGCGTTATGCTCTCGACCATCTTACAAGAAGCCGGCCTTAAACCAGGTGCAAAATGGGTCTTAGCTGAAGGTGCTGATGCTGCTGGTATGACGCGTAGTATCCCAATAGATAAAGCCTTAGACGATGCAATGATTGTCTTTGCTCAAAATGGTGAAATGTTGCGTCCAGAACAAGGTTACCCTGTGCGGTTATTCACACCAGGTTGGGAAGGTAACACCAGCGTCAAATGGTTACGTCGCTTAGAAATCGGTGACAAGCCATGGATGCATCGCGAAGAAACCTCTAAATACACAGATTTATTAGCTGACGGTAAAGCCCGTAAACACAGTTACGTGCAAGAAGTGAACTCTGTTATCACTAGCCCATGCCCTGAAAACCCAGCTAAACGTAAAGGCCTAATGCAATTAGAAGGTTTTGCTTGGTCTGGCCGGGGCAAAGTCTCACGTGTCGATATCTCACTTAACGGTGGCGTGTCTTGGCAAACAGCGCAACTTAAAGGTTTGGTTTTATCCAAATCAATGACGCGTTTTAGCATGGAAATTGACTGGCAAGGTGAACCATTACTTCTACAGAGTCGTGCAATTGATGACACAGGCTATGTACAGCCGACGTATGCGCAATTACGTGAGGCTAGAGGTACGAATTCAATCTATCATAAGAATGCTATCCACACATGGCAGCTAAATACAGATGGGACGGTAAACAATGTACAACTCGGTTAAAAAATATTTAAAAGTACTGGTTTTAGCCACAGCTGCTCAAGGGCTTTTTGCTACTGCAGCTTATGCGCAAGACCCAGGCCATTATGGCCTTGGACGTATCGCTACAGAAGAAGAGGTTGCTGGTTGGGATATTGATGTTAGGCCTGATGGCTTAGGCCTACCTGATGGAAGTGGCTCGGTTTCAGTTGGCGAAGGCTTATATGAAGCGCAGTGTGCATCTTGTCACGGCCTATTTGGCGAAGGTGAAGGTCGCTGGCCGGTCTTGGCTGGTGGTGAAGGCACGCTGACAGATGACCGGCCACAGAAAACTGTGGGTAGTTATTGGCCTTACGCAAGTACACTATGGGATTACACCCGTCGTGCAATGCCTTTTACTGCACCACAATCTTTATCTGTTGACGAAACCTATGCTATCACTGCATATGTGCTCTATCTGAATGAACTCGTTGAAGAAGACTTTGTTTTAACCAAAGAGAACTTTTTAACTGTTAAGATGCCCAATGCAGAGGGCTTTTTTGAAGATGATCGTCCAGATGTTAAGAACACAGCTTGCATGAAGGACTGTAAAGATCCTGCCTCAATCAAAGTTATTTCAACCATTGCAGGGGTAAGCCCAACCGAGCACCTTGAAGAAAAGGGCGCTGAAGAGAGTGAAGCAGCTGAACCTGGCAATGTGCATGGTAAAGCGATATACAAGCAATCATGTGCAGTTTGTCATGATCATGGTGTCGCAGGCGCGCCTAAGACAGGTGATAACGAGATTTGGGCTGACCGGCTTGTTCCTGGCATGGAAGCAGTTGTTGAGCGTGCGATTAGCGGTTACACAGGTGAAGACGGTGTTATGCCTCCTAAAGGCGGCAACATGAGCCTGAGCGATGAAGATGTCACTGCTGCTGTTCACTACATGGTTGAGCAAAGCCAATAGGCTTCGTAAACAATTCTAAGAGGATATAATCGATTATGAACAAGTTAACACAACTTATTACAGCGATATTCCTGTTTCCATTATTGCTCTCTTCTGCCTATGCTGACAGCGTTGCAGAAGGTAAAGAAATCTCCTTTGATAGAAAAAAAGGAAATTGCTTAGCGTGCCATATGATGGATGACGGCGAACTAGCTGGTTTAGTTGGGCCTCCTTTGATGATGATGAAAGTCAGATTTCCAGACAGAGCCGTACTAAGAGAACAAATTTGGGATCCAACAATCAGGAACCCAGCCACATCAATGCCCCCTTTTGGTAAGCATAGGATGATGACTGAGGAAGAGGTTGATAAGGTAGTGGATTACCTCTACACGCTATAAAGCCCAACGAATATATAAAAGATAACCTGGAGAAAATATAATGCAACGAAGATTACTACTTAAGGGCCTTTTAGGCTTTACAACAATGGCAGCGGCTATGACAGCAATGCCAAGACTAGCCATGGCTAAATGGTCTAAAGCTTTCGACAACGAAACTGTTGATGGCGCTTTAAAGGATCTTTATGGCAGCACAGCATTAACTAAAGATGACAAAATCACTTTGAAAGTGCCAGAAATTGCAGAAAATGGTGCTGTTGTACCAGTGACTGTTAAGACAAAAATGGCAAATGTAACAAACATCAGTATCCTTGCTGATAAAAACCCACAACCACTAGCAGCATCATTTACTTTACCTGAAGGTACCGCTGCTGAAGTTTCTATTCGTATTCGCCTCGGTGAAACTCAAGTTGTTAAAGCGATTGTTGAAGCTAACGGGAAGTTGTACACGACAGAGCAAGAAGTCAAAGTAACAATCGGCGGCTGTGGCGGTTAATCTAGATAAGATATTGAGGATAGAAATATGAAAATTAAAGCAAAAATGAAAAGAGATATGGCCGTCATCAAGGTGTTAGCAAAACACCCTATGGAAACAGGCCTACGTAAAGATAAAAAAACAGACAAAATCATCCCGGCTAAGTTCATCAAAGAACTCGTTTGTAAGCATGGTGATAAAGTTGTCTTTCACGCAGATTTTGGCCGTTCGGTATCTAAAAACCCTTATGTGTCATTTTCTTTCGCTGGTGCTCAAAAAGGTGAGACTGTTTCAATGACATGGACTGATAACACCGACGAAACAGTGACTGTTGAAGCCCCTATTAAATAAGCCAACACATTCAAGGATCTTCACATGAAAGGTTTAACTTGTTTGTCTGCCATACTCCTTGGTTCACTGTTTGTAAGTGCGCCAAGTTATGCAGATCCTCAGTCTGATCAAGATGACATTAGGGCGTTTTTTCAAAAACGGTTCCCTAAAGTTGAATTAGCAGGCCTTGCAGATGGTGTCTATGCCATCAATGAAAATGCGCGTTCACAATGGGAAGAAATTGAAGAATTTCCGCCTTATGAAGATGCTGTTGATGAAGGGCAAGCATTTTTTGAAACGCCTTTCGCAAATGGTAAAGGTTATGCCGACTGCTTTCCTAATGGCGGTATTGGAATCAAACAGGATTATCCTAAGTTTGATACAGAAACAGGCCAAGTCATCACGATTGAATCTGCCATTAATCACTGCCGCACAAGTAATGGTGAAGAAGCCTTACCCTACGGTCAGGGTCAGCTAGCTTATGTCTCAGCCTATATGGCTGAGACATCACGAGATAATATTATTAATGTTGTCATTCCTGATGATGAGCGTGCACTTGCAGCTTATGAAGCTGGTAAAAAGATGTTTTATGAACGTAAGGGTCAACTCAATATGGCTTGTGCAACTTGTCATATTTCAAGTGCCGGCGCGCAATTAAGAGCTGAAATCACTAGCCCAGCCTTAGGCCATACAACGCATTTTCCTGCTTTCCGTTTTGCATGGGATGATATCGGCACACTACAAAAACGTTATGCCGGTTGTAATACGCAAGTTCGCGCGAAGCCTTTTGCATTACAAAGTGAACAATACCGTAACTTAGAGTATTTCCACACATATATGGCTAACGGCTTACCGCTAAACGGCCCTGGCTCAAGGAAATAGCATCATGGCAAAAACAACTTACTCAACCTTCTTGGCTTTATTCGCAGCAGCTGTACTTTTGACAGGCTGCTCTGACTCAGGAACGGATACCATGACCGATAAACCAGCAGCTCAGCATGATGAAGCTGTTGATCTCGACACCTTAATCACACAAGCTGAAGATGCACAGTCTGAAGCTGATAAACTGGGTTTTGAATGGAGTGTGACAGCCCCTCTCTTAGAGGAAGCCCACGCTGCAGCAAAAGCCGGCAACCATGAGCAAGCGATTGCTCTGTTCCGAGAAGTGAAACACCAATCTATGCTTGCTATAGAACAGGCTCACTATGCTGATAAACATTGGCAATTACTTATCCCTGTAAATGATTAATTTACTTTCAAATAATCAAAGGAAAAAGACACATGAATAAAACGACACTAAAAGTAGCAGGTCTATTTTTATCGATTTTCATTGCTGGTTCAGCATCAGCGCTTGATGTTCAACTAACACCAACGCTACCATCAGTAGATGTTAATAATCACGGCGAAACAGTAACCATCGTAAGAAATCAAGACACAGCTAATACTATTAAAGCTGATTATGCAAAAACATCAAGAAAATGTCCGCCATTTTGTATCCGCCCAATTGTTATTGCTGAAGGCGTTGAAACATTAGGTGAACTAGAAATCATTCATTACGTAAAAATGCACAGTGATGGTGATGATTCAATCATGGTCATCGATTCACGTACACCTGATTGGGTTGCTAAAGGGACTATTCCTGGTTCAGTCAACATTCCTTGGACTCACCTAGACACTGCTAAAGGCGCTAGCCCATTTGACATTGCTGAAATCATGCAAGAAAAATTCGGTGTTGAAGAGCAAGAAGGCCTATGGAACTACACAAATGCTAAAACATTGGTTATGTTCTGTAATGGTATGTGGTGTGGTCAATCACCTAGAAACATTTTAACTTTGTTAAAATTTGGCTACCCAGCAGCAAAAATCAAGTGGTACCGTGGTGGTATGCAAAACTGGGAAACTTTAGGTTTATCTACAGTTAAACCTAAGTAAGCTTCCTAGCTTTACTTAAACGGCACAACAAACAGCCCGGGACTAAGTTTTAAAGACTAGTTCTGGGCTTTTTTATATTCTCTTACTGAAAAATGGTTAATTATGAATCGTCGTGAATTTACTCAATTACTTGCCATAGCTAGCGCAGCTAATATCTTCCCTAGAACTGCGTTTTCTAATCACTCAGAAGCAACACCTGAAAGCATGTATGACATACCGAAATTTGGTAATGCCCGATTGCTTCATATTACTGATAGCCATGCACAACTAAAACCTATTTATTTCCGTGAGCCCAGTGTCAATATTGGTATTCGTCACGAGGATGGCAAGCCACCCCATATCGTTGGCAAAAACTTTCTAGATTATTTCAATATGAATGCTGGCAGCATTCAATCACATGGTTTTACCTCACTTGATTTTATTGCTTGTGCAGAAAAGTATGGCAAAGTCGGTGGTTATGCTCATCTCAGCACGCTCATTAAGCAATTACGCCAAAGTTATGGCGATGCAGATCACTCACTGCTACTTGACGGCGGTGATACTTGGCAAGGTTCAGCGACCGCATACTGGACTCGTGGTATGGACATGGTCGAAGCCTCTAATTTGCTCGGTGTCGATGTCATGACAGGACACTGGGAATTTACTTATCAAGATACCGAAATATTAAAAAATATTGAAGCCTTCAATGGTGAATTCATCGCCCATAACGTCAAAGTTAATGAAGATGCTTTATTTGAAGGCGCGCCGGCTTATGACGAAGATACCGGTAACGCCTTTAAGCCTTATACCATTAAAATAATGGGGGATCATCGCGTTGCTGTCATCGGACAAGCCTTCCCTTATACCCCGATTGCTAACCCGAGCCGCTTTATTCCTGATTGGACTTTTGGTATTCAAGCGGGTGAATTACAAGAGCTTATTGATGAAGTGAAGGATGCCGAGCAACCTGATGCTGTCATCCTACTCTCACACAATGGTATGGATGTTGACCTTAAATTAGCAGAAACCGTCGCAGGCCTAGATGTTATCTTAGGCGGCCATACCCATGATGGTGTGCCCAAACCCGTTCATGTCAAAAATGCCGCTGGTACAACTTTAGTCACCAATGCCGGTTCTAACGGTAAGTTTGTCGGCGTGCTTGACCTCGAATTAGGCAAAGGGCACGTCAAAGATTTCCGTTATACCTTATTACCAGTTTTCTCAAATTATATTAAAGCCGATCCCGAAATGGATGCTTTCATTGATGATGTTCGCGCTCCTTACGAAAGCAAGCTTAATGAAACATTAGCCGTCACTGATGAGCTACTTTATCGCCGCGGCAATTTTAACGGCACATTTGATCAAGTGATTTGTGATGCCTTACGTGAAGTGAATGGCGCTGACATTTCTTTATCTCCTGGCTTCCGCTGGGGTACCACGGTCATGCCAGGTCAGAACATCACGTTTGAGCATGTCATGGATCAAACCTGTATTACTTACCCAGAAACTTATACCCGTGATATGTCAGGGGCAGATATCAAAGCCATTCTTGAGGATGTCTGTGACAATCTGTTCAATGTCGACCCGTTTTATCGCCAAGGTGGTGACATGGTGCGTGTCGGTGGTATGGATTACGTTTGTGACCCCCTTGCTGGCTTCGGCGAGCGTATTTCAAATATGACCCTTGATAATGGTAAAACAGTTGAAGCTAATAAGCTTTATAAGGTTGCCGGTTGGGCTACGGTCAATGCCCAAGCTGAGGGCGCGCCTATTTGGGATGTCGTATCAGGTTACTTAAGAGATAAAAAGCAATTCTCAATCGAGAAAATCAACACACCCAAATTGAAAAACATGGCTGGTAATAAAGGTATTATTAGCTAAGGCCTGTATCCGCACCACTTAGGAACCCCTCTTTTTATTTTAGACCATTTGGTTGACAATATTTTCAGTTTCCGTATTCTCTAACTTATACCAACTAGTTGGTATAAGTTAGATGCGCTCTTTTACTCAAGGACTGGCTAAAAGAAATGTAATGTTGCTTTCAGAATAATCAAGCTTCACGGACGATCGCACTTATGTTCTGGTAGCTAAATTTAATGCGAGGAATAAATTATGTCTCAAGAAGATGTCAAAAATGCCATGATGACAATCATTGGCGGAATTCAAGAAAGCCCTAGCAAATCAAAAGCTGTTTACCACGTCTCTACCGAATGGGTAAAAGATGTACGCTGTACAGCACAAGTGCGCGATTTTCCTTCAATGACCATTGATGAACCTCCCGTCCTTGCTGGTAAAGATGCCGGAATGAGTCCTGTTGAATTAGTCTTAGTTTCGCTAGGCACTTGCCAAGAAATCATGTACTCGGCGTATGCATCTGTTATGGATATTCCTTTAACCTCAGTTAAAGTCAATATTAGAGGTAACCTAGATCTTAAAGGCCTCTTTGGGATGGATGAAACTGTACCTGCCGGCTTCACAGACATTGCTTTCGAAACAACACTAGTAAGCCCTGCTGATAATGAATCATTGCTTAAGTTAGTCAATGCTGCTGAAAGTAATTGCCCAGTATTAGATATGCTAACAAGACCCGTGACTGTTACTGGCACTGTTAGCATCAATGGTAACGATATGAATAGCTTAATTCAAAAAAGCGCATAGACGCCTTTTCTTTTTATGCAAAGACTCCGGGGCTGTTTCAATACAGCCCCCTGTTTTGCACAGTAAAATCCCCACGCTTTACCTACTACTGCATCCATGTAACCATATTGCTCATACTGATTTAGTATCATCACTCAATAGGTTTGTCGATGACTGCCATAAAATATTCACTTTTGTTATTCACCATCTTAACGACTTTTTTCACTCCGTCTGCCTATGCAGATTATATGGAAGTAACGTTACTTGGGACTGGGACACCTAAGCCGAGTATTGAACGCTTTGGACCGGCTACCGTCGTTGAGGTGAAAGGGCGTTACTTTATCTTCGATAGTGGTCGTGGCATCACAATGCGATTGGCACAGGCAGGGATTCACTTATCCCGAATTGAGCATGTTTTTTTAACGCACCTGCATTCTGACCATATTTCAGGTTTAAGTGATTTATGGTTAACCAGCTGGATATGGCAGCGCCCAAAGAAACTCGAGCTAACAGGGCCAACGGGCGTCAAGGCTTTGGCCAAACACCTTTGCTTAGCACACCAAGCAGACTTCACTTATCGAACAAAAAATACCCAACTTGATCCAGAGACGTATGACATCATCAGTCGAGATATTCAATCAGAGGGGATTGTCTACGATCAGGATGGCATCACTATCACCGCCTTTTTGGTCAACCATCACCCCGTAGAGCCCGCTTATGGCTACCGAATAGATAATGGTGAAGCCTCTGTTATTATTTCTGGCGACACAACCTACTCAGACAACCTGATAAAGCATGCTGAAGGTGTTGACTTACTTATTCATGAAGTCGCTGCAGCTGGGACAACACTACTGGCGCAAAACCCACGGCTGCAAAAAGTCTTGTCTTATCACACGACACCAGAACAGGCTGGCCGATTGTTTAAACATGTCCAACCCAAAGCCGCTGTTTTCAACCATGTTTTACTCTTCGGAGTTGACGAGGCCGCTATCTTAGAAACAACCCGCTCAGCGTTTAATGGGGAGTTGCGCATGGGGTATGACCTGATGAGAATAGGCGTCGGCAACAATATCACTTTTTATTAAACCAAACTGAAATAAACCATTTAGTCAGTTTAAACTAAAATTTGTTTGTTTTTAAAACTTCTATGATCAAACGTGGTCTAGATATCAATACAGTTATATTTAGTAAAAAGATAAAAAAACTAGGTCATTTGACACGGCGTGCCCTATTCAACAAATCGGTTACAAGAAAATATTGATATTGCTCGTAAACACTCATTATTACTATATTTACAGACAATGTCGTTGATTTGCTAGGAGCAATACTCCTAGTATTAATACTAGGCTCTATTTCAATATCATTGATGTATCATCCGTGTAGGTATCTATTGATATAGGTATGTTAAGACTATGATGCCTGCATGAAGACGCATCACTCATGGGCTAGAAACACTTTTGGGTTTGAGTCACTTTGTTAGCAATGCCAAAGAAAAGGGCTGTTGTTAGCTTCCCGACCGGGCAGTATAAATTAGGTTTCTTTAGCTTAGATGCGAATCGTAAATTTAGGAGATGATATGAATATCAAAAAGTTTATTAGCAAACCGCTAGCAGTATTAGCGCCATTCGTGGCTGCCTCTGTGTTAGCTACAAACCCAGTTATGGCTGATGAAACATGTATGTCCCCGTACATGGTTAAAATCGTTGGTCAAGAAGATTTCGTTTATGTTTGGACTCTAGGTGTTGAAGGCCTAGGCGATGGACAAGACAAAATGGTTACTGTTGACGTTAACCCAAAATCTGAACACTACGGTAAAGTGATCAACTCTGAATCAGTCGGCGGGCGTAATGAAGCTCATCACTCTGGTTTCACAGATGATCGTAAATACCTTTGGGCTGGTGGTCTAGATTCAAACAAAATTTTTATCTTTGACGTACACACTGATCCAGCTAAAGCCACTTTAGTTAAAACTATCGATGATTTCGTAAGCAAATCAGGTGGTGTTGTTGGTCCTCACACAACTTACGCTCTTCCAGGTCGTATGATCATCACTGGCTTATCAAATAACCAAGATCACGGCGGTCGTACAGCATTAGTTGAATACACTAACAGTGGTGAATACATCTCAACTTATTGGATGCCGACTGATGATAACCTTCAAGGTGCTCACAAAGGTGGTCAATTTGCAGATGGTTACGGTTATGATATCCGTGCATTACCGTCTAAAAACGTAATGTTAACGTCTTCATTCACTGGTTGGTCTAACTACATGATGGACTTCGGTGCCATGTTAGGTGATGCTGAAGCGATGAAACGTTTCGGTAACACTATGGTTATCTGGGATCTGCACACACGTAAGCCTAAGCAAGTCTTAGACGTACCGGGTGCACCTCTTGAAATCCGTTGTGCTTGGAAACCAGGTAACGATTACTGTTTCTCAACAACAGCATTGACTTCTCAAATTGTTTTATTAGAAGAAGAAAATGATGTTTGGAAAGCGACTAACGTTGCTGATATCGGCGTTCCTGCTAACATTCCATTACCTGTTGATATCTCTATCCAAAGTGATGATGCTCTTTTATGGGTTAACACTTTCTTAGATGGTAAAACACGTGCATTTGATATCACTGATCCACATAACCCTAAACAGGTTTATGAGAAGCAAATCGGTAATCAAGTAAACATGGTTTCATCTAGCTGGGATGGTAAGCGTTTGTACTACACCACTTCTTTACTAGGCAACTGGGATAAGAAAGCACAAGATAACGACCAGTTCATCAAGCTTTACCACTGGGATGGTAAAGAAATGACCGAACAGTTCGCTATCGACTTCCATGCTGAGAAGCTAGGTCGTGCTCATCAAATGCGCTTTGGCGCTTACTCTCTCTACGGCAAACAAGCCAAAGTTGAGCAAGCAAAAAGCCCAATCGTAGCAATGAGCAAGTAGTCAGCGTAAAAAAGAGAAAAAATGAGATATTCTGGTGTAAAAATAAGCCTGCTATTGTCACTTTGTTTCTATAGTAGCTACGGCTTATCAAAAGATAATGACGTACGAGAACAAGAAAAGCCTCGTGATTTTTATAACTCAGAACATTTCACTATTCAGGCACCAGAGGCAGAAGACTCGTCTTCTGCCTCTGGCAATGCCTATATCATTGATGGTGTCCGTATTGGTGCTGGTGATGATAAAGCTGGTTACGAAACAACTGGCTATCAAACTAATTCCGTTGCCATCTCTGCACGACAAGGAACAAAAGCTGATTTAATCCGCGTTATTGAAAACCCGCCATTAGGTCTGCCAAAAATTCCTGTACCAGTCAACAATCCTTTGACTGTCGAAAAAATTGATTTGGGTAGAAAATTATTCTTTGATCGTCGCTTATCCCTTAACGACACTTTCTCATGCGCCATGTGCCATATTCCTGAACAAGGCTTCACAAGCCATGAGTTAGAGAAAGCCGTTGGTTTTGAGGGCCGATCAAACCGTCGAAATGCGCCTACAATCTACAATACCGCGTATTTAGAACGCCTTTTTCACGATGCCCGTGAAACCACATTAGAAAACCAAATTTGGGGGCCATTACTAGCCCGTAATGAAATGGCCATGACCTCAATGGGCCAAGTCATCCAAAAAGTAAAAGACATGCCTGATTATGCCGGCTTATTTGAAGCTGCTTTTGATGGTAAAGGGCCCAATATTGTCACAATGGGTAAAGCGCTCGCCAGTTACCAGCGTGTACTTGTGTCGGGCAACTCAGCATTTGATCGCTGGTATTTTGGTAAAGAAGCTAATGCCATCAGTGAAAAAGCCATTCGAGGCTTTAATGTCTTTAAAGGTAAAGGGCAATGTGTTAGTTGTCACAGCGTGGGGCAGAAAACAGCGCTTTTTACCGATAATATGATGCACAATACCGGCCTTGGCTTTAAACGCTCAATGGGTAAAGAACCTGATAAAGAACGGATGCTTATTGCACCGGGTACTTACGCCTATGTCTTAAAGTCTAAAAAGGCCCTAGTGGGTCACCCACCGATCCCTGATGTTGGCTTTTATGAAGTCACACAAGACCCTGATGATCGCTGGAAATACCGTACACCTTCTTTGCGTAATGTCGCGTTAACTGCACCTTATATGCATGATGGTTCGATGCTAAATTTGGGTGATGTCATTGCTTTTTATAATGAAGGCGGCATGCTCAAGAACGAAAGTAACTTTCCAAATGTCACACAATCACCCCTGATACAACCGCTTGGTTTAACAGAAGGTGAGATCGACGACTTAATGACTTTTATGAAGACGTTGAATGGTGACAATATTGCTGAAGTGATTTCAGATGCTTTTGCAACTCCGGTAGGAGACACAACAAATGAACACTAATATTTTTAAGGATTCTTCAATGCGTGCGGCTCTTTTTATCTGCTTGGCTTTCTTTGGCTCAATGAGCTTCGCTAGTGATAAACCACTCATGACCGAGATGCCTGGAATTCGTGTTGCGCCGCCTATTGCGCTCCCAGATAGCAATGGTCAGCCGTTTAATATGAAAGAGTACGAAGGTAAATACATTCTTGTTAACTTTTGGGCGCATTGGTGTAGCCCTTGTATCAAAGAATTCCCTGCTATGCAGGCCCTCTATGAAGCTCTAAATGAAGATGGCGAACATGGCTTTGAAATCATTGCTATCCACGCAGGCCCACCACAAGGCCGAGTAAGACTTTTCCTTGAAAAGCACAATATCACCTTCAAAACGGTTTTAGATGCCAATATGTCAGTTGAAGGCTGGGAAGTGCGTGCTTTACCCATGAGCTACCTTGTTAGCCCAGAAGGTAAACTTATCTATAAAGCACTCGGCCCAAGAGAATGGGAAATCGATAAAATGCGGGCTTTAATGACCGAGAAATAATCGCCTCCGTTTAAGTTCGACTTAAACTTTTAGCCCGATTATAATTAAGCCATTAACTAGCCTATTTAAATCTGTCGCTATCCTTCCAGCGTCACTAATGAGAACATGAGCTATGACTGATAAACATTATGAAATTGTAATCGTGGGTGGCGGTGCAGCCGGCATTAGTACAGCAGCAAGACTGGTTAAAGAATTGCCCAGCGGCAGTATTGCCATTATTGAACCTTCGACAGAGCATTATTATCAACCAATTTGGACATTGGTTGGCGGTGGCGTCATGCCGAAAGAGGTTTCCAAAAAAGATACGGCTACGCTTATTCCAGAAGGATGCGATTGGATTAGAGATGCTGCTACGGGTTTTGATCCAGAAAACAATAAAGTGACAACAAAAGAAAATGGCGACCTCAGTTATGAGTATTTGGTGGTTGCTGCTGGCTTGCAAATTAACTGGACTGACATTAAAGGCCTCTCACCTAATTTGGGTAAAAAAGGCATTTGTAGCAACTACAGCTACAAATCTGTTGAGTCAACTTGGGAAAACATCCGAAACTTAGGTAAAGGAACGGCTATCTTCACCCAGCCTGGCAGCCCAATTAAATGTGGCGGTGCACCACAAAAAATCATGTATCTCGCAGAAGACCATTTCAAACGTTCTGGCCTTAGAAACCAAATTGATGTCAAATTTGTATCGGGTATGCCCGGTATCTTTGCCGTTAAAAAATATGCGGATCAATTGACTAAAATCTGTGATACGCGTGGTATTGAGCGTACATTCCGTCATGACTTAGTTGAAGTTGATGCTGACAACAAAGTCGCTATCTTCAAAGATCTTGATTCTGAAGAACTGGTCTCGATGGAATACGACATGTTGCATGTCACACCGCGCATGGGTCCACTCACTTTTATTAAGAAAAGTAGCTTAACGAATGATGCGGGTTGGGTTGATGTTGATAAAGACACTATGCAACATAATACCTACGATAATATCTTCGCCTGTGGCGACTGCAGTAGCTTACCGACCTCTAAAACAGCAGCTGCGATTCGTGCACAAGTCCCGGTAATGGTAAGGAATATTCTTTCTGCTAGAGATAATCAGCCGCTTGTTGATCAATATGACGGCTATACCTCATGTCCACTGGTAACTGGCTACGGCCGTTTGATACTGGCTGAGTTTGATTATGACTTAAATCCGAAAGAAACCTTCCCATTCGATCAAAGCGTGGAAAGAAAGAGCATGTATCTCTTGAAGAAAGATATCCTGCCTAAACTTTACTGGTACGGTATGTTAAAAGGCCGCTTTTAGACTTTATTAATGGCCCTAAATCAGTTTACTGATACTGACTTTTGCTAGGAAACACATCGAACTGCCAATCCAATTTAGACCGGGTTGGCAGTTTATTTGTTTTAACCCCTTATTTTATCTATCAGCTTCCTCAACAAGGCATACCGTGATTAAGAAAATACTGCCTATTTTGCAATGGCTACCAGACTACACACGCCAAACACTTTCTGGTGATATTGTCGCTGGCATCACTGTTGCTATCATGATCATTCCCCAATCAATGGCCTATGCTTTATTGGCCGGTTTATCGCCTGAAATTGGCCTGTATGCGAGTATTGTGCCGATGATGCTCTATGCCTTATTTGGTAGCAGTCGTTACCTGGCCGTTGGCCCTGTCGCACTGGTGTCATTGATGACCGCCAGCGTGATGGGTGAGGTCGCCGCTTCTGGCAGCACTGACTACCATATCGGCGCACTGATCATTGCATTATTGAGTGGCGTCTTGTTGATTATTATGAGTTTGGCTCGCCTTGGCGTGTTGGCCACCTTGCTCAGCAAACCGATCCTGAATGGTTTTACCAGTGCTGCCGCCATTATCATTGGCATGAGCCAATTAAAGTACTTCCTTGGCATGACCATTCCATCGGGCCTGAATAGTTTTGAAAAGCTGTTTTATGTTTTAAATCATTGGCAAGAAAGCAATGTCTTGGCCTTATTCGTCGGTATTGCTTCTATTGTGATTATTCTTTCTTCGGGCGGGGCTTTAAAACGGTTGTTAACACGGCTTAAACTTTCAGCTATCTTCGTCAATGTCATGTCAAAGCTTGGACCCTTATTTGCTGTCGCACTCTTTACCATCGCTTCTTGGTATTTTGGTTGGCATGATGCGTTCAATTTGCGGATTGTCGGTGATATTCCAAGCGGTTTACCCAGCTTTGGCATACCTCACCTTGATCAAGATTTAGTTTGGGAGTTACTCGGCCCGGCCATCTTAATCGCTTTGGTTGGTACGATTGAAAGTATTTCAGTTGCCAAATCTCTCGCTAGCAAGGAACGAGAAAAGATTGAGCCCAATAAAGAATTATTTGGCTTAGGGATGGCAAACCTCGGCGCTTCCTTCACCGGCGCTTACCCGATTACGGGGGGGTTAAGCCGCTCGATTGTCAATTATAGTGCTGGCGCTCAAACACCGTTTGCCTCTATTTTCACCGGCTTATTGGTTTTAATCGTTGTCCTCTTTCTGACACCGCTGTTTTATTATCTGCCATTAGCCGTCTTATCGTCTATTGTCATTATCGCTGTCACGAAATTATTTGATATGAAAGGGCTGATAGACCTTTGGCGTTATAACAAAGGTGATGCTATCTCAATGCTAGTGACCTTTTTTGTTGTGTTGTTTATGGGTGTAGAGCTTGGCATTCTCGTCGGTGTTGTTTTATCAGTGTTCTTTTTCTTATTACGCACCAGCCAACCTCATGTCGCGGTTTTGGGGCGTATTGATGATCACGGCCACTTTCGCAATGTTCTACGGTATGACGCTCAGAGCCCTGCTCACATATTGGCTTTACGCATTGATGAAAGCCTGTTCTTCGTTAATTCAAGTTATATTGAAAACCTGATTTCAGACAAAGTCGCTGAACATCCTGACATTCAGCATTTAGTCTTAGTCTGTAGTGGTATTAACTTTATTGATAGTAGTGCTTTGGAGACGCTTGAGCACTTGTCTGAGGCATTACAGGAGGCCGGGGTCACTGTGCACCTTGCTGAGGTAAAAGGGCCGGTCATGGACAAGCTCTCACCAACGCGCTTTATGACGCAGCTCCAAGGCCAAGTTTTTTTAAGCACGGCTGACGCCTTTACAGCACTCGAAACCCCTCAAACTTCCTAGAAAGGATGTTTCCTGCCTCTTAATACTTGACCATTACTTACTAGAATCAGCAGTTCACTGAAGGGTTAAATACCTTGATTTGTGACATCGCTGCTTCTCATACTCGCACTAATTGACTATGATATCCTTCAAACCAATCGCTTAAACAGTTATCATTGTTTATTTCTACTTATCAATGCGCTAGGACACACCATGACAACTCGCACCGCCACTGTTGCGCGTAACACACTTGAAACCCAAATTGAGGTCTCGATTAACCTCGATGGGCAGGGCCAATTTAGTGCCGAAACGGGTGTGCCTTTCCTTGATCATATGATGGAACAAATTGCCCGTCATGGTTTATTTGATCTCGCGATCAAAGCCAATGGCGACTTGCAAATTGATGCTCACCACACCGTGGAAGATATCGGTATTACCCTTGGTCAAGCCTTTAAGAAAGCGCTTGGCAATAAAAAAGGGGTTGTGCGTTATGGCCACAGTTACGTCCCGCTAGATGAAGCTTTGAGCCGCGTCGTGTTAGATCTATCTGGCCGACCAGGCTTTGAATACGATGTCACTTTTAACCGCGATAAAATCGGTGAGTTTGATGTCGATTTATTCTATGAGTTTTTCCAAGGCTTTGTAAATCACGCCGGTGTCAGCTTACATATTGATAACCTAAAAGGCCGCAACGCACACCATATTGCAGAGACGATGTTTAAAGCCTTTGGCCGCGCCTTGCGCATGGCTGTGACACTTGACGCCCGCGCGTTAGGACAAATGCCATCGACCAAAGGTAGCCTTTAAAGCACGCTTACATATTAAGGTGTCTGTTAAACGCGTAAAATAGAAAATGATAATTCAGATAGGTTTGTTATGCGTCACGTAGCTGTGATTGATTATGGTATGGGTAATTTACGCTCTGTTTCTAAAGCGTTAGAAGCGGTTGCGGAAAATACGGCTGTTCACGTTACTGCAGACCCCAAGCAAATCCTCAATGCAAGTCATGTTGTTTTCCCAGGTGTCGGCGCTATCCGTGATTGCGTTGCCGAGCTCACTCGCTTAGGACTTGATGATGTTATCCGTGAAGCGGCTCAAACGAAACCTTTCCTCGGTATTTGCTTAGGCATGCAGGCTTTATTAAGCCATAGTGAAGAAAATGGCGGTGTGACGAGCCTGAGTATTATTCCTGGTCAAGTCCGTCAATTCGATACCCAACGCATACGAACAGAAAACGACTTTAAAGTCCCCCACATGGGATGGAATGAAGTCCAACAAAGCGGGTCACATCCGCTATGGCAGAGTATTGATGACGCGAGTCGCTTCTATTTTGTGCACAGTTACTTTGTTGATCCAGAGCAAGCCTCTGTCACCGCTGCAACCAGCCAATATCAACACACATTTACCGCGGCACTGAGCCAAGACAATATTTTTGCTGCGCAATTTCATCCGGAAAAGAGCCAATCGGCTGGATTACAATTGCTTAAGAACTTTTTAAACTGGGATGGACAATCCTAAATCTGACAAAATGGAGACAGTGTTATGTTGTTAATTCCTGCTATTGACCTGAAAGAGGGGCATTGCGTCCGCCTGAGACAAGGTCGAATGGAAGACAATACGGTATTTTCTAAAGATCCCGTTGCCGTTGCTAAACAGTGGGTTGATGCAGGTGCTAAACGTTTGCACATTGTCGATCTCGATGGTGCTTTTGCCGGTAAGCCGGTGAATGCCGGTGTCGTTCATGAGATTTGTAGTACCTTCCCTGATCTTGATGTACAAATCGGTGGCGGTATTCGTGATGAAGATACCATTCAAGCTTATCTCGAGGCCGGTGTTCGCTATACCATTATTGGTACAAAGGCGATCAATGCCCCCCATTTTGTTGGGGATGTTTGTGCGGAATTCCCGGGGCATATCATTGTCGGTTTAGATGCTAAAGATGGCAAAGTGGCCATTGATGGTTGGTCAAAACTATCTCATCATGACGTTACCGACATCGCAAAACAGTTTGAACAAGATGGTGTCGAAGCCATTGTTTACACTGATATCAGCCGTGATGGCATGATGCAAGGCGTGAATTTAGAATCTACTCGCGATTTAGCACGTGCTATCAATATTCCTGTTATTGCATCTGGCGGTGTCACCGATTATGACGATATTAAAGCCTTATGCCATTACGAAAGTGAAGGCGTGATGGGAGCCATTGTTGGTCGTGCGATTTATGAAGGCACCATTGATCTTGCTGAAGGCCAATCTTTGGCTGATCGCTTAAACCCGCCACAAGATTACACTTAATAACATGGGCTTAGCGAAACGTATTATTCCTTGTCTCGATGTCGATAATGGCCGTGTTGTTAAAGGTGTTCAATTTGTCGACATCCGCGATGCCGGTGACCCCGTTGAAATTGCTAAGCGTTATGATGAACAAGGTGCTGATGAGCTGACTTTTTTGGATATTACCGCCACACATGATAATCGGGATACCATTGTCCATGTCGTTGAAGCCGTTGCTAGCCAAGTCTTTATTCCACTCACTGTCGGTGGTGGCATTCGTAAACTAGAAGATATTCGTCGTATGCTTAATGCTGGCGCTGATAAAGTTGGCATTAACTCAGCAGCGATTACCAACCCTGAGTTCGTTCGAGAAGCTGCAGAGAAATTTGGCTCGCAATGTATCGTTGTCGCGATTGATGCCAAGCGGGTTTCTCCTGATGGCGACGCCGATAAATGGGAAATCTTCACCCATGGTGGCCGCAAGCCGACAGGCATTGATGCGGTTGAATGGGCTAAAAAGATGGCGTCTCATGGTGCGGGTGAAATCTTATTAACCAGCATGGACCGTGATGGGACTAAATCTGGCTTTGATTTGGCGTTAACCCGCGCTGTTAGCCAAGCCGTGACTATCCCCGTGATTGCCTCTGGCGGTGTCGGAAAATTACAAGATTTAACCGATGGCGTAAAGTTGGGCGAAGCAGATGCCGTATTAGCCGCGAGTATTTTTCATTTCGGTGAACATACCGTAGGTGAAGCCAAACAACAAATGGCCAGCCAAGGTATTGAGGTGCGGATAACATGACTTGGCTTGAACAAGTAAAATGGAACGATGACGGGCTGGTCCCTGTTATCGCACAAGAAATTGAGACTAAGCAAGTCTTGACCTTAGCCTGGATGAATCGCGAGTCCTTAGCGCTCACCCTTGAAACAGGTCATGCTGTTTACTGGTCACGTTCTCGCCAACGACTTTGGCATAAGGGTGAAACATCAGGTCACCAGCAACAAGTAAAGTCGATCAGGATAGATTGTGATCATGATGCAGTATTACTAGAGGTTGAACAATTAGGCGGGATAGCTTGTCATACTGGTCGTCATCATTGTTTTTATCTGCGCCTAGAAAATAATGAATGGGTCAGCGCTGATCCCGTATTAAAAGATCCTAAAGAGATATATTCATGAGTGATGTATTAAGCCAATTAGCCGCAGTGCTCGAAGCCCGCAAATCAGCTGATGCTGACAGTTCTTACGTGGCTAGTTTATACGAAGCCGGTACGGATAAAATTCTCAAAAAATTAGGCGAGGAAGCTACCGAAACTGTGATTGCAGGTAAGGGTGGTGATCGCGATGAAATTATTTACGAAACGGCTGATCTTTGGTTCCACAGCATGGTGCTGTTAGCCCATAATAATATCGACCATCAGCTGATTTTAGATGAGTTAGATCGTCGGTTCGGCTTGTCTGGACTCGAAGAAAAAGCCAATAGATCAAAGCCATGACCGACTGTCTTTTTTGTAAAATTGTCGCAGGTGACATTCCCGCTGATACCGTTTATGAAGATGAACAAATAATGGTCTTTAAGGATATTAATCCCCGTGCCGCTGTCCATTTATTAGTGATTCCGAAAATCCATATCGATAGCTTGGATGATTTGACGGATGAGCATCAAATGTTGATAGGGCATATAATGTTGCAATTACCTCACTTGGCACGCGATCAAGGCTTACCTGATGGTTTTAGAACCATTATCAATACTGGCCCTGGGGGTGGACAAGAAGTAGGGCATTTACATGTACATTTACTGGGCGGCCAAGGCTTGTCTAGTTTTAATTAGGAGAACATCATGGGTTTAGGCGGTATTAGTATTTGGCAGTTAGTGATTGTTTTAGCCATTGTGATCCTGTTATTTGGTACTAAAAAATTACGCTCTATGGGGGGTGATTTAGGCAGTGCTATCAAAAGCTTTAAACAATCTGTCCGTGAAGGTGAAGATGACATTAATGCGAAAGATGATGTCTCACTTCATCATGCCGATGGCAGCAGTGAAAGCACCATGCAACAAACTGAAAAAGACAAACAAAGCTAGTTTTATTTAATGCGCGGCGATGGCCTTAGGCTATATCCGCTATTGAATAATATTACAATAAACAGTTATGTTTGATATCGGTTTTTGGGAACTCTTATTAATTGCGATAGTGGCTTTGGTCGTTGTCGGGCCAGAGCGTATGCCTAAGCTAATTCGCGTTACGGGGTTATGGATTGGGCGTGCTAACGCTTCTATTCAGTCTGTACGCAGTGATATTTCACGTGAATTACGTGCTGATGAATTAAGAAGGGCTATTTCTGAAGACGGCACACCGTCGGTGCCTCGCTATGTCATCCCTGACGAAGCTGACTCACCGGCTACTGCTGCTGAAACCCTGAAAACAGACCCTGTAGAAACACCTGACTCAGACAAGGATAAGAATGGAAACGGATAGCCAGCAACAACAGTTGGTTTCCCATTTAGTTGAGTTACGTGACCGTCTTTTACGTGGTATTTTGGCCGTACTAATTATTGCTGTTGTGCTATTACCGTTCTCAAATGATTTATATCATTTTTTAGCTGAGCCGTTGTTAAGCCATTTACCCGAAAGTAGTACCATGATTGCGACTGAAGTCGCATCGCCCTTTTTAACGCCATTTAAACTGACGTTATGTACAGCTATTATGCTTGCTATACCGATTCTGTTATTTCAGCTCTGGGGCTTTGTAGCACCGGGGTTGTATGACAATGAAAAACGGATTATTTTCCCGTTATTATTTGCCAGCACAGCACTGTTTTTCTTAGGCATTGCTTTTGCTTATTACGTGGTATTTCCACTTGTCTTTGGCTTTTTAACCCAAGCTGCGCCAGAAGGCGTCGCTGTTATGACCGATATCAGTAGCTACCTAGACTTTGTTTTAAAATTGTTCTTTGCCTTCGGCTTTGCTTTTGAAGTGCCTATTGCCACCTTATTACTGATTTGGTCTGGTGTTTCAACGGTACAAAGCTTGGGTGAAAAACGGCCTTATATTATTGTCGGCGCGTTTGTGATTGGCATGTTATTAACCCCACCGGATGTCATTTCTCAAACCTTATTAGCTTTACCCGTTTGGCTGCTGTTTGAATTAGGTCTGTTTTGTTCGCGCTGGTTGCCTAAAAAAGCAAAAGATGACGATCAGGAAGTAACCGAAGCCTAGGTATAACGAAGCCGTGTGCCATGCTCTAATGACAATAAGATTTCATCTGCTCTAATTTCTCTTGGAAAACGTGCGCCGGAAATTTTAGCGGAGTGAATACTTGCCCCTTCAAAATTAACGCATTTTGAGAAATCAACACCTCTTAGGTCTGCTTGTCGGAAGTAACTCTCTGAAAAATCAAGTCCATCTGCATTCAAATTCTGCAGGTTAATATGTCTAAAATCACACCCTTTAAGATCAGCGGTTTCGCCTGCAGCTATGCGCTGGTGAAATTCGTCAATTTTACTTTCTCTTAATAAACGATAGAGTGGATCGTCTGAAATGATTGGACGCGGCATTTATTTTTTCTCCTAATTAGACAGTAATATCGATAGTAGCACCTATACTTGCAGTATTACTATTATTGGCTGCTGTTGCTTCATTGCTTTGATTGATGACTGCTGTCTCTGATAAGCCCGTTGTTGCTTGCTCAGACAATGTCACCGTACTCGGGGCTTCACTCGCACTTTGTGCTTGTGTTTGTTGCCCTTGTAAGGTCTCACTTTGCTTTAAAGGGTTGGTTAATGTCGGTTGGTTGCTGTGTGGCGCTATTCCTAGTATTTCCATTTTACGCTCCTTAAGATGAGTGATAAATGACATGATACGCACTGTCTTCACTTTCCATTATTACACAGTTTTAGTTAGCTTATATGTGACTCTCTTGGCATTTTAGACTTATGAAATTGTCATTAAAATAATCTAAAAATTGCTGTAAGATAAAGCCATACCCTACCTTATTACGGAGCAGTTAATGTCTATCAAGCAACACATTATTGATGAAATCGAAGTACTACTACGCTACAACCTCGATACAACACTTGAAGGTCTTAAAGTGCATCAAGACGCACGACAAGCACTACGCGAAGCAACAAAGCGATTATTTGATAAAGGATTAGTCACGCAAGAAGATGGTGGTTACCTGACAGATTTAGGCCATGAAGCCGCTGAACACACACAAGCTGCGATTGCGATTTTAGGATCTAAAACTTAGACTATACTTTTGCGTTGATAGACCATAAAACTATAGGGATATTCGTTTTTATCATCAGCAGGATATGTTTGTTCTGAGACCAATTTCCAGTCTTTTTTATCCCACTTTGGGAACCAAGTATCACCTTGTAACGTCGCATGAACTTGTGTTAAATAAATGATATCAGCATCAGGAAGACACTGTTTATATAAAGAAGCGCCGCCCATGATCATCGCTTCTTCTGCTGCTTTACACTGGTTTAACGCTTCGGCTACTGAATGCGTGACAATGCAACCTTCAGCCTGATACTGTGTATCTGAAGTAATAATAATATTATCTCTACCTGGTAAAGGACGGCCAATTGATTCATGCGTCCGACGACCCATAATAATGGGTTTACCCATCGTAATACGTCGAAAATATTGCAAATCAGCAGATAAACGCCACGGCAGATCATTATCTCTACCAATTAAACCGGCTTCATCAGTTGCCACAATTAATGCTAATTTCATCGTTAAACCCACTCTTTTTTAATCAATAGGATACCATTTGAAATAGAAAGGATAAGATCTGTATAAGCTCACGGATAAAGAACAGCATAAACTGTGGATAACTTTTCCTGTGGATAAGTTAGCGACTTATACATATTAAGTAAAATTTTAAGCTTGTTATTATCCACATGCTAATTCTATTTAAGTCACTGAAATAGAATTAGTATTTAACCTTATCCCCATATCCACAGGCATTAATCATTAACATCATTAATCTTTTAAAAACATATTTATTATTATTAATCTTAATTACTCATGTCACGCATTGCTGAAATAGCACTTCCTTGTCCTTTAAGGCAAACTTTCGATTATTTAATTAATCCATCTAGTCTTGAAATAAAAATAGGCTCTCGGGTTAAAGTTCCTTTTGGATCACGCGAAATAATTGGTTTTGTTGTCAGCATTACAGAAGAAAAAGATCCCGCTGACCTTGAACGATTAAAAAAGGTAATTTATTGTCTCGATCCTGCCCCTATTATTTCTAAAGCTTTATTCGAATTAATTCATTGGACAAGTCACTATTATCATCACCCTATTGGGGATTGTTACCAAGTTGCCTTACCTAAAAAAATAAGATCGGGAGAGCCTAATACTTTAAAAACAGTCAATGCTTGGTCTCTTGTCAAACAGAAAAAAACAGCTTTACGCTTCGGTAAAAAGCAGCAAGAAATTATTCATTTCCTCGATCAATCTGATCAGGCTATTTCACAAAAAGATCTGTATGAACAGCTTGGATCTTGCCGTTCTACTCTGTTAAATTTATTAGAAAAGGGAGTTATTGAACAACATGAAGACATTAAAAAACCGGCTATTGAAACTAACCTTATCCCACTAAAAATATTAAATAGTGAGCAGTCACACACAGTAAAAGATATATGGAATAATAAATCATCTTTTAATGTCAGTTTAATTCAAGGTATTACAGGAAGTGGTAAAACAGAAGTTTATATTCAGTTAACGGCAGAGATGTTAGCTGAAAATCGGCAAGTGTTAATTTTAATCCCTGAGATTGGATTAACCGAACAATTCGTTGCTCGATTTAAGCAACATCTCTCCGCTAAGATTGTTGTGATTAACTCGTCAATGAATGAAACAGATAGACATCAAGCTTGGTTATTAGCTCAGTCAGGCCATGCAGATATCGTGATAGGCACACGTTCTGCTGTGTTTACCCCATTAGACAATTTGGGTCTGATTATCATCGATGAAGAACATGATAGTTCTTATAAGCAACAAGACAGTTTGCGTTATCACGCTCGAAACGTCGCCTTAATGCGAGCAAAACAAGCTGATATTCCTATTGTCCTTGGCAGTGCTACACCGTCATTAGAATCTTTTTATCGTGCCCAATCTCAACAGTATCGACTTTTAACACTGACACAACGTGCCACCGGTGCAGTGTTACCTGAAGTGATGTTAGTTGATAGCCGAGGTCCTAAGGCAGTGAATGGCTTATCAACGGTGCTTTATAAGGCTATAGAAGCAGAATTAGCAAAAGATAACCAAGTATTATTGTTTATTAATAAACGGGGTTATGCCCCCGTTTTGATGTGTCATGATTGTCAATGGCAAGCTAGTTGTCCAGATTGCGATGCCAAGATGATTATTCATCAAGGCCGTTACCAATTACGTTGCCATCATTGTGGTTTTAACCAAGCTTTAATTAAAAATTGTCCTGAGTGTGAATCAGCTGATTTGGGTCATTATGGTGTTGGGACTGAACAAATAGAGCAGAGTTTACAAACTTTATTTCCTGCTGTTCCCGTATTACGAATTGATCGGGATACCACCCAAAAAGTGGGAGCCTTTGCCAAATTAGTGTCAGAAATACAGCAAGGGGGTGCGAAAATATTAGTCGGTACCCAAATGTTAGCCAAAGGCCATGATTTTCATGATGTGACCTTGGTGGGGGTATTGGATGCTGATCAAGGTTTATTCAGTGCTGATTTTCGAGCAACAGAAGTGTTAGCCCAATTGATTATTCAAGTGACAGGTAGAGCAGGCCGTGGTGAAAAGTCAGGCCGGGTATATATTCAAAGTAGTCAAACCGAACATCCGTTTTGGCAACAGTTATTACATCATGGTTATAGTGAGATCGCTGCCGCTTTGTTAGCAGAACGTAAAGGGAGTTTAATGCCGCCGGTGGGATCGTTATGTGTGATTCGTGCTCGCGGTAAGGCGCAGGTTTTGTCATTAGATTTTTTAACGGAAGTGGCTGGCTTACTCAATCAAGGTCATCAAAATGCGGTATTAGTTTTGGGTCCTGTTCCTGCCATGATGGAAAAAAGAGCAGGGTATTTTCGGGCGCAATTATTATTGACGACACAAAATCGTAAGATCCTACATCAGCTGTTAGACCACCATATGCCTGCGATATCTAGTTTAAAAAGTAGTCGAAAAGTGAAATGGTCGATTGATATTGATCCTATTGACTTGATGTGATTTTAAGTTTGTTTGAAATAGTGGTGTGTGCCTAATTTACTGGTTGCAGTACTGATTCTGTTTAAAGCATTAATGTAAGCCGCTTCACGTAAGCTATAATTTTTTTGTTCTGCCAATGTCCATACTTGAGAAAAAGCATCGATCATTTTATCTTTTAGTTTTTGATGGACATCGTCTAAAGACCAGTGTTGGCCACTGCGGTTTTGAACCCACTCAAAATAACTGACGGTAACACCGCCAGCGTTAGCGAGGACATCCGGTATAACTTTAATGCCTTTGCTCGCTAATATGTCATCTGCTTCGAATAAAATAGGCCCATTGGCTATTTCTACAATGGCTTTGGCTTTAATTTGATGGGCATTGTCTTTGGTGATGACGCCTTCGAGTGCCGCTGGGATTAAGATGTCGACATCGAGTTCAAGTAGTTCTGCATTGGTAATGGGGTGATGATTAATCAGTTCGCAGACGGAACCATCACAATAAACGGCGCGAACTTGTCGTGATCTCTGTTTTTCTTGCCATAGACTGTCGATATGAAAACCTTCTTCAGCGTAAATACCCCCTTGTGAATCACTGACGGCCACGATTTTACAGCCGACTTTTTCAAGTAATTGGGCAATATGGTAACCGCCATTACCAAAGCCTTGGATTGCAACGGTTAGATTATTGGGTGACCACCCCATGACTTTAATCAGCTCCAGTGTGCACAGATAAGCCCCACGACCTGTTGCATCATCTCTCCCTAGGCTACCCCCTAACTCAACCGGTTTACCGGTGATAACGTCAGGTGAGTGCTCCCGCTTGATTGATTCATATTCGTCTAGCATCCAAGCCATGATTAAGGCATTGGTATTGACGTCAGGGGCAGGAATGTCACGGTGGGGGCTGATGAAATTAACCATAGCGCGCATATACGCCCGTGATAATCGTTCTAGTTCCATGGGGGATAAATCTTTTGGATTGACAGTGATGCCCCCTTTAGCACCACCAAAAGGGATATCGAGAACGGCACATTTAATTGTCATCCATAAGGCAAGGGCTTGCACTTCATCGCTGTTTACATTCGGGTGGAATCGTATTCCGCCTTTTGTTGGACCGAGAATATTGTTATAGCGGCATCGGTAAGCAGAGAAATATTGTTTGGTGCCATCGTCCATACGAATGGGTAGGCTAACGGACATCATTTCTTTTGGGTGACAAAGGGCTTCAGTAATTTCAGCGTTGATATCAGCACGTTTGGCAAAAGATTGTACTCGTAATAAAGCGTCTTCAAATGTGGAGGAATATGCCATGAGTTCACCTTTGATATTGGTTTATTATTATGTTTAACAATAGCATAGCAAAAGGTGTGAATACATCAGCCTAATCAATGATGTGATCCAGTGATGGGATCAGTTAAAATAACGCGATAACCAATCCCACATTGAAGGCTTTACCCGTTGAAAGATCAGCTTAGACATATTATCGAGACAACATTAACGCAACTTATTGCCCAAAATAGTTTGCCTGCGTTGACGCTACCCGAAATACAAATTGATCGGACTAAGGATAAATCTCACGGAGATTTTGCTTGTAATGTTGCGATGATGTTGGCGCGTTCGGCCAAGATGAACCCACGTCAAATCGCGACATTATTGGTGGATGCATTACCAGAAACAGATTTTATTACAAAAGTAGATATTGCTGGCCCGGGCTTTATTAATTTCACATTATCAGCTGATTCTGCTCAGCAAGTTGTTAAAACGATATTGGCAGAAGGCGAACAGTTTGGTCAGAGTGATTTAGGTGCGGGACAATCGGTACAAGTCGAGTTTGTGTCAGCCAATCCTACTGGGCCATTGCATGTTGGGCATGGTAGGGGTGCAGCCTATGGTTCTGCTGTCAGTAGCTTGCTCAAGGCGGCGGGCTTTAAAGTTCATCGTGAATATTATGTCAATGATGCTGGTCGGCAAATGGATATTTTGGCCACCAGTGTTTGGTTACGTTATCTTGAAACTTGCGGTGAAACGTTTATCTTCCCAAGTAATGGCTATAAAGGTGCTTATGTTTCAACCATTGCTGAAAACTTAAAGTTTGCTCATGGCGATGCATTTTTAGCACCAACAGTCGACGTGTTTGATGGCGTTGTAGCTGATGAACCGGCAGGTGGTGATAAAGAACGGCATATTGATGATTTAATCAGTAATGCACGGCGTTTGTTAGGTGAGGATGGTTATCGGCACGTTTTTGATGCCGGTCTGAATGCGATTTTAGCGGATATTCGTCAAGATCTATCTGATTTCGGCACTGATTATGATGAATGGTTTTCTGAACGGTCGTTAATGGAAACAGGTGTTGTTGATGATGCCATTGATGCTTTGAAAAAAGCGGAAATGTTGTATGAAAAAGATGGCGCGTGGTGGTTTAAATCAACAGAATTTGGTGATGAAAAAGATCGTGTTGTCGTGCGAGATAATGGTCAGACGACGTATTTTGCTTCTGATATTGCGTATCACCTGAATAAATATCAACGGGGTTTCGATACGGTGATCGATATTTGGGGTTCTGACCATCATGGTTATATACCACGGGTGAAGGCGTCTTTAACTGCGATGGGCAAAAATGCCGACCGGTTAAAAGTCCTGTTAGTCCAATTTGCTGTGTTATATCGTGGCAGTGAAAAAGTGGCGATGTCGACCCGAAGTGGTCAGTTTGTCACTTTGCGCGAGCTGCGTGATGAAGTCGGTAAAGACGCTGCGCGTTTTTTCTATGTGCTACGGGGTGCCGATCAGCATATGGATTTTGATTTAGAATTAGCGAAATCTCAGAGTAATGATAATCCGGTCTATTATGTGCAATATGCTCATGCCCGTGTTTGTAGTGTGTTTAGGCAGTTGTCCGAACGTAGTTTGACTTGGGACAAAGTAGAAGGTGAAAAGCAACTAACGCGTTTAACAGAAGATCATGAGCAGGCTTTATTGTCGATGTTATCGCGTTATCCAGAAGTGATTAATACCGCTGCCACCAATTACACGCCGCATTTGTTGGCGCATTATTTGATGGATTTGGCCCGTGATTTTCATACTTACTACAATGCCCATCAGTTTATTGTCGAGGATCAACCGTTAAGTCAGGCGCGTTTAACGTTGATTACCGCTGTTAAACAAGTGATTACTAATGGTTTGTCTGTGTTAGGTGTGTCAGCACCGGAGACGATGTAAATGGTGGCTAAACGTAAAAATAGACGTAAACAGCCAGAAAAAAGAAATTTACCGGTTGCAGCGATGCTGATCAGTTTTGCTGTCGGTGCTTTTGTGATGTTTTTGTTGCACATTAAGGATACCGTGCCGGCCGACGCAGTGGCAGAACCAGAGGAAAAGGTTAGTCAAAAAGCAGAGTCAAATACGATTGAGCCGACATTTGATTTTTACGATATTTTGCCTGAAATGGAAGTGACAGTAGATAGGCCAAAGGTCGCGAAGAAAAAACAGCAGACGGCTCAAAAATCTACGCAAACTGCAGCAGTTAAGAAGACAGAGAGTGTTAGCTATTTAATCCAAGTCGGTTCATTCAGAAATGCAGCTGATGCCGATGGTTTCAAAGCTCGGGTGGCTTTATTGGGGATCGAGTCTAAAGTTCAAACGGTGACGATTGATAATAGTGAAACGTGGCACCGGGTTTTGATTGGCCCTATTGTCGGTCGTGATAAGGCAGACAGCATTCAAAAACAACTTAATAAAAATAAAATTGATTCATTTTTACTGCGTACAAGGCGTAGTTAGGCCCCGAATATTCCGGTATGCTTAGGGGTTAATAAGTCAGTCCAATTGTATTTTTAAACCGGAGATTGAGGCGAAAAATGACAGAAAGAAATGAGGCGGGTGTTTGGCAGGAAGTACCAAGTCCATTCTGTGGTATTGCTTCAGATGATCTGACTATCTCGGTCAATGACCAGCAGGTAACGGTCATAGAAAATGGCGATCCGATCACCGTTAAAGGCTTTGAAACACCGATAACTGACACAGTCCCCCGTGTTGATGGCCAAGAAACCAGTTTAGCTAACGCGGTACAACGTATTGCAGAACTGATGCGTGATAGCCAACAAACGGTGATTTCAGGTTTAGGAACAGATTTGAACGGCGCACGATCGGCAATGGCCTTGGCGGATAAAGGTCGGGCAACGGTTGATCATATGAATTCAACCGGTGCGTTTAGGAATTTTCTGGTATTACAAGATACCGGTTGGATGAATACCACCCTGGCTGAAGTTAAAAACCGGGTTGATTTATTGCTGGTGGTTGGCAGTGATATTGAGTCAGCTTACCCCCGTTTTTATGAACGGATGGTGTGGCCACAAGAGACCTTGTTCAGCCAAGATATTGAATCCCGCGATGTTATTTATTTAGGTAAAGCCCCATCTGGTGATGCCTCGACTTCTCCGAAGGGTAAAAAAGCACAAGTGATACCTTGTGATGACGCTGACCTACCGGAAGTGATGTCGGTGTTACGTGCTCTGATCGCTGGTCGTACATTACAAGCAGATCAAATTGGTGGTATTGCCATTAGCGTGTTATCTGATTTGGCTGAGAAATTAAAAGCCGCCAAATATTCTGTTGTGACTTGGTCGGCAGCAATGCTGGATTTTGATCATGCTGAAGCCACGGTACAAACGCTGTGTGAAATGGTTAAAGATCTTAATGTTGAAACACGTTCTAGTGGTTTGCCATTGGGCGGTAAGGAAGGCGATACCACAGTGAATCAAGTCGCTGCCTGGCAATCAGGTTATCCGATGCGGAGCAATTTTAATCGTGGTTATCCCGATTATGACCCGTATTTGTCTGATAGTTTACGGATGTTGGCTGATGATGAAGTCGACACGTTAATTTGGGTGTCGAGTTTTGATATTGACCGTACGCCGCCCAAAACTGATACAACAACCGTCGTGTTAGGCCGATCTGGTATGACATTTGGCCAAGAGCCAGCGGTGTTTATTCCAGTTGGTACACCGGGCATTGATCATGCTGGCCGAGCGTTTAGAACGGATAGTGTGGTGTCGATACCACTGAGACAATTACGTGATAGCGGTTTGCCAAGTACCTTTGAGGTATTAAGCGCTGTTGAACAAGCGTTATAAGGGACCGATAAAAACATGTTGATGAAATTAACAGGCGGTCGTATTGTCGATCCGGCACATGGTGTGAACGACGAAGTTCGCGATATTTATGTCAACAATGGTCGTATTGTAAAAGCGCCTTCTGACGGCAAAATTGATCAAGAGATCAATCTTCGTGGCAAGGTGGTGATGGCGGGTGCGATTGATATGCATACCCATATTGGTGGCGGTAAGGTCAATATTGCTCGGACGATGTTGCCAGAAGATCATGCTGCTGATGTGGTGGCAAGAACGGAATTAATGCGTTCTGGTTGTGGCCATGCAGCGCCGAGTACCTTAACGGCCGGTTATCGCTATGCTGAAATGGGTTATACCGCCGGGTTTGAACCAGCAATCTTGCCGATTAATGCCCGCCAAGCGCATATGGAAATGCATGACACACCGATCATTGATAAAGGCGGCTACGTCATGTTGGGGAGTGATGACTACCTACTCCGGATGATGGCAGCGAATGATGATCAAGAATCAATTAATAACTATGTCGCATGGACAATAACCCATAGCCAAGCAATTGGCGTTAAAGTGGTGAATCCCGGTGGTATCAATGCGTTTAAGTTTAATCAGCGTAAGCTAGATCTTGATGAAAAAAACAGCTTTTACGGTGTCACGCCACGTGAGATTTTATTACGGCTCTCCAGAGCGGTAAAAGAATTAGGTATTCCGCATCCACTCCATGTTCATGGTTGTAACTTGGGTGTGCCAGGCAATATGAATACGACCTTAGATACCATCACGGGTATTGATGGTCTACCAATGCATATGACTCATATTCAGTTCCACAGTTACGGCACAGAAGGTGATTTTAAGTTCTCTTCCGGTGCAGCTGAAATTGCAGAAGCAATCAATAGCAATAAAAATATTACGGTGGACGTTGGTCAAATTTTGTTTGGTCAGACGGTTACAGCGTCAGGCGATTCGATGATGCAACATGCTGCTCATTCTCATGCGCACCCCAACAAATGGGTGACGATGGATATTGAATGTGATGCCGGTTGTGGTGTGTTGCCGTTCAAGTATAAAGATCAAAGCTATGTGAATGCTTTGCAATGGATGATTGGTTTAGAAACCTTCCTTTTGGTGGAAGATCCTTGGCGTATCTTCTTAACGACGGATCATCCGAATGGGGCACCGTTTACCAGCTATCCGCATTTGATTAAATTGTTGATGGATAAATCATTCCGGAATGATGTGTTGTCAGAGCTTCATCCAGAGGCACAAAAAGCCAGTCGCTTGGCATCGATTGATCGTGAATATTCTTTGTATGAAATCGCGATTATGACGCGTGCGGGTGCGGCGAAATTGGTTGGCTTAGCGGACCGTGGCCATCTTGGTGTGGGCGGTGCAGCTGATATTACGGTCTATACCGATGATGACGATCGCGAGAAGATGTTTAGCAAACCAGATTATGTCTTTAAAGATGGCAAGATGGTGGTTGAAAATGGTGATTTGATTGATGTCACTTGGGGCACAACCCATGTAGTGAAGCCGGAATATGACAACAGCATCGAGAAAGAGTTAAAAGGCTATTTTGATAAATACCTGACGATGAAAATGGGCAACTTTAAAATCAGCGATGATGAAATTGTCGATGATGGTCGAGGCAGTTTGACCATACAGCCTTTGCATAAAGGAGGCCGGATATGATCATTAATGGCGTCACCATTGACGAAACCTTCGCAGAAGCCTTTCCAATGAAAGCGACTCGGTTGATCATTACGGCACACAATGCCAAGTGGGCGATGATTTCAGCACAAGCCTTCACCGGGTTTGCAACGTCTGTTATTGCCTGTGGTTGTGAAGCCGGTATTGAGCGTGAATTGGATGGCAATGAAACGCCAGACGGTCGACCGGGTGTTGCAGTACTGATTTTTGCGATGGGCGGTAAAGGCTTAGCAAAACAAGTTGAAACGCGGTCAGGACAATGTGTCTTAACCTCACCGACATCTGCTTTGTTTTCAGGGCTTGATGGCGAAAAAGACATGCCTTTAGGCCAAAACCTACGTTACTTCGGTGATGGTTTCCAAATATCTAAAATGATTGATGGCAAACGCTATTGGCGTATTCCGGTGATGGATGGTGAGTTTTTAACGCAAGAAAAAACGGGTGTCACAGCCGCAGTCGGTGGCGGTAATTTCTTGGTATTAGCAGAGTCACAAGGCCAAGCGCTGGCGGCCTGTGAAGCAGCCATTGAAGAAATGAGAAAAATACCCAACGTGATCATGCCTTTCCCTGGCGGTGTTGTTCGTTCGGGCTCTAAAGTGGGATCAAAATATAAAGCATTGAATGCCTCAACCAATGATGCTTTTTGCCCAACCTTAAAAGGCCAAACTAAAAGCGAATTACCACCAGAATGTGAGTCGGTAATGGAAATCGTCATTGATGGTTTGACCAAAGAAGACATTGATGAAGCGATGAAAGTTGGCATTCAAGCCGTTTGTGGTTTGGGTGCAGCACAAGGCATTCGACGCATCAGTGCGGGTAACTACGGCGGTAAATTAGGGCCATTCCATTTCCATTTACAGGAGATTATGGCATGAGTAATTTAACGTTTACTTTAAAGGCAACGCCGAAACAACGGATTGATTGTGGGCCTTTAACGCCGGATAACTTGGCTGACAAACCCTTAGCTGAGATTGCCGCGATAGAGTTGGTTGTTGGTAAGTCAACGGTTCGGGTTGATGCCTTATTTGAATTAGCGGAGGGCGATAGTAATACGATTGTGTTTGCCAATAGTGATTCAAAACTCGACTTTATTGGTCGGAACATGACACAAGGCAACATTTTGGTTGAAGGTGATGTTGGTGCCTATCTCGGCATCTTTATGGAAGGTGGCGAACTCGCTGTTAGCGGCAATACGGGTATCTATACCGGCTGTGAAATGAAAGGCGGCCAGATTAAAGTTAATGGCAATGGAGGTGACTTTGTCGGTGGCGCTCGTCCAGGACGACGTAATGGTATGACTGGCGGCACAGTGATTGTCACCGGTAGCACCGGTGCGAGAACCGGCGATCATATGCGTCGCGGCCAAATCTTAATCGAAGGCAATGCCGGCGATTATTGTGGCTCGAGAATGATTTCGGGCACGATTGCCGTACTAGGTGATTGCGGCGCCCATTTAGGCTATGCCATGAAGCGTGGCACGATCTTACTCACTCAAATGCCTTCTCGAGGCATCACAGCTAACTTTAATAATTGTGGCTCACACACTTTGGCTTTTTTACCTTTGATGTTTGCGTCGTTTAAAAAGTTGGAGAGTGAGTTTGCTAAAGTCGAGACATTCTCACGTGTGCAGCGTTATGCAGGGGATTTGGCTGGGATTGGGATGGGTGAGATTTTAGTTAAGATTTGATTTGCTACACTGTACAAGATAATAGGTTTTATAACTCCTGCCCCGTAACTCATGGACGGTTTTAGTGAAGAAATTTATATTAATAGTATTTCCAATTATTTTATCAGTTGTTGGTCTCGGTATTACAGTTTATGTAGAATTTTTTAAGGAAGACTCTTATTTAAGCCTGTATATGAAATCTCAGCATAATGTGATTAAAAAGGCTAAGAATTACGAAGAAATTAAATTAACATATAAAAACAGGGAGATTAATGAGCTCTACTCTACAAGGTTTTTATTGATTAACTCAGGTACTAAGTTTTTCGAAAAGGAGGATGTTCTAACTCCTATTTTAATTAGCCTGGATGTCAGTGAGATTTTGGACGTAAAGAAATATAAATCGGCACCTCCAAGTTTTGACTTGGATATCAGTAAAGTAAGTAATAATAAAATATCGATTGACTTTGATTTAATGAATACAGGTGATACGTATGAATTTGACGTACTTACCGACTCACCAGTTGACTCTTTCAAAGTTGATAGTCGCATTAAGGGGTTATCGAACTTTGAAACATTTCACTATATTGAAAACCCACCCCTTAGAGATCGAGTGACAAGTTATCAAATAATCATATTTATCGTTTCTCTTATAACAACCCTACTTTTGTGGATGGGTTTTCGAAAATTAGTTATACCTATCCGCTCTACTGCATACTTTATTCTTAACGACTACCCACAGGAAAGTTTTGAACCCGATCTATTTATGGGGCTTTTAAGAAAGTGGACGGAAGACTATTTAGATCAGGAAACGCTGGAAAGAATAGAAAGTCGATTAAATTCAACTGATATTCATAATAAAGAAGCTCTTGATAGTTTCAGAGATAAAACCTGCTACGATTTATTGAATAAGGATCCGAGTGGGGGATTTGCGATTATTTTGATTATATTGATGGGTTGGGTATTTATGAATGCTTGGTCTCTAATAACCTCTTTAGTCATGCTGAATTAAAAGGGGATGGGTTTATTTAATTTTCCCTTTTGAATAAATGAGGTCAGACTCGATTGATTTTTCTATATATGGACTGGAGTAACAAAATGGAATTTAAATGTTTTTTTACACTTGTCTTTCTGTTTTTGATAACAGGTTGTTCACCGGCAAGAATTGTTCAAGCCCCAATACCGACAGATGCGAATAAAGCCGAGTTGACTGTTACTCGCGAACCTTCCTTTAATTCCGGCGCGGTTGGAATGGTGTTTGGCGCCGATGACAATGATTATGTGAAACTTAGAAATGGTGGAGGCTATAAAGTTAGCCTACCAGCCGGCTCGTATAGTTTTTTCGTACGCTCAACACAAGCAGATGAACCATTTATATTGGAAGCACAATTGAGGCACGGAGATCACTTGTGCCTTAAAGGGTTCGCCAACCCAAACAATCTTGCAAAAGTTTTAATGCCAATCACATATCATTTTTCTAATACTTTCTTACTAGAAAAAACAGAATGCAAAAGTTGAGAAATAAAGTGTCTAAACAAGAGGGCTCTTTAATTTCTATAAACTAATAAGGCCAGAGTAATTGATATAACAGTATGAACGCTAAATTCGCCTTTCTGCTAGCAGCCGATGCCATGTTAGTTTTACATGTGCTGGTTATCTTGTTTGTTATCTTTGGTTTGTTTTTCACTATTGTCGGTAAATTAGTGCCATGGTCTTGGGTTCGAAATCCATGGTTTCGTTTGGTTCACCTCATCACTATTGCTGTGGTGGCAGTTCAATCATGGCTGGGACAGGTCTGCCCGCTGACGACTTGGGAGATGGCGCTGCGTGAGCAGGCGGGAGATCAAGTTTACGCTGGCTCATTCATCTCACATTGGTTAGAGGCTGTTTTTTTCTATAACGCGCCGGACTGGGTATTTATTGTCAGCTACACTGGGTTTGGCTTGCTGGTTTTAGTGAGTTGGTTTTGGGTTCGACCGAATCCGTTTAGGCGTCATTGAAGTGTTACAGTTCCAAGATAATCAAGAGTATTAAATGAAAAAAGTCAGCCTATTTGTCGATGTACAAAACATCTATTACACATCGAGAAGCGTTTATAACCGAAGTTTTGATTATAATAAATTTTGGGCCAAAGCGACCGAAGATAGAGTAGTGATCAATGCCTACGCTTATGCAGTTAATCGCGGTGATGAAGAGCAGAAGCAGTTTCAAAATATACTCCGGGCGATTGGTTTTGAGGTAAAGCTAAAACCTTATATTCAACGATCGGATGGCTCGGCTAAAGGCGACTGGGATGTGGGGATTACGGTCGACATTATGGAATGTGCACGGGAATCAGACATTATTGTGTTGGCGTCGGGTGATGGCGACTTTGATATTTTGGTGAAGAAGGTGTGTGCCGACTATGAGGCAGAAGTCGAAGTCTATGGTGTGGAGAAGTTGACGGCATCGAGCCTTATCAATGCTGCCTCAAGGTATTATCCAATTGAAAGGTCACTGCTTTTATAGTGCCAACAAGGCCAGCTGTAATTGATTTTTGAAAACCGACTAGGTTAATAAAATCGAATAAGCTTATAACTAATAATTAGAAATAACGTATTATGGATTGTTAATAAGGTTAATTTAAGGTTTGATTTATGTCTGATATTGGTAAGTCTATTATTCAATTTATTGTTGAAGAGCAACGCAACCATCCCGGTTCAACTGGATCTTTTACGGGGTTAATGACGGATATTGCGAGTGCGTGTAAGAAGATCTCGCACCTTGTTAATCGCAGTGGGATCATTGGCCTTGGTGGGGCGGCAGAATCAGAGAATGTTCAGGGCGAGGTTCAAAAAAAGCTCGATATCATTACCAATGATGTGATGGTGGATCATTTGAATTGGACTGGTCATTTGGCCGCGATGGCATCGGAAGAGATTGAAGAGATTATTCAAATTCCTGATGGCCTACCTAAAGGTGAGTATTTAATTACCTTTGATCCTTTAGATGGTTCTTCTAATATTGATGTCAATATTTCAGTCGGTACTATTTTCTCTATTTTACGTTGTCCTCCGGGTGTGACGGAGCCAACAGTTGAAGACTTTATGCAGCCCGGGACAGAGCAAGTTTGTGCTGGATTTTGTGTCTATGGCCCAACGACGATGATGATATTGACGACGGGGCAGGGTGTTAATGGCTTTACCTTGGATAGGGACGTTGGTGAGTTTATTCTGACCCATCCTAAGATGACGATTCCGGAAGAGACGGCTGAGTTTGCAATTAATATGTCGAATCAACGTTTTTGGGAGCCACCGGTACAACGTTATATTGATGAGTGCATGAAGGGCGTTGATGGCGGACGTGAGAAAAACTTTAATATGCGCTGGGTCGCATCGATGGTGGCTGAGGTTTATCGGGTGCTGACACGAGGCGGTATTTTTATGTATCCATTGGATACCAAGCCTTCGACCGATGGCGGTAAGCTCAGGCTAATGTATGAGGCGAGCCCGATGAGCTTTATTGTCGAACAGGCTGGCGGCATGAGCTCGACGGGGCGTGAGCGGATCATGGAGATTAAACCTGACGGTGTACATCAAAGAGTGCCGGTTATTTTAGGCTCTAAGAAAGAAGTAGAGCGTGTGGTGTTTTATCATCAAAACGATGCGTAAATTAGGAATGATATGATTTTAGTATCGTAAGCTTAAACGATTAGGGTTTTTCGATGAAAAAATTAAAGAATGAAAAAGAACTGCTTAAAAAAGCGATCTTAGAAGGGATTAAATACGGTGAGGGGCGAGGTGTTGTCGAGTTTGAAGCGACAGATTCTGCAAAGGATAAAATCGAATACATTTACCGCCTGCTTGTGCACGATAAGGTGATACAAGGCTTGCCAGAAGATCAGGTTTCGCTTAAATCAATGCAGCATAAGCTCGCTATTTGGGCATCAAAGCAATAGTGGTGTATAAAAAAATCAGTTTTTTATGAGACATTCGCTGGCATTATTTTATGAGCGACATTTGCTTGAAAAGCCAGTCTTAAGCTTATTTTTTATTCTACTACTGACTGCTATTTCAGCCTGGTATATTCAAGATTTTAAGCTCGATATCTCGGCTGATTCTCTGGTGCTTGAGAACGATAAAGATTTACATTATTACCGTTCCATTAACGCGCGCTATGGATCGGATGATTATCTGATCATTACCTATACACCGGAAGTCGACTTGTTTGATCGTCAGACTTTGGATGATATCGCGTTACTTAGAAACAGTTTGCTTGACGTTGAACGCGTTGAATCCGTTATCAGTATTTTAGATGTCCCTTTGATTGCTAGCCCAGCAATAACGTTACGTGAGTTACGGCAACACACCCGCTTATTAGGGGATGCTGATACCGATCTTGGTTTGGCTCAAACAGAATTGCGTGAAAGTCCTTTATACCGCAATAGGCTGGTTGGTGAAGATGGCAAGACAACGGCTTTGCAGGTTAATTTCGAACGCGATCAGGCTTATATTGATTTGAGAGATCAACGTGATGCCTTGCGTGAAAAACGATTAGAGTCTAATTTAACGCCGACAGAATTAGTCCAGTTGGAATCGTTAAGTCGGGAATTTAAGCACACTAGTTCTGCATTGATGGCGCAAGAAGCCAGTTCTATAGCGGCTATTAGGCAAGTACTGGATAAGCACCGAGATTTTTCTGAGATTCATCTTGGCGGTGTGCCGATGATTGTGGCCGATATGATGGATTTTGTACGCCATGATTTACGGGTATTTAGTCTGGCTGTGATTGGCATTCTTATTGTTATTTTGGCTGTTATCTTTGGCCGGCTTCGTTGGGTGGTTTTGCCCTTACTGTTAGCCTCGGTAGCCAGTCTGATGACGATAGGGCTGCTGGGGTTTTTAGAGTGGCGGATTACAGTGGTATCGTCTAATTTTTTAGCTTTATTACTCATTTTTGCTTTGTCGCTGACGATCCACCTTATTGTTCGTTATCGTGAATTACAGGTATTAAAGCCACAAGCGGATCAATTAACCTTGGTTAAAGAAACGGTGGGTAGTAAGGTCATCCCCTGTCTTTATACGGTGATAACAACCATGGTTGCCTTTGGCTCTCTGGTGGTCAGTGGGATTCGGCCTGTGATTGATTTTGGCTGGATTATGGTTATCGGCCTGAGCCTGTCATTTATCCTGACATTTACATTATTCCCCGTGATTCTAATGTTAATGAAGCCGGGGCATTTATCACCAAAGCGTGATTTAACCGGTGCCATTACTGGTTTTTTTGCTGATCTCAATGCACGTTTTGGTAACACAATATTGTTATTCACATTTCTTGCCATGGTCTTGGGCGGCATAGGTATATCACGACTGTCAGTCGAGAACCGCTTTATTGATTATTTCAAAGCGTCGACAGAAATCTTTCAAGGCATGTACCTGATTGATCAAAAACTGGGCGGCACAACGCCTTTAAATATCATTATTGATGCGCCTGCCGATTTTATGACAGCAGATCATACATTTGAAGCTTTAGAAGAGGATGAAGACTTTGAATTGGATGGCGAGGAAGGTTTTACCGCTAGCAGCTATTGGTTTAATAGTTATCAACTCGATACTATTAAAGCGGTTCATCAGTATCTGGATGACTTAGATGAAACGGGTAAAGTCTTGTCGCTGGCTACCAGCATGGATGTTTTAAAGCAGTTGAATGACGGCGAAATCATGGATGATTTTTTCATGTCTATTTTATATAAACGCCTTCCGGAAGATATAAAACAAAGCATGATAAGCCCTTACTTATCTGAAGATGGTCATCAGTTACGTTTTTCAGTTAGGGTGTTTGAGTCAGATGTCGGGTTAAAGCGACAGGCCTTATTGGCAAAAATTCAAACGGGTTTGACGGAAGAAGTCGGTCTTGCTGAGGAACAAGTCCATTTAACGGGCATGTTAGTGTTGTTTAATAATATGCTGCAAAGCTTATATCAATCACAAATTTTGACGCTGGGGGTCGTTTTTCTTGCGATCTTCTTAATGTTCACATTGTTATTTCGCTCACTTAAACTCGCCTTGATTGCCATTGTGCCCAATTTGGTTGCCGGTTTATCGGTACTGGGCTTGATGGGCGCGGCAGGTATTCCATTGGATATGATGACGATCACTATCACTGCCATCAGTGTGGGTATTGCGGTTGATAACACGATTCATTACATGCATAGATTGAAGAGTGAGCTGTCAACAGATTGGGACTACCCTGCGGCACTGAGGCGATCACATGGCAGCATCGGTCGTGCGATGTATTACACCACCATTACCATCACGATAGGCTTTTCTATCTTGGCGTTATCAGATTTTGTGCCGACTATTTATTTTGGTGTTTTAACAGCCTTTGCGATGCTAACTGCCTTATTAGCTGACTTAACGGTTTTACCCATTTTGTTAGGCAAGTTGAAACCTTATGGTAAGCAAGCGCCTGCTAGAGGTTAAGCTTTGGACCTATTGTGCAAGGTTACTTGCTGTGTCGCTTGTAGGGCAGATGCCAAAGCGCCTTCTAAATATCCGCCGGCATTAGAGGATGATTCGGTGCCAGCGATGATGAGATTGTTATCCCAAAGAGGACTGGCTGAGGTAGCGAGGCCGTACATCGGGTGACTATTCGCACCGATTTGATCTTGTTCGGTGGCGGTAAATTTTTCCTGTGACCAATCGACTAAAAAGGCATCGACCGGTTTTTCCGCTTGTTGACCGAATAGGGCTGTCAGTTGACTCAAGATCACTTTAATGAGTGTTTCCCGGCCGGCTGTTTGACGGGCAGCGGCATTGACACCAACAAAGCCAAATAAAGCGGCTTTCCCTTCTATCGCTGAGGCATCATGGATTTCGACTAAAGGTCCAGTTTGGCTGCTGGCAGAACCTGATAGACCTTGCTGCCGCCAGAAAGGTTGATCATAAACAGCAACAAATTTGGCGTGTGCAGCCATCCACGTTAGCGTGTTGGTACATTCGTTAATGAGCTTGTCGGGTAAGGCCGGCGAAAACCGGATGGTGTCTGAGAGTAGCCGGAGTGGCAAAGCGGTGATGAGCTTTTGTGTTGTGATGGTTGTGTTGCCTGCTGGGGTGTTGCAAGTCAGTGATATATCACCCGACGGTTGTTGTGTGATGTCGGCTATCTGGTGATTCAATTGAATTGATTCGGCAGGAAGCTTGGCTGCGAGCGCTTCAATTAAGCTCAACATGCCGCCAGAGAGACGCATTGATATTGGGCTGGTGGCAATGCCAAGTTCATGTCGTTGAGGTGTATTCCCTCGACCACGGTCAAACAGGTGAGCACCGGTTTGATATTGTTGGAATGCGGTTAGTCCTAATTCTTCAATTAAGTTATCCATTAATGGATGCATGTCTGGCCAAAACCAAGAAGGGCCAAGATCATAGCGTTCAGTGTCGGCGTTAATATTCGCCGTTGGTTTTGATGACGGTAAAGAAACGATGCGGCCACCAAGGCGATCGCGTGCTTCAAAGACAGTCGCTTGAATGCCTTGTTGCTGTAATAAATAGGCGGTATATAGCCCGCTTAAGCCGCCACCAATAATGGCGACAGGGGTGTTAATCATTGTTGTCATGTTTTAAGGGGCTTCGTTAGAAAGGTTCTGATTGGGGCCTGATGTCGAGTTCGTGTGTCCAAGCTGAGGGGGCTTGGTGAGCGAGATCCCAGTATATTTTGGCAAGGTCTTCGGGTTGTAGGCAGTTTTCTTGTTTGATTGTAGGAAAGCGTTTTCGACTTAGTTCTGACCAAATAATGCCATCAAGAATGGGATGAACAATATGAATGCCTTGTGATTGAAATTCTCTCGCAAGCGATTGGGCTAAGCCACGTAGCGCAAACTTGGCAGAACTGAAAGGCCCGAATCCTGCACTGCCGCGTGTGCTGGCTGTGGCACCGCTTAAAATGAGTGTGCCTTCACCTTGGGCTTGCATAGCCGGAATAACAGCGTGACTGACGTTGATGGCGCTTAATACTATAGCCCGCCATGCTTGTTCAAAGTCTGCTGCATCAAGGTCGAGAAATTTGCCTCTAATGAGAGCGGCGACATTATGAATAACGGTGGTAGGTGATCCGTATTGGGTTATCGCTTGTTCAATGCTGGTTTTAGTTTGGGCGGTATCGGTTAAATTCACTTGGACTTCGCCTGATGAGCGGGCCATTGTGGTGACGTGATAGCCGTTTTGTTCGAATTGGTTGCGAAGGGCTTGCCCTAAGCCGGGGCCATAGCCTGTGATAATAAGGTGTGATTTCATGATGGGTCTCTAATGACTTTGCTCGGGTATGCTCAGCGTTAAAAGTTTACCTTGTTGGGTCATTTTTAAATGTTTTAAAAATGACATGCCCAGTAGGATTTCATCAAATTGCATGCCTGGACTAATACCGGCTGGCACATTGTGCATTTCGAGACTGCCTAAAGAAATGCGATCCAATCTTGTCGTATAAGAAGTGCTCGTGCCGTTTGCTGTGATGGTCTGGTGCTCGGCGCCTTTTTTTAGGTTAAGCCGGTTAGCAATATGTTCTGGAATGGCGACATTGGTGGCGCCGGTATCAAGTAAAAACTGGACAGATTGGCCGTTGATTTCACCATTAGCAACATAGTGGCCCTGACGGTTTTGTTTTAAGACAATTTCTTGTTCGCCATCAAGATTAATGTGGGTGGTGATGGTTTGGTTGGGGTTGTTTATTTTTTCTAGGGCATCATCGAAGAAAAAGCTGGCGCCGGCTAATAAGGCGATCCAAATAATGGCGACGGTGAAAGTGTTGAAGGTAGGTGGTTTAGCTTGGTTACTCATGAGATTATAGACTCGCGTTTTGTCTTTTTGTTGCTTGTCATCGTGCCGGGTTTTACGTGGCTTTGCAATGGATCTTGTAATGAAAAGTGATCTGATGCGTCAGTATTGGGTGTGGGATGTATCGAAATGTCTTTTTAAAGCGTATAGGGATTAATATGGTCATGATGGATCTTAGGTTTAGTTGATATGCAGGACAGCGATCAAACAACACGTTGGCAAGCGGATGAAGCGCGTTGGTCTGAGTTGATGGCGGCGAGTCATCGGGGTGATAAAGTGGCTTATGCTCAGCTTTTGTCTGAACTAACCGATGCGTTGACAGGCTATTTGCATAAGCAGTTTGGTCAGTTTGAGTTAGTTGAGGACTGTGTTCAAGAGTGTTTATTGGCGGTGCACCGGGCTAGGCATACTTATGATCCACAACGGGCTTTTCGGCCGTGGTTTTTTACCATTGCACGTCATAAGACGATCGATGTTTTGAGGCAATCTAATCGCCATATCAATATTGATGCCCCATTAGAAGATGTTGATGATGTTAGTGCTGATGGCTTTAATCGGTTGTTGGATGGTGCGAAGATGATGTTGCGTTTGTCAGCGGATCACCGAGAAGTACTGGTGATGACAAAGTACTTTGGGCTGACGACATTAGAAGTGGCGGAGTCATTAGGTATTAGTGAGAGTGCGGTTAAGGCACGGTTACGACGTGGTTTGAAAAAAATACAAGAAGTGTGGGATGCGGAGTCAATTTATCCATGAAAAATAATCATGAAAAATTAATTACAGCTTTGGTTGATGATCTTAAGCCGGTCGATAAACCGGCAGGATTTGTGATGCCTTTTCAACTTTGGTTGATGATGGCGGTGTTGTTTGCTGGCGGCTTGGCTTGGTTAAGAGGGCCTTATCGTGTGGGCGCATTAGATCAATTAGTCGGGTCAGTGCAGTTTTCAATTGAAACCATGGTGGGGTGTATTGCCATTATCGTGATTGCGTATATGGCCTTTCGATCGGCTATTCCTTCGGGACAGAGTGAATATAAACGGCGTGTTGTCCCGATAGGTTTGCTGTTTGTTTGGATGGCTTTTTATGTCTACGGCATTGTGGATCCAGCATTAGTAGAATCGATGGCGGGTAAGCGTGATCATTGTTATTTAGAAACGATGTTATTGGCTGCTTTGCCTCTGTTAGCGGGACTATTTTGGGCAAAAGCGTGTTGGCCTACAAATAAAGTACAGACGGGCTTATTGTTTGGCTTAGCATCAGGTGCTATTGCTGCGATGGTGATGCAATTTGCGTGTATGTATGATCCAATGCATGCGCTGTTATTTCATGTTTTACCAGGCTTGTTCATGGGTGTGATTGGTGCTTTTTTAGCTAAGATTATTATTAAATAAAATTAATTTTGTGAACTGAGTATCGTTTTTGGTTTATTCGACGTATTGGGGTTATGTGTGTGAAGTGATTTGGCTTTGGACGCTATCGATAACTTTTAATAACGGAGAATAAAAATGGCTTTAAATAAGCAACTTTTGTCAGCATTTGGTTTGGCTGTCATGGTGATGGGTTCGGCTGCACAAGCGTCATCGGCACAAATTCAAGTTGATTTCACTAATAATGCACCTGCTGGTGGTACGCTTCAAACGCCTGTTTGGGTCGGTTTCCATGATGGTGGTTTCGACACTTTTTCAACAGGTCAGGCGGCGACACAAGGTTTAGAGCGTTTAGCTGAAGATGGTAATACTAGTGTATTAAGTAGTGAGTTTGGTGCGAGTACTGTCGGTGGTGTTGATGGCCAAGTGGGTATGGCACCAATAGGTCCAGGTGGTTCAGCAAGTAATACTTTTACAGTCAATACTGATGGCAGCAATAACTATTTTTCTTATGCATCGATGTTATTGACCAGTTCTGATTTCTTTATTGGTAATGGCAACCCCTTAGCAGTCGACCTTTCAGACTTGTTGGATGGTGTGGTGTCATCATTAAGTTTTGATGTGTTCCGTGTTTATGATGCGGGAACGGAAGTGAATGATTTCTCAACATCACCGGCTGCGACTTTGTTTGGTGCGAATAGTGGCCAATCAAGGGCTAATCAAGGTGTAGATGAGAATGGTCTAGTCACGCTTGTGGGTGCGGCGGGTTCCGTTATTCCAGATAGCTTTGATGCTTTTAATGCCTTTATATTGTTTGCAAATGCGGGTGATTTAACGGACGAAGAACTGTTAAAACTTAATTTCACCGGCTACGAAAGTATTGGCTCATTTGCATTAACCAATGTATCCGAAGTGCCGGTACCAGCAGCGGTATTTTTGTTTGGCCCAGCTTTGATGGGTTTCTTAGGTTTACGTCGTAAAGCGAAAACTGCCTAAAATAATTTAAGATTCATCGCTACTTTTCATTTAAAGGGGGTGTCCATCATTGTATGGGCACCCCCTTTAGTTTTTTGGATGATGCCTAAGCTGAGGTCGGGCGATTGCTGGGTCTTCTTCTCCGGCGAGCCTGGTTTGGCTTAGACGGGTCTGAAGCGTGTTGCTTTGTGTTACCGCGAGATCTATTGCTTGATGGTTTTGATACCCGTTTGCGGTGTTTGTGGGGCTTATCCAAGCTGGAAGCAGGAAGATCATGAACGGGTGCAAAGCCTTCAACGACACGACGTTCTATTAATTCGCCTGTTAGATGCTCAATATCAGATAAGTAGTCGAATTCATCAGAGCAGACTAAGGAGATGGCATGACCGGTTGCGCTGGCTCGACCGGTGCGACCAATACGATGGACATAATCTTCTGGGATATTCGGTAGGTCAAAATTGATGACATACGGTAGTTGATCGATATCAATACCGCGTGCTGCGATATCTGTCGCGACCAATACTTGAATGGTATTGTCTTTGAAGTTGGCGAGCGCTTTAGTCCGTGCGCCTTGGCTTTTATTACCATGAATGGCTGCCGCTTTTAAGCCAGTAGCTTCAAGCTGTTTAACCAGTTTATTGGCGCCGTGTTTGGTGCGAGAAAAGACTAACACTTGATGCCATTGATTCTCATTAATGAGGTGGCAAAGCAGTGGCGATTTTTTATTTTTATCGACCGGACAAATCCATTGTTCTACAGATTTAACGGTGGTGTTTCTCGGGCTGACAGAAATCTCAACCGGATTATTAACCAGACCTTTGGCCAGTTGGCGAATTTCATTAGAGAAGGTCGCTGAAAATAGTAAGTTTTGGCGTTTTGCGGGTAAGGCTTTTAATATTTTTTTGATGTCATTAATAAAGCCCATATCGAGCATGCGATCGGCTTCATCTAAAACCAATATTTCTAATTGGCTGAAACGAACGGCGTTTTGATTGTAGAGATCAAGTAGTCGACCTGGTGTGGCGACTAGGATGTCAACACCACGGCGTAATTTCATCATTTGCGGATTGATTTTGACGCCGCCAAAAACAACGGCAGATTTTAATGGTAAGAATTGACCATAATTGACAACGCTTTCATTGACTTGTGCGGCTAATTCGCGGGTTGGTGTGAGCACCAAAGCGCGGACTTGATTGGCACCAGCGGGTTGCCCTTTCGATAAACGAACGAGCAGGGGCAGTGTAAAGCCAGCGGTTTTACCGGTGCCTGTTTGGGCCGCTGCCATGACATCGTTGCCTTCCATGATCGCTGGTATAGCTTGCGCTTGGATGGGTGTCGGTGTGTCGTAGCCTTGTTTGGCAATGGCTTTGAGGATAGGCTCAGGTAAGCCCAGTTCGGTAAAAAGCATAGCGTTGGTGCTCAATTTAATAGGTATAAATACGGGGAAAGGGATGCTAGCTTACAGTGTATCTATAATAGGTGCACTTAATTATCTGAGATTCAAGGGTTTTAAGGTAAAGTGCTTTAATATAAATTCACACACACCATTTTGTTGAAATAGGAAAAAAGTATGTTTAAAAACGTCATAACAGGGTTGGCCTTATCACTGGTATTGTCACAATCTGCAATGGCAAGTTCAGCCTGTGAGGCAGATCGGGTTGCATTACAGGTGCTTGGCTCCGGTGGGCCAGAGCTGGATGATGGTCGTGCTTCGACAAGCTATCTTGTTTGGCTAGATGGTAAAGCGAGGGCTTTAGTTGATCTTGGCCCGGGTTCGAGTGTGAATTTTGGTCAGGCCAATGCCAAACTAGAAGATATCAGCGTCATCATGCTGACGCATTTGCATGTTGATCACAGTGCTGACCTGCCGGCTTTTGTTAAAGGATCTTTCTTTACGGATCGACAAAAAAACCTCACCTTGCTGGGGCCAGCTGCTAATGACTTGATGCCGTCAACGGAGCAGTTTGCATCGCGTTTATTTGGCCATGAAGGGGCATTTTCCTATTTATCGAATTACCTTGATCCTGAGCAAAGTAGTGCGTTTAAGCTGAAAACGAAAAGTGTTGGTTTGGATTTAAAAGAAGTGACTTATTACCCCATTGGCAGGGAAATGATATTAAGTGCGATACCGGTGCATCATGGCCCGATTGCGGCTGTGGCTTGGCGTGTTGATGTCGCGGGCTGTGCGATTACCTTTTCGGGTGATATGAATGATGATTATCACACCTTGGAAAAGCTGGCTTTAGACAGTGATATTTTGGTGATGCACAATGCGGTGCCGGAAACAGCGAAAGGGGTGGCAGCCCATTTACATATGACGCCGTCACAAATTGGCCATATTGCACAACAGGCTCAGGTTAAGCAGCTGGTGATTTCTCACCGAATGAAACG
>CAJQOM010000018.1 GCA_905479985.1 uncultured Gammaproteobacteria bacterium | reverse complement strand
GGGAATCCGGAAATATCAGAGCAGGAGGTCTGGGAGGCAATTGCTTACTATGAGCCCTTGTTGCGCCAGCGCTTGATGGAACGATATGGTGATGTCTGGTAGAAGGGGGAGCGCCAGCAGGCTCAGCAGGGCAGATTTGCGGATTTTCTGTGCGGTCAAGAAAGCGGCTTATCCAGGCCGGCAGGTTTTCAGGGTTGTGCAGTATTCCATTCTTGAAGGATGTCGCAGCTCACAGAGTAGCTGATGTGGTCTTAAAATTGCTCGAATGTGGCGCTAATTGGTTATTTTCGCGATAATTATTTGAACAACCGGGGCGACTGGTTTAACCTTTCGCGTCCGGTCGATAGCATGCCGGAACAAGAATACCGGAGAGGTGGCCGAGTGGCTGAAGGCGCACGCCTGGAAAGTGTGTATAGGTTAATCCCTATCGAGGGTTCGAATCCCTCGCTCTCCGCCAATTTAGGTCATGGTTCTAAACCATATCCTTTACGCATGAAATCTATCGCTTTATCTGTTCTTGACTAGCGTTCAAAGTTCTCTGATGTAATACCCCTCTTGCACTACACAAAACCTTATTCAGTCACAGTTTATTAATAGCTTTAATTTATAACTGATTTCTTTTCAACCTGTGTTATTCCTCACCTGTGTATTAATTCAAGCTTCCAATATTAAATGATATGATATATCATACATTGCCATCCATTTGAGAAGTAGGCTTGAATATGCAACCCAATGCCATTAAAAAACTCCCCGTCACTGTACTATCAGGCTTTCTAGGCGCTGGGAAAACGACAGTATTAAGCCATATCCTTAACAATAGGCAAAATAAGAAAGTCGCTGTTATTGTTAATGATATGAGTGAAATTAATATTGATTCAGCCATTGTGCAGAATGAGGTTTCTCTAAACCGCAGTGAAGAAAAACTAGTGGAATTGAGTAATGGTTGTATTTGCTGCACTTTGCGTGAAGATTTATTAGAAGAAGTTAATAGACTGGCTAAAGACGGGCGATTTGATTATCTCGTTATTGAATCCACTGGCATTTCTGAGCCTTTACCCGTAGCAGAAACTTTTACCTTTGCTGATGAACAGGGTGTTTCATTATCAGATGTGGCAGATTTAGATACGATGGTGACAGTGGTCGATGCGGTCAACTTCTTGAAAGATTACGATGAAGCAAAGTCTTTGCAAGAAACAGGGGAATCTTTGGGAGAAGAAGATGAGCGTAGTGTTGCTGATTTATTGGTTGATCAAGTCGAATTTGCTGATATTATTCTCGTCAGCAAAACTGATTTAGTCAAACGCGAAGGTATCGAACGTCTAACGGCTATTCTAAAAACACTTAATACACACGCTAAAGTCATTCCTATTTCTCAAGGACAGGTAGATGTAAACTCTGTATTAAACACAGGTCTATTTAACTTTGAACGTGCTGAGCAAGCGCCGGGTTGGCTAAAGGAAATGCGTGGTGAGCATGTGCCTGAGACTGAAGAATATGGCATTAGTAGTTTTAGTTACCAAGCCCGTCGTCCGTTCCACCCTGAAAAGTTTTATGACTTTATCCACAATACCAAGGGATACGGTACATTACTTCGCTCCAAAGGTTATTTCTGGCTGGCATCACGGCCTCAATTCGTCGGTCAATGGAGTCAGGCAGGCGGTATGGCGAGATATGGTTTTGCCGGTATGTTTTGGAAATCAGTCCCTAAACAGGATTGGCCAACGGATGAAGAATACCTCGCCTCTATTAAAGAAAAGTGGGTTGAACCTTTTGGTGATATGCGCCAAGAGCTCGTCTTTATTGGCCAAGGTTTAGAGCAAGAAAATATTACTAAAGCGCTGGATAAGTGCCTACTAAGCGAAGAAGAAATATTGCGAGGCAATGATTACTGGGTGACATTGCCAGATCCATTTCCAGCATGGGAACAACAAGCTTGATATGGGCCCCAATTATCTCGGGGAGTTCCTCTTTTGAATTCGTCTAAACCCAATTTGTATTCTCTACCCGAAAAGCAAATTATTGACATGCCTGAGTCTAGTTATATGAATGCAATGCAACTTTCGTTTTTTAAAAGCAGGTTGTTAGCACTTTATGTCGCCACTCAGGATCGAATTGAAGAAGCTCGCAAGCAAATAGCTCTGCCTATGGGTTCAAGTGATGAGAATGATCGTGCTTCTTCTGAAGAACAAGTTATTGTTGCATTACGGATTGTTGATCGAGAACAAAAGTTGTTGCCTAAAATCCAACAATCCTTGAAGCGAATCCGTACCGGTACCTATGGCTATTGTTTAGAATCCGATGAGCCTATTGGTATCCCGAGACTTTTAGCAAGGCCAACAGCAGAATATTGTGCAGAAGTAAAAGCGATAATAGAAATTCAAGAAAAGCACTATAATGGTTAAACGCACGTGATCGATGTCTAAATAAAGAAGTTAGGGTAAACCCCACTCAAAGGTTCTTAAAACACGAACGCTGACTTTATATCCAAACCAGAAAAAATTGACATTCTGTCAATTACACCACATGATATGATATATCATTTTAATTGAGACAATTATGAAAGATAATTTTGCTATTTTCACCTCTGGGCTGTGTTTGATTCACTGCTTAGCCGCCCCTCTGCTACTTATAGCGGGTCTAAGTGGTGCATTTATTAGTTGGTTTGAAGCCGAATGGATACATCAAGCGCTGTTAGTACCGGTAATCATCCTGGCGGTTTTAAGCCTGCCTTATGCTTATAAGCAACATGGTTCACTTGTCCCTTTATTATTAGCTAGTGTTGGTATCATTGCCATGTCTAGTAGCTTTTATTTACCTGAGTCGCTCGAGCTGTGGCTGGTTATCCCTTCTGCCTTACTTATTATCTCTGCTCATGGCATGAATAAAAGACTACTGGCAACTTCGCTCCTGTCTTTACAAAAATAATTCGATGTTAGCGCATAACAATAAGTTACAACCAGATCATTACTATCTCGCAGGTGATGATGCTGTTTTATTAGCTGATATTTATCAGGAACCAATACAACTCATTAATTGGCAACGCAATCTAGATCAGTCTGTTAAAAATGATGTTCAACAATTGCTTAAAGATAAAAGCCGTTTTACTTTTCGTATCATTTTACCGCCTTATCAAGTAGCGCAATGGCTACAGGAACAATGGGGAGAAGAGCAATATACCCACTTAGCCAATGACGTTGAAATGTTGACAATCTTGTACGCTGATTTATTTGAGATAGCACAGGTGGGCTTGCGTTTTGAATTAGTCGATAAAACATTATGTCCCTTATTCCATGTCGATAAAGTACTTTGTCGTTTGGTTACGACCTATTCTGGGCGTACAACAGAATGGTTGGAAAGTGACAATACTGATAGGCAGGCATTAATTGATCGGCAATACGATAAAACAGTGATTGATACTAATAAAATTAATCGCGTTTCAGTCGGTGATGTATTGTTATTTAAAGGACAAAGCTGGAGTGATCATTCAGGTGAAGGTGTCGTTCACCGCTCTCCCCTTGCCGATCCAGATCAACGTAGACTTATACTGACACTAGATATCATCTGATAAGACAAGTATAACTGTTAGAATGCTATTGTCCGTGTGTTAAAGAGTGTGTTAAAGAGTGTGATATGACAAACAAGATAGACATTGTTATCCGACAGGCAGAGCATCATTGCCAAACCAGAGGTGGTCGCCTGACCCAAAAACGACGTCTCATCCTTGAGATCTTACTAGAAAACAACCCGCCAAAGTCTACTTATGAAATCGCTGAACTCTATCATCAAAAGTCCGGTGATAACATTCCAGCTATGTCTGTTTATAGAATGTTGGACTTTCTGATGGAAAATGGTTTAGTCCATAAACTCAGCTCGACTAACAAGTTCCTAGCTTGCTCACATATCTCTTGTGACCATGCCCATCAAACGCCACAGTTTTTGATTTGCGACAGTTGCCATAGTGTCAATGAAATTGGGCTTGATACAACGCTCATTTCTGCACTTGAAAAAAGTATTGATGCTAAACATTTTCAGCTAAGCAGCCCTCAATTAGAACTGCATGGCGTATGTGAAGGTTGTCAGAATAACTAACGTTAAATAATGGTCCTCTCTCCCTTATGAAAAACCTCATTATTGCTTCACTGCTTACGTTTTCCTTTTCTGCTCATGCTTTTGATGATGCAGATGCACATTTAGATGCCCATGTTCACGGCTTAGTTGAAATGAACTTGGTTGCGGAAGCCAATCACGTTGAAATCCAAATTACATCACCTCTAATGAATCTTGTTGGCTTTGAGTATGCCCCTCGAACTGAAGCAGAAAGAACTGCTATCCACACTGTGGCAACACACTTTGAAACACCTCATAAATGGCTAAAGTTCAATGATAATATTTGTCAGCTTAAACACCATTTTGTCAGCCATGGTAATGAGCATGATGGTCACCATGATCATGATGAACACGAGAACCAACATGCTGAACTTGAAGCTAAGTATCAGTTTAAATGTGAGTCAGATAGCTTAGATTCCATGACTGTTTCCTTACAAAAACTATTCCCTGCTATTGAGTCGATCACGTTGATCTGGATAGTCGATGCCGCTTCAGGCTTAGCCACTTTGCATCACGGTGACGGAACGGTGTATTTCAAACATTAAGCCGCTTATCACTTGATTAGCTAGGGTCTTCCTCGTATAGACTGACATCGGTAACCGTCAAGCTATAAGCGGACGTGGCGGTGTCATTTTCCGTCAACGTCGTGTGTAATACCCCTGTCACCCAATAGGCATCGTAGATGTCAGCCACCGCCGACCCTTTTTCGTATTTTCCATAAATAATTTGGTTGGGAGGCGGCGGCGGAATATGAATACAAGCACCGAAATAAGGCACTAAGAAAAAAGTCTTCACACGCTGTTCACTATCATAGGTCAACGGCACAATAAAGCCCGGTACTCTTACATGTTTGCCATCGAATTCTTGTACTACTTTGGTCGATACTAAGGCTTGTTGATAGCTATCATCTGCAGCCAGTGAGAGCGCTTGTTCTAGCCCATTACTGATTTTATCTTCAAGTGATCCATCATCAATTTCATTCAAATATTCGGGTGGATTTATCAATGCTGCCAAATCTGCCGGGGGCAATAGTTCATCCCAAAGCACTGTACGTGTATTTTCAGCCCAAGCTGTTAGATGGGTTAACGAAAGGAGCAGTAATAAAGAGCCAATTAAAGAACGATATTTTAGACACATAGTTACACGCATAAAAAGTTAAAATGTTATGATGTATCATAAAGGAAATAAGCTATTTTATGAAGACCAGCATTCTGATACAAAACCTGAAATTCAGTTATAGCCCACAATCGCCACTTATCCTTGATATTCCTTCATGGCATGTCGAACAAGGAGAACGTTTGTTTCTACAGGGTCCTTCTGGCTGTGGAAAATCTTCTTTGCTCAATCTCATTAGCGGTATTTTGCCCCTCACGCAGGGATATCTTGGCGTATTAGGCGCACAGTTAGACACACTATCAGGCCGCCAGCGTGATCATTTTCGTGCTCAACGTATTGGCTATGTTTTTCAGCGCTTTAACCTTATTCCGTATTTGTCTGCATTAGATAATATCAGGCTAGCCTGCATTTTTACCGATCAACAGCAAGATAGTAAACAGGTTGAAGACAAAGCTTGTTCACTGCTGATTTCACTAGGCATTGAGCAATCTCATTGGCATAAAGCGTCACACCAACTCAGTGTCGGCCAACAGCAACGTGTTGCCATTGCGCGGGCCATGATTCATCAACCACAATTACTGATTGTTGATGAGCCTACCTCCTCTCTCGACCACCAAAGTCGTGATGCCTTTATGCAATTGTTATTACGCCAAGTTGAGTCAACACCTTTAACGTTGCTATTTGTCAGTCATGATCACACCTTATCGTCCTACTTTTCACGCAGTCAATCCATGAATGAGATCAATGATGCCTAGGTTCAATGCGATCTTTTTTAAACTCGCCTTGAATAGTTTAAAGAGTCGGCAGGGCTCGGTAATACTGACGCTGCTCGCTATTATTGTGAGTGTATATGTTTTGATTGGTGTAGAACAAATACGTATGCAAACTAAACAAAATTTTAATAGCACTATCGCAGGTACTGATTTGATCGTGGGTGCACGTACGGGTGACATCAATTTATTACTGTACGCGGTTTTTCATATGGGTGCTGCTACCCAAAATATAAGCTGGAAAACGTATCAAGAACTTACCACGCTGAGTAGTGTTGAATGGGCCGTGCCTATTTCATTGGGCGACTCTCATCAAGGTTACCGCGTTACCGCTACTACCCCAGATTATTTCACCCATTATCATTACGCTGAACTTCAACCCTTACAGTTTGCAGCTGGCCAGCCTTTTGAAGATGTTTATGATGTTGTTTTAGGATCTGAAGTTGCCCATAAACTCGGTTATCAACTCGGCGACAAACTCACCTTGTCACATGGTCTTGGTGCGACCAGTTTCAGCGTTCATAAAGACAAGCCATTTCGCATCAGTGGCCTACTTCAAGCGACAGGGACCCCTGTCGATAAAAGTTTATACATCAGTCTGTCAGCAATGGAAGCCATTCACATAGGATGGAATAACGGCGCCAATTCGAATGCCGCCCACTCTGTTATTGATACGCAATCGTTAACGCCTAAATCCGTTACAGCTGTCATGCTCGGGCTTAAACAAAAAACAGCCATCTTCCGTTTCCAACGTGTCGTCAATGAATATCGTGATGAAGCCTTGTTGGCTATTTTACCGGGCGTCACCCTCGCTAAACTTTGGCAAATCACTTCCGTGATGGAGCAGAGCCTGCGTTTAATCGCTGTCTTGATTCTGATTTCATCATTACTCGGTTTAGTTGCGATGCTACTCGCCTCTATTCGTGAAAGACAGCATGAAATTGCTGTGATGAGAGTGATGGGAGCCAGTCCTTGGTTTATCTTCTCACTGATAGAAATCGAAGTTGTTATTGTTACCTTCGTAGGCTATGTCTTCGGTTTATTAGGTGTCGCTATGAGCTTTGAATTGGCTAAAAATATCGGCCTTGAACATTTCAGTATTCATTTATCATCCAATATATTTAGTATCGACCAGCTCATTTATTTGGCCCTGATATTGATTGCTGCAATGATTGCTGGCCTTATACCAGCAGTGATGGCTTATAAACAAGCATTAGGTGTACGGTTGGACTGACATCACGCTATGTCTTGTTATCAGTTAACCATTGTTACTATTTCAGCTTTTGTTATGGCCTTTATTTGTTCAAGCATGCCGAAAATATGACGTTTTGATGCTTAATACAAACACCTTAACTCACCCTGAATGCAAATTATCCAGCACTGTGCCCCAATCTACTAAAATATCGATAACTTGGTCTATTGTGTTCGAAAAGTTTATCTCTATGTATGCTGGCTACATATCCTCTGCTACGAGATCTGCTGACAGTACTGACGCTACTGGCTCAGGCATACCAATCCCATAGCCTTGGGCATAGTCCACCCCAATCTCTTCAAGTTTAGCTAAAATTGCGTCATTTTCAACAAACTCCGCTATCGTCTTCTTACCCATTACATGGCCGATTTCATTGATTGACTTAACCATTTCGAAATCAATCGGGTCATCTAGAATATCTTTAACGAACATGCCATCAATTTTCAGAAAATCCACTGGTAAGTTTTTCAAGTAAGCAAAAGAAGACATGCCGCTGCCAAAATCATCTAATGCAAACAAACAGCCTTGCTGCTGTAATTGCTTTATAAATTCGGTCACACTCGACAAATTCGCAATCGCTGCGGTTTCAGTAATTTCAAAACAAATTCTTTCATTTTGTATTTGATATGTTTGCAATAAGCCTAGGACATACTCTGTGAACCCGGGTTCACTGAAGCTGAGGCCTGAAATATTAATTGATACAATAAAATCATCTTCAGATAAGGCTGACTGCTCAGTTACCCATGCCAGGCTTTTCTTGATAACCCATCTATCCAGTTTGGAGATAAGGTTATAGCGCTCCGCTGCCGGTAGAAATGCCCCAGGAGGAATAATATTGCCTTCTTCATCTTCAAGACGAATCAATATTTCATAATGCGTAATCTCTTGCCGCTTGATATCCATAATGGCCTGAGCATATAAATGAAATTTATCTTCTTCCAATGCGGTATTAATTCTTGCTACCCATTGCATTTCGCCTTGGCGTTGCGCGAGCGTTTCATCTTCATCTCGAAACACATGGGTGCGGTTGCGACCAGACTCTTTTGCCATATAACAGGCTGCATCCGCTCGCCGCATTATTTCAGTAATATTATGGGTCGTTTGATTAATCGACGCGATACCAATACTAACGGCTAAGTTGAAAACTTGGCCATCCCAAGCAAAACGAAAATCTTCAATTTCTTTTCGTAAAGATTCTGCTAATCGTTGTGATTGCTCTTGGCTACAAAAACCCATTAGGACACCGAATTCATCCCCGCCAAGCCTGGCTAAGATGTCAGCTTGTCTTACTGTTTCCTTCATCACTGTTGCGATTTGTCTTAGTAGTTCATCTCCTGCAATATGGCCACATGTATCGTTAATGACTTTAAACTGATCAAGGTCTAAGTAGAGTAAGGCATGTTCTGTGTGTTGATTAATACTGCTACTTGCTACTAACTGCTTTATTTGCGTTTCAAACTCTCTGCGATTAATCAAACCCGTTAATGCATCGTGGGATGCTTGGTATGTCAGTTTTCTCGATAACTCTCGGGCTTCAGTCACATCCTGAATTTGTACCATAGCATGTAAAAAAGATTTTTCATGCCGCACTGCTGATACATTTAATAGGCCCCATAATCGGCTGCCATCTTTTTTTAAATACCTTTGTTCTGCTTCATAGTGCTGTATTTCAGAGATGACCAGTTGCTGGTGATAATGCTTGTTTAGAATCGCATCTTCAGCCTCTAATTTCGACCCCAATGTCGTGGTGAGCAGTTCACTTTCATCATAACCAAGCATAGAACAAAAGGCATCATTGACTTGTAATATCGACTGCTCGCTATCAATCAGTGCCATGCCTACCGCAGATTGATCGAATGAACTTTTAAAACGCGCTTCACTCTGTTCTAACATTTTGAGCATCGCTTTTCTTTCGGTAATTTCTACAGATAGTTCTTCGTTCTTATCTTCTAGCTGCTGCGTTCTCTCTCCCACAAGCGTTTCTAAATTGTTATCTCTCTCTTGGATTTTCTCGAGCATGCCATTAAACATGACACCCAAGCTACCCAACTCATCCTTCGCTTGTACTTTAACCCGTAAATTGTAATCTTTCTCATCCCTAACACGTGATGCAAAATTAGTGAGAGTAGTGATGGGAAGTAGTATTTCATTTTGTAAACGACCTGTGATCAGAAAGGAAAGTAGTAACGCGACCAATAAAATAAATAGTGCTGTCGTAATGAAGTAAATAATACGTTGTGTCAGTTCTTCTGTACTTGCAACAATAACAACTTGTCCGATTTCCTTACCATTATAATGAATGGGTAAATGGAGGTTTTGATAGCTTTTATCCGCCTTTAAAGCCAGTGACGAGAACTGGTTTGGCAATGTGATAACAGTGCCCGTTGTATACGTTGCATAACGACTTCCATCAACATCGTAAATGGCTGCTTGAACAATGGATTGATCTGCTTCCAAAGAAGCTAATATTTCTTCGCTGGCTTTTTGATCATGAAATAATAATGCTGTCACACTCGTATCAGCAATAATTTTAGCTTGCGTTTCTAGCCTTGTCTGTATGCTTTTCTTAACTGAAATATTATCATTCAATGTAAAAGCGAAAACGGCGATCAGTAAGGCTAGGCCTGTTGTCATCACGATAAGGGCTGACAATTTACCTTTAAAGGTACGGGAGCTAAATAAATTCATTTTTTTCGCTCGACTATCTTAGCAATCCTTAGTAATTTTGAGCTAAGAATCAATCCCGTCTCTTTAGCTAACTCGGCATTCACTGCAAACCGAAGTTTATTGTTCTCAATAAAGTACTCTATCGTGCCGCCTTGCTCAATAAAGCCTGCTTTATCACTCACAAAAAGTATCGGCTTACCTTCTGTCTGTTGTTTTATTTTCTGGAACTCACTTACCTTTCGTTTTTCGATAAATACAATTTGGCATTGTTTTAATACTTGAAATGTTGGTGCCTCTATAAGCCTGATGGCAGTAGTTTTCAGCTGTTCACCTGCAAGTTCTCGAATAGACGATTTAACGTTCCCTTCTGCATAAAAACAAAGGTTAAATGCATTTCTAGCTTCCCCCGTCGCTTTCGGCCATTCGATAAAATTAGCGAAATGTAATAAGTACACTGCCATAAACTGTGCTTGGCGATCAGTTCTTTCGGTCGAGTCTGCAAAAGCTTCAACAGAAACTGAACTGAAGAATACCATCAGTATTACGGCCCTAAAGTGCGTTTTAAAATTCTTAATCATTAGAATTTAAGTAAGGCCTTTACGTAAACGCCTCGTTCGACTTGCGTTGGGGCATTTGAAACAAGATCATCACCGTATTCGTGGCGTGCACCTTCTAGTAAATTTTGGCCTACTAGTGATAATTCAACATTATGTACTGGCTGCCACGTCAGTTTAATATCCATATCAATATAACTATTGACATCATTATTTGGTAATTCATCGACATAACGTAGCCAAGTGTCTACAGTAATGTCATCTGTCAATTGGTATAACGTACTTAAAGAGGCTTGGTGTTGAGGGCTTAAACCTTCTGCCAATTCTGGCATTGTCGCTGTTGTTCCTTTTGGTGGCTCTAAATCTAATTCATAATAGCTATAATGGCCTTTCAAAGTTAATTGTTCATTAACAAACCACTCTGCTGCGATTTCAATACCGTAACTCTCTCCTTCCTTCTCAAAACCACCCACAATAGGTAATACGACATGAGGTACCGGTGATGTTTCAACAAAATCAGCACCTGATTCATTAGTCCTTAGTCGACTGTAGTCGTTATAAAATAATGAAATATCAAATAGGTTACGCTTACCAAAAAAGGTGCGATAACCCATTTCATAGGCGATGACTTTTTCAGGTTGTTTACTGTCAGACCCAACGAAAGCCACCAGTATCGGTAGTGGACCAAAGCCCGGAGTCGGAGGTGCTGCTCTTATGTTAACTCTGACATCTTCATTACTGCGATCGGCTACGCCCAGCCCTTTTGATACTGATGCCCATGCAAGGCTAGTTTCATCAACATTCCATTTTAAACGAATATTTGGCTGCATTTCAAAGCCGGTAAAATCATTATGCTCAAATTGCGAACCAATGATCACACTAAATTTATTGGGCAACAATATGATTTCATCTTGGAAAAAAGCGTTGTAACGATGGGTTAAACGTCTCTCAGGCGTATAAGAGACTGTGTATTTACCCCTTAAATCATCTAATACTCGCCGGTAACCGGTTCCCCAAATGATGTGATGTCTGTCTGCCATTGTAAATTGATGTTTAAAATCAATATCCAATGTATCGACTTTGGTGTCAACCGTTGACGTATCTTGTCGCTTGGCCCTATCATAGTAGGCCTGTAAGCTCCAGTTCGCGGTGTCTGAGACTGTATGGGTCCATTTTCCTAACAGATTAAACCCGCTGACTTGATTTTCTCTTTCAACATCTGAAATACCGATCGTTGGCACTAGCATTGCAACAGGCTGTCTTTGTTCAACTTGGCCTTTATATAGATCGCCATGAAATTCTAAATTATTTTTTTCTGATAGCTGCCAATCAACACGAAGGCCGACTTGGTTTAGATCATTTTCATCAAAAGAATCATTGGTATCTGTCATATCTACAGAGCTGTCATACTTTTTATATTTGCCATAGAGTCGATAAAAGAAGTCTTCACCGATTTTGTCGCCATAACGCAATGCAACTTGCCTTTCTACTTCTGTACCTACACTCGCTGTTAACAAACCACCTTGGGTATCACGCGCGGCTTTTGTAATGATATTAATAACACCATTCATCGCATTACCGCCCCATACAGCTGTAGCAGGACCACGAATTACTTCAATGCGTTCAATATCTTCTAATAAGGTATCTTGCACATCCCAATAGACGCCTGAGAACAAAGGAGTATAGATTGTTCTGCCATCCATAAGAACAAGTAGTTTTTTTGCAGATCTACCACTGAACCCTCATGCAGTAATAGACCATGTCGACGCATTAATTTGCGCAACTTCTACGCCAGGTGCCAAGCGTAATACTTCGGGAATATTACTTGCGCCAGAACGTTGTATATCTTCGTTACTGATGACATAAACAGCGGCGGCAGAATCTGTTAATTTTTGCGGTCGGCGAGATAATGATGTCACCACGACATCTAAATTCGAAAAATCTTCTAAACTCAGGTTTTTTAAATTGTCTAAACTGCCTGCTTGGCTACTTAATGAATAAATACATAAGGAAACCAAACTACTGATTTTAAACTTGGCCACAATGCCCACCACGACTTTATAAATGTTGGTACTGACTTTAGCAGAGTATTCAATTAATTACCGGTTATATCTCACTTAGTTTGGATATTATTTCTAATCTGTGAGCAGGCTCTCAAAACACAGTATGATCACCTGTTTTTTCCATGGTTAATATCATTGGTTTAGCCATCTTCCCTGTAGAAAACGTAATCTGATAATAAAAAAATATCTTGGCTATCGCCCTATTCATCACGCTTCTTTTTTCATCAGATGCGAAACAAATACAATAAACATAGCCAAAAATATAAAAACCAACTAAAATCACGCTCTCTATGGTGGCCTGTGCCGGTTACCTCGCGACGAAATGTTGGTCAACCCGCCAGGCCCGGAAGGGAGCAACGGAACCTTCGGACTCGGGCGCCGAGATTTGGCTGGTACGGGTCGCCACCCTATTCTTTTTGGGCTTGGTAATCACCTATATCTATGAGTTATTTGGTTCTCGCTCGAAAATGGCGGCCTAACGCTTTTGCCAATGTCGTCGGACAGGAACATGTCCTTAAAGCCTTGATCAATGGGCTTGACCAAGATCGCCTTCATCATGCTTTTCTTTTCTCTGGCACCCGTGGCGTCGGTAAAACCACGCTAGCGCGTATTTTTGCTAAGTCATTGAATTGCGAGCAAGGTGTCAGCTCAACGCCCTGTGGTGAATGCCAAAGTTGTCAAGAAGTCGATGCTGGACGTTTTGTTGATTTAATTGAGGTCGATGCTGCTTCCCGCACTAAGGTCGATGATACCCGCGAACTATTAGACAATGTGCAATATGCACCGAGTCGTGGCCGTTATAAAGTCTATTTAATCGACGAAGTCCATATGTTGTCGACCAGTAGTTTTAATGCCTTGCTTAAGACATTGGAAGAACCACCACCGCACGTAAAGTTTTTGTTTGCCACCACTGATCCCCAAAAACTGCCTGTGACGATTTTGTCTCGTTGTTTGCAATTTAATTTAAGACGCTTGGATATCAGCCAAATTTCAGGCCATCTGACCAATATTTTACAATCTGAAAAGATTGGTTTTGAAACTGATGCCCTCGACACCATTGCCAAAGCCGCTGATGGCAGTATGCGTGACGCGCTCAGTTTATTAGATCAAGCTATTTCTCATGGTTCAGGTACGGTTAAAAGTACTGAGATTCATGATATGTTGGGCACCGTCTCCCAGCAGCAACTGTATGATCTTATTCAGGCTTTAATCTCGCAAGATGGTCAAGCGCTGATGCAACGATCACATGAGCTGTCGGTGCAAGGACGTGACTTTGTGCAAGTGCTCAATGATTTGCTCGCTTTATTTCAACGTATTGCCACATTGCAGCTAGTCTCTGACCTCGATATGGCAGAATCTGATGATGTCGACATGCTAACGACATTTAGCCAACAATTATCATCTGAACTAACGCAGCTTTTTTACCAAATTGCATTACATGGTAAACGTGATTTGCCTTATGCGGCTGATCCTAAAAGCGGCTTTGAAATGACCTTGCTTAGAATGATGCACTTTCAGCCTGTAATCGCTGATACATCCGCTAACATGCCAGCTGCCACACCTCAGGTTCAGTCAACGCCGATTGAAACGACTGCTGCAAAGGCAAAAAAACAGGTTAAACCATCACCTGCCAAGTCAGTGCCATCTGAATCTGTAATTAAACCTGCCAAACCCACTCCGCCACCGCCCATTGAGGCTGTCGCCCCTGAGCCTGTTGACGTAGCGGATAATTCGGCTTCAGCCTCGTTAAATGGTGAGAATTGGCTGAGTCTGATTAATAGCCTAAAGTTAACGGCATTAGCACGACAACTTGCTGATAACAGTGCTTTTTTGCGTTTTGATAATGATAAGGTGACATTGAGTATTGCGCCAGAACTCGCCCATTTAGCCAGTAAAAAACCACAAGAGCGGTTAGAGGCCAGTTTAACGAAGTCTATTGGACAACCGATTACAATCACTTTTGTCGACAGCCCTACCGATCAAGCGGGTTCGTCAACTTTAGCCGCAGAGCGTGCTGAACAAGTGGTAGCCGATCAAGAACGGGCCACAGAATCAATTCATAATGATCCTGCCGTTGATGCTATCAAAGCCGCATTTGACGCACGCGTCATAGAAAGTACAATTAAACCGATTAAGTAAGAGGAAAAGAACATGAAAGGTGGCATGGGTAATTTGATGAAGCAAGCGCAGCAAATGCAAGCCAATATGGAAAAGGCACAGCAAGAGCTCGCTAAGCTTGAAGTCACTGGTCAAGCTGGTGCTGGTATGGTGAAAGTTGTCATGACGGGTAAGCATGATGTCAAACGCGTCAGCATTGAAGATGCTTTATTTGAAGACGATAAAGACATGCTAGAAGACTTGATTGCTGCCGCGGTCAATGATGCCGTACGTCAGGTCGAAAAAACGAGCCAAGACAATATGTCTGGTATGTTGCCGCCTGGTATGAAGCTCCCTTTCTAAAGGCAAAATACATACTCATTATGGCAAGTCTTGGCCCCACTATTGATCAGTTAATTGATGCCTTTCGCTGCTTACCCGGTGTTGGGCCTAAATCTGCTCAGCGGATGGCTTTTCACTTGTTAGAACGTAATCGCGATGGTGGCCAACTGCTTGTGGCTGCGTTAACTGCAGCACTGGATAAAATCCAACATTGTGAACAATGCCGGATTTTGAGTGAAACACCGGTTTGTCATCGCTGTGCTGATACACAGCGGCGGCAAGATCAGTTGTGTATTGTTGAGATGCCCAGTGATATTTTATCGATAGAACAAGCAACACATTATAAAGGCCGATACTTTGTCTTATCAGGCCACTTATCACCGCTTGATGGCATTGGGCCAGACGCCTTGGGCATTCCTCAGTTAAATGCGTTATTTGCCCAAAAAACCATTCAAGAAGTGATTCTCGCGACCAATCCAACTGTTGAAGGTGAGGCGACAGCGCATTATATTGGCCAATTAGCTAAAGCCCAAGATATTCATATCACTCGGCTTGCTCATGGCATTCCGCTTGGTGGTGAACTTGAGTATGTTGACAGTGGTACACTATCGCATGCATTCTCGGGTCGTGAATCGATCTAATTCTCGAAATCAGAAAGAGCTGTGACTATGTCAAATGAACAATCGCCATTCGAATTATTAAAACAATTTCGAGGTTTAATTCATCGCCAGCCCCTCTTTATTACCAACCGACTTGATGTCGATAGCTATCACTTCACTTTTTTAGATAAGGAAGGCAACTTATTGCCCAATGATGCCGAAGTGCCGGCTTTCTTATCTGAACTGAGCGATATTTTGCCTACGCTCAGTGAGCATCGTAAAACCTTATTGTCTATTCCTGCTTCTTGGCGTGACGCCTTATCAGACGGTCGTGCTTCTACATTGGATTATACCTTTGTGTTGCAAGAACAAGATATACCGGTAGTCTCTGACAACGCACGCTTTCGTTTTGCTCGCCACGCCGAAAATGGTGCCGATGGTAATCAAGACGAACTGCTGTTAGTCGATCTGCAACAGCATAATATCGAAGCATTAGAAGCCAATTTATCTGAATGGCAATCTCATCACAGCCAAATAGCAGCGCTTGGCGTCAATGACCAAAGTGATTATGGCTTATGTAAAACCAGTGAGTTCGATTTTTGCCAAGGTGCTTTTTATACTTTTCCTTCGATTTCAGATCGCAAAAAGATCTCGCCTTCACTGCAAACGTTAACAGAGCTATTGGTAAAGTTGCAAAACCCTGAGATAGAAGCAGAAGAATTGGCTGATACTGTTAATCAAGATGTGGCATTGAGTTATAAACTCCTGCGTTTAATTAATTCCGCCTTTTTCGGTTTGCCACGTGAAGTCAGTAGCACGCAGCAAGCGATTGTGATGTTAGGCCAAAACAAAATCAAAACTTGGGCTAGTTTATTAGGTTTGTCAGGTATTGATGATAAACCCGTCGAATTACGCGTCGTTGCGATGACTCGCGCTAGAATGTGTGAATTATTAGCCAAACATTATAAGGGTCAACCAGACCTGTTTTTTGCTGCTGGGCTGTTCTCAACCCTCGATGCTTTAGTGGATAATCCATTGCCCACTTTGATCGAAAAACTGCCATTATCACCTGAATTAAAAGACGCCTTGTTGAAACACGAAGGTGCTGCAGGTCAGGCTTTGCGTGATACGTTAAATTATGAACAAGGCAATTGGGAAGCCTTGGCTAGCTCACCTATCCCAACTGAAATAATGGCACATGTTTATTTAGATGCCCTTTATTGGTCTAAAGAGCTTAACGCCCAACTCGCAAGCTAATAAAATGGGCCTTGCTTGGCTACAACAAGATGATTATCGCTTTCCTCCTCTTAGTGAGGCATTGCCTGATGGCTTGCTTGCAGCCGGTGGGGATTTATCTTATCAACGGTTACTTGCCGCCTATCAGCAGGGTATTTTCCCTTGGTTTAATCGCGATAATCCGATTTTATGGTGGAGCCCTGATCCCCGTATGGTGTTGTATACCAATCAAGTCAAAATATCTAAAAGCTTACGAAAAACATTAAGACAATCACCTTATCAGGTCACCTTTGATCAGGCTTTTCCCGAAGTAATGCAAGCCTGTGCCGCACCTAGACAGGCTGGCGATGCTTCCGACGAGGGAACTTGGATCCATCCTGAAATGGTCATTGCTTATAGTGAATTACATCGACACGGTCATGCGCACAGTGTCGAATGTTGGGATGGCGACACACTCGTTGGTGGTTTATACGGCGTGGCTATTGGCCGTGTCTTCTTCGGTGAATCTATGTTTAGTGCGGCCCGTGACAGTTCGAAGATTGCGCTGGTCACATTGTGTCAGCACTTGGCCTTTTGGGGTGTGCCCCTAATAGATTGTCAGCTTCACTCAGATCATCTTGCTTCTATGGGCGCGGAAGAAATTATTCGGGCTGACTTTGTCGCTGAGGTAGCACGTCTCAGCGCTCTCCCGGCTAGCGATGAGGCTTGGAAAATCAAACCTGAACTGTACTTAGCCCAATGAGTTTATCCGTTAAATTTTATCAAGATACTCAGTCACATGATTGTTCTTACTTATCAGATCAACAGTCTCAGAATTTGTATCCTGATCCATCACTACCGATGACTAACACCCTTTATAACGCGTTAATTCAGTTGGGCTTCCGACGCAGTGGCAATAGTAGTTATCGTCCTCATTGCCCTGCCTGCTCGGCCTGTGTGCCCGCTCGTATTGATGTGGCGCAGTTTAAAGCCAGCCGTTCTCAGCGGCGTTGTATTAAACGTAATACTGCGATGACATCTCATCATCATCCCGCTAAATTTAATCCTGAACATTATGCTTTGTACGCCCGCTATTTAAAAGCGCGTCATCACGGTGCTGGTATGGATAATCCTACGGAAGAAAGCTATCAGCATTTTTTGCTTAGTTATTGGAGCGATACGCGCTTTATCGAATTCAGAGATCAGAATCAGTTAGTCGGTGTGGCTGTTACGGATTACATTGATGATGCCTTGTCTGCCTTTTATACTTTCTTCGACCCTGATTACGAGGCTAATAGTATTGGTACCTATGCGATCTTAGAACAAATTGCTTTAGCGCAATCACTTGGTTTGTCTTACCTCTACTTAGGTTATTGGATTGAGGATTGTCAAAAAATGCGTTATAAGGCCAGTTTTTCTGGTTTGGAAGGTTATATTGATCAGCGTTGGCAGCCGCTGAAAGCATGAAAACTATTGTATAATCAATCATTCTACGGCAAACTAGTCGTTTAACTCCGGTAGAACAGATAGATATTTATGGCAAAAGAAGAACATATTGAGTTTGAAGGCACTGTTATTGACACAATGCCAAATACAACTTTTCGCGTAGAACTTGAAAACGGTCACGTTGTGACAGCACACATCTCTGGTAAGATGCGTAAAAATTATATTCGTATTCTGACGGGTGATACTGTCACTGTTCAGCTTACACCGTATGATTTGAGTAAAGGTCGCATTACTTACCGTGCACGATAAAGTGTATTGACCCTCAAGCAAATCAACGGCAGATTACTTAAGGATGGAAAATGGTACTACCATTAAGAGCCAAACCAAATCATAGTAAGGTCGCCGGCATTATCGTCACTTCCCGGGGGATTGCACTTGCAGTTATTGATCATGCCCCCCTCACGGCACGCCTAACCCATGCCCAGTTTTACCCCTGTGATTTGACAGAACACCCCACCGTTCTCGCACAATTATCCAAAAAACACCAACTGGATTCTACTCCTTGCCACTTCGTTCTGAACCTTGATGAATATGAATTTCTACAAGTGGAGAAGCCTCAGGTTGATAAGGCGGAATTACAGTCTGCTTTGCGTTGGCACATCAAAGACTTAATTGATTACCACATTGATGATGTTGTCTTAGACTACATTACGCTGCCGGTCGAAGGGATGGCATTACAAGTCGTTGCAACACGTAAATCTGTTATACAAAAGCGGGTCGACTTGATGTTAGGTGCACAATGTCAAATTGCTTCTATCGATATTGCTGTTCAAGCTGCTAGAAATTTAATTGGTAAGATTAAAGGCTTGGCACCTGAAACCAGTGTGGGCCTTCTCAATCTATGGGATACCAATGCTAAAATCAGCGTGTTGTTAAACCATGATATCTATATCAACCGTTTAACGAATATTGGTGCTGATACACTCAATCAAGTTTCTGACAATGATTTGGACAGCCAATCTATCGTTGATTCACTCACCATTGAATTACAACGTACCTTCGAGTACTACGAAAGTTATTCACGTCAAGTGCCTGTCACTCAACTGGTCATCATGTCCAACACCCGGCCCATCGCCAATCTCGACGACATGATTCAACAACGTTTGGGGATTGATTGCAAAATAATTACCGCAAGTCAGTTTGATATGCTTGATATCGAAACGACCCAACAGTCTGCCGACTTGCCCGATGCCTGTTTGATGGCGATCGGTGGTGCTTTAAGGGTTGAGTCATAATCATGCAACAGATTAATTTATATCAAGATGAGTTCAAACCCGAAGTCATTATTCTTAATGCCTTCCAAATGCTGTTGATTGCATCCGCTTTGCTGGCACTGATTATTGTTGCGAGTTTTTTCTCTTCCTCAAGTTCTGAGGAACAGGCTGCTCAATTAACGACTCAACAGCAGGCCTTGAATACTGCCACTCAACACGCTAATTCGCTTAAGCAAGAAATACTTCAATATGGCGAACAACCTTTACTGAAAGCTAAATTAGACTCTTTACAAAAACAACTTAAACAGCAAAAAGCGATTCTTAAGCATATTGCAGATGACAGCTTAAGCCCTCAAACTGGGTTCTCTCCGACTTTAAAAAGCTTAAGTGAGCAGCATCTTGATCAGGTTTGGCTTAAAAACTTTTCTCTACGCGAAGGTGGTCGATCAATCACCATTCAGGGTAGCAGTATGCGATCGGAGCTAATTCCAGAATATATCGATAGTTTAGCTAAATCCGCTACTTTTAGTGGCAAGCAATTTTCGGTTTTCCAAATGAGTAGTCCTGATAGTAATACCGAGACTTATGACTTCGAGCTGCATACTCAGGGAGGAGATCGCTAATGAACGAAATGATCCAAACTGCTACACAGTATTTACATAGTTTGTCCTTACGCGAACGGATATTAGTACTCGTTGTCGCCTGTGGTGTTATTTTCTTTATCGGTGACACGTTATTATTGAGCCGACATGATAATGACATTAAGGACATGAAGAATACGCAAAATAACCTTGTCTCTGAACGCCAAAGCGTAGAAACTCAAATCACTGAAGTGACAGCACAGCTTGTCAAAGAAAAAGCGGTTCATCAACGAGCCAAAGAAGCAGTTGCCAATACTGAAGCTGAATTAAAACAAAAAACGGCACAAATTGAAGATAAACTTAATCGGCTAGTACCTCCTACCCAAATTACAGCATTATTGAGAAATTTATTAGCCAATACCGATGGTTTAAAAGTCCTCTCGGTTAATAATGAACCCGTTAAAGATATTTCTATCAGTATTGATCCAGATGCTGTCGGCACTGAAGATCAGGCGAAGACATTGTTATATGAACATGCTGCCACGATCAAGCTTTCTGGGAGCTATCAACAACTCTATGATTATTTAACTGAATTAGAAAATACCGGGTGGGAATTATTTTGGGATACATTGCATTATCGCGTAACAAGTTACCCTAATGCAGAGATTACACTTCGTGTTTTAACCGTGAGCACAGACAAACATTGGATTGGCTTATAATATGAATAATATTAAATATTTCATTTTGTTAGCGTACCTTATGCCCTTTTCTTCTACGGCAGAAGATCTCGTCGATCCAACTCGGCCCACCGGCTATTCCGCATCGGTCACCCAACCATTAGATCAGCAAGAAACAGCGGCCAAACGCGAATGGACGCTCAATACGACGCTCTTTTCACCTTATCAACGCATTGCAATGATTAATGGCAAACGGCTTGAAGTGGGCGACACTATTCGGGGTGCTGAAGTGATGGCTATTGGTCACCAGAAGGTGAATCTACGCCTTGAAGGTAAAGACTTCACCATTAAGCTACATAACTCTTTTATCAGTAATGTGAAATCGCGTTCTCAGTAATTTCTGTTAATCGCGCGCCATTTACCTTCTTCATTCAATCATCATTCCTGTTTGGCCTCTTATTGACTCTAGCGGCTGAATATGTGGTAAATTAAACTTGTGGTTGCCTGTATAAAGGAGTGATGTCATGTCCGAACAGAACCTTGAGCAAAAACTGATTGCTGCCTATGACACGATGATGGAACGTGTTCACCATCTCATCAAGAATACTGAACAACACGCGCTTCCCGCCTTGCAAACTCATATCGATAAAGCCAAGCACCAAGCAATTGAGCTAAAAGAGCTAACACAAGAAGAAGCCGATAAATTAGCCAAGTACTTACATCGAGATGTCAGTGCCCTAGCATCCCATTTATCACAATCTGGTGAGGCTATTTCAAGTTGGGTTAGTTTTGATATTGAGTTAATTGAAGATCGTCTATTAGATGCTTTTTCACACGTTGCCGATAAAACAGGCATTCAACTCACGCAACTTGCAGACCAAGCCAAACGAGCTCAGGAATATCACACCGGTGAGTTAACGCGGCTCGGTACTTTGACGTGTCAGCAATGCGAGATGCTATTGCACTTCACCAAAACAAGTCGCATTCCGCCCTGTCCGAAATGCCATAAGACCGTCTTTGTCCGTACCAAACGACGTTAGTTAATTGTATCTCCCGGTGTTTGCCAAAGCCAAGCACCCTCAGCAATTAGTAAACATAAGGTTGCTACGGCCTCCGGTTCAGAACTAAGCTGCTGCCAATCACGTTGCGTTATTTCCGGATTGTCAGCTAACAGTATTAAGTGTTCGCGCTGGCATTGCGCCAATCGGTATACTTCGCCGGCGACAAAGATATCGCCACCCATCCCATTTTTCGCCCATGCAAAGCGATGATAAGGACTTTTCTGCAAAGTGTCACCTTGGTCAAACTGCTTCATCACCTCTTGCGATGATATTGACTCAGAAAACAACGCATCAGCTAAATCTATTAAACTGGGCTTAGTTTCTGTCACTAGTTTTCCCAATGTATTGAGCAATACTGGCTCTGCATCATCAATAGTTTGATGAAGCAGTTGTTTGAGGTTTTCTACTGCCTGTGGCCCAATTTCATGATCGTGTTTAACCACTTGCAAATCAGGATCATTATAATGCCGCTTTGCTAAGCCTTGTTCGAGCAACTCGTTCAACACCGCATCCATCGCTTCCGTTTGTTTTGGTGCACGAAAGCCGATCGAAAAGGTCATGCAATCATTCATTGCCACGCCATGATGGCCAAAGTGCGGCGGTAAATAAAGCATGTCTCCCGGTGCTAGTAACCACTCATCAGCATGTTCAAACTCAGACAACACTTGTAAATCGATACCTTCTATTAAGGGCGTATCGTGTAATGCTTTGTCTGTGACTTGCCATTTCCGTGTGCCTAAGCCTTGCAATAAGAAGACATCATAACCATCGGTATGCGGTCCGACAGAACCGCCTATAGGGGCATAGCTGATCATCAAATCATCACGGCGCCAGTTAGGAATAAATTGAAATGGCGTTAGCAGAGGCTGAGTTTCTGGCACATGTTTGTCGACATCTTGTACCAATAGTGTCCAATGGCTTTTGGGTAAATCAGTGAAATCTTGGTCACTAAATGGCCCATGCGATACTTGCCAAGATGACGCTGACCCTTTCTCAACAATTAAGCGTGACTCGATATCAGCCTCAGAGGCTAAGCCGGCTAATTCATCCGGGCTAATAGGAGATTCAAAATTAGCAAACGCTTGACGAATCAGTAACGGTTTCTTTTGCCAGTATTGATCGAGGAATTGTTGTTGAGTCAGTCCCGTATTAAAAAATGCCGTCATTGCTTTAGGATGTATTGCTACTCGACGATGTCGACATCAAAAATGACATTGTTTAAAGCGGTGAGTTTGACCTTAGTGCCAATCGGACAATTTGGGCCTCTTATCTTCCATGTTGAATCATCAATGCTTATTTTGCCATGACCATCTTCAATCGGCACTTTGATCGTAATGATCCGGCCAATATATTGTTCACCTCGGCGGTTTAATAATGGCTCATCGGTTGCAATGGGGTTTTTGACATAATATTGGTGCCATGTCAGTACACTCGCAATGGAAAGCACCGCAAATATCAGCACTTGGTATTCCCACGCTAATGACGGCACAAAGTAAAGAATAGTACCAGTCAAAAAGGCTGAAATGCCCACCCATAATGCAAAAAATGTTGGTGCCAGCATCTCTATCGTCACCAAAGCCACACCAAGAATATACCAATGCCAATAATCTAAAACAAATGGCATATTAGGCTCCTTTGTTACCAAAAGCATCTTTTGCTAACTCGGCAATACCGCCTAATGACCCCATCAGATTACTTGCTTCTAACGGCATGAAGATCACTTTATGATTATCCGCTGACGCCATATCTTTTAAGGCTTCAACGTATTTCTGGGCAACAAAGTAGTTCACGGCTTGCACATTACCGCCAGCTATCGCATCTGATACCATTGTGGTTGCTTTCGCTTCGGCTTCAGCTAGACGCTCGCGGGCTTCTGCATCACGAAACGCGGCTTCACGACGACCTTCAGCATCCAATACTACCGCTTGCTTTTCACCTTCTGCTTTTAAGATTTCAGCTTGGCGAAACCCTTCTGCTTCAAGGATATTAGCCCTTTTTTCACGTTCAGCTTTCATTTGACGGCCCATGGCCTCAACTAAATCTGCCGGCGGTGCAATGTCTTTAATCTCAATCCGAGTCACTTTAACGCCCCAAGGCGTCGTTGCATCGTCCACTACATTTAATAAACGCGCGTTAATTTCATCCCTTTTTGATAGCAACTCATCTAAGTCCATCGACCCCATTACGGTCCGGATATTGGTCATGGTCAAGTTTAAAATGGCATTATTGAGGTTGTTAACTTCATAAGCTGCCTTCGCCGCATCAACGACTTGAAAGAACACCACACCATCGACTCTGACCATGGCATTATCTTTAGTGATAATTTCTTGCGATTGCACATCCAATACTTGTTCCATCATATTGATTTTGGCACCAACACTGTCCATGACTGGCACGATGAAACGCAGGCCTGGCCTCAATGTTCGTGTATAACGACCAAAGCGCTCTACAGTATATTCTCGCCCTTGTTGTACCGATTTCACACCCATGAAAATCGCGACGATAACAAAGAATAGTACTGCTATTGCAAATTCAGAAAATCCCAACATCTGTTCCACCTAATTATTCCATATGATTTATAACCCTATAATAACAGCAAATTAAGGCAGTTTTATGATTTCCCTTGGACATTTTTGCCCGTCAATAGCACAATAGTCCCCATGAAAAAATGCAGACGTAGCACGACCTTATTCCTTCAATTACTGAAAACCATTGGCTTTGCTGGTTTTTTGACCTTCAGTCAGATCAGTTTTGCTGAGCAGTGGTATCACGTTGAGTTAATTGTCTTTGAACAGCTTAACTCGGTCAGCGATGAGTTAGCACCAGTTGCAAGGGTCCCTGGGGCCTCTTTCTCGCCTGGATCAACCAATGATTTTATTCAACCTGCAGCCAACAGTACCTTAACGGATTCGGCTGCGAAATTAAGAAATTCATCACGCTATCAAGTGCATTATCATCAGTCATGGAAACAACCCATTAAAACAAAGTCAAAGGCCAAATCTGTCAAAATTGGCAGCCCCTTGATTGATGGCCGCATCCGTTTACATAAAGGCACCTATTTATATGCCACGGTTGATTTGCAATTAGATCGCTTCATTCACAATCAAGAATGGTCAGATACTGGCGGTGAACGTAGACCTTATCTTAAAGAAACCCGCCGTGTTCGCAGCGGTAAACTACAGTTCTTTGATCATCCGAATATTGGCGCATTACTCAAGCTCACACCGCTTTAGTCCCAATTTAATCTAAGTCGCTTTATTTAATCTAAGCCACTTTGTTCGATAAACTGTATTAAAATTTGTTCGACTGATGCCATTCCAGTGGAGACAACCTGTTCTATTTCAGATAGGTTGATCACTTGACCAGAGAGTCCTGCAGCCCAATTTACAACAAGCGCACAACACGCATAATCTAAGCCTAGTTCTCTCGCTAATGCCGCTTCAGGCATACCGGTCATCCCTACCAACGTACAACCATCTTGTGCCAACCGTTTTATCTCAGCCGCTGTTTCAAGCCGCGGCCCTTGCGTTGCCCCGTAGACGCCATTATCAATCATCTCAATGGCCACTTGCTGAGCGGCTGTTAATAATCTCTGTCGCAGCGTTTCAATGTAAGGGTAAGTGAAATCTATATGGTGTTTAGCTAAAAAATCGTCGCTGAAAAAGCTGTGTGCGCGATCGTAGGTGTAGTCAATAAGCTGATCGGGACAGACTATGGTCTCTGGCCCTACATTAGGCTGAATGCCACCCACTGCGGCGACGGCGATGATTTCTGTGACGCCCAATGACTGCAATCCCCAAAGGTTCGCCCGATAGTTAATCCGGTGCGGTGCAATCGTGTGTTGCTCACCGTGCCTTGGCAAAAAATAGACCGTCTTATTCTTGACCCTCGCTTCAATGATCTCAGCTGATGGTTTGCCAAAAGGCGTGTCGATTTTATGTTGGCGAACCACCAGCAACTTATCCATTTTAGCTAAGCCGGTACCACCTATAATCGCTAATTGGCCCATGATTATGACTCTGCTAAGGCATAAATACCCGGCAAGTTTCGTGCATCACCTTGGTAGTCCATGCCAAAACCAAAAACGTAACGGTTTGGGACTTGCAGACCTATAAACTCTGGTGGCTCACATGATTGTTCAACATCGGCTTTATTGACTAAGGTGGCACAAGAGACTGATTTTGCATTACTTTCAACGCAATAGGCTCTTAAGACATTCAGTGTCTCACCTTGATCGACGATGTCTTCTATCAACACCACATCCCGACCCGTTAAATCCATATTGGGTTTGTGGTGCCAATTAATCTCGCCACCGACTAAATTGTCACCATAACGAGTGGCGTGGATGTAATCGATTTCTAATGGAAAAGTCAGCTTGGGCAATAATTGGCCCATGGTCACTAAAGCCCCTTTCATCACGCAAAGTAAAACTGGCTTCATTCCAGCATAATGCTGGTTTAGTTGCTCGGCCAATTCATCTAAGGCTTGATTGATGTCATTTAAGTCGTATAAACAATCTGCTGCTATGGCATTCTGAGTTAGCTCTGCTGTCATTGTCTTTGATATCTCACTTTAGGCCGTTATTACCCTTTATAATAACGTTTTTGCCGATAATCTAGGAGGCTAAATCATGTTACGACGTTGGCCACTTTTTTTATCTTTGTTACTGATTCAATTTGCCTTCGCTTTTTCTGTTGGAGCGACAACACTTTGGCCAAAACAAGCGCCAGCTCGTATCATCAGTTTGTCTCCTCATATTACAGAAACTTTATTTTCGGTTGGTGCTGGAGAGCAAGTTATTGCGGTCACCGATTATTGTGATTACCCCAGCGCGGCGATAGCATTACCCAAAATCGGTGGGTTTATAAACCCAAATTTAGAAGCCATCGTTGCATTGGAAGCTGACTTGGTCATTTTGCTTGCTTCACAGCAACGAACTATTCGGCAATTGAATCAGTTGGGTATTGATACTCTTGCTGTCAACAACCGGACTCTGGCTGATATTCAATCGACGATTGACACTGTTGGCCATGCCACAGGCCATCGAGCAGCAGCACAGCAATTATTAAAGCAGATGGCTGACCGGATTGCCTTTATTCGACAGACTGTGGCCGAACAAACGCCGCCACGCGTGATGATCGCCATTAGCCATCACTTAGGCGATAACGCGATTGATACCGTTTATATTGCCGGGCAGCAGGATTTTTATAATGACCTGTTACAGATTGCCGGTGGTGAGAATGCCTATCAGCGGGCTTATCCAAAAGTGCCATCTTTGTCTTTAGAAGGTATTCTGAGCCTTAACCCTAATGTCATTATCGATCTCTTTCCAGACGCTGATGACCACTCAGCCTCACTAAGCGATATTCAGTCTCAATGGATGGCCTTAACGTCTGTCAATGCGGTCCAAAACCATCAGGTGCACCTTATTGAAGCTGATTACGCCACAATACCTGGCCCACGGGTGATATTGTTACTCGAGCAATTTGCTCGACTTATTCATCCAACATTAGTTTGGCCTGAAGGACGCACTCCTTGAGTTTCCTTGCTGTTTCCGACTTATCCGTTAGTATCGGCGAAAAAGCCTTATTAAGCTCGGTAAGTGTCGACGTCGCCAAAGGGGATTACTTATGTATTCTTGGACAAAATGGCGCGGGGAAAAGTACTTTTCTCAAGGCTTTGATGGGGATTATTTCTTTCGATACCGGTGACATCACGCTCGAACAACAGCCTTTTCGCCTGTTAAGCCAAAAGCAATTAGCCCGCTCTGTCAGTTATGTCGGTCAAAACCATCCCATCCTCGATATGACCGTGTCAGATTTTATTCGTTTTGGCCGTTATGCCCATCATGATGCCTTTGCCACTTGGTCTACTACTGATCAAACCGCTTTCGATACTGCCGTTGCATTAACTGACATCGCGGTTTTTTTAGAGCGACATTGTGCTTCTTTAAGTGGCGGCGAATATCAAAGGGTACAAATTGCTGCTGCACTCTGCCAACAGGCTCCGATGCTGTTACTCGATGAACCGACAAGTTCTTTAGATCCCCATCATCAAGTTGACGTACATGATTTGATTCAACAACTTAACCAAACACATCAGATTACGATTATTGAGGTAACGCATGATATCAATCATGCCGTGCAGCATAGCCAGCATATTTTGGCATTAAAATCTGGGCAAGTATTATGGTATGGCGCTTCTAGCGACTTGTTAACCTCCGCTACCTTGCCTCAAGTCTATGACCAAGGTTTTGTCACTGTGGCACATCCTGAAACAGGTCAGCTCATCGCATTAACCAGTGAAGGTCAGCAATGAATCCCGCCAAAAAAGTCCTTGCCCTCATCACTTTATTCACTTTGATCATTCTGGTTATTACGCCTTATTTGGGTTTGTCGGATCACTTAACACCCGCTATTCAGCAAAAAATATTGATGGACATTCGCCTGCCCCGCTTATTATTGGCCTTTATTGTCGGTGCAGGTCTTGCTGTGTGTGGCTTAGTCTTCCAAGCCATGTTTCATAACCCTTTGGCAACACCTTTTACCTTGGGCGTAGCAAGTGGTGCTTCCCTTGGGGCGGCATTATCGGTTTTTCTCGGTGTGGGATTTGGCTTTCTCGGCCTAAGCAGTACGACACTGTTCGCTTTTATCGGTGCCTTAGTGACAATCCGCTTTGTTTATGGCATCAGTTGTATGCGTACCGGGTTTTCATTACACACCTTGTTGTTGACCGGTGTTGCGATCAGTTTCTTTTTCTCAAGCCTTATCCTATTGATTCAATACCTTAATGACCTGCCTGATGCCTACCGTTTAATACGCTGGTTAATGGGTAGTCTAAGTATCGTGGGCTATGATGCAATATGGCAACTCCTGCCCTTTATTGTGTTTGCAGTTGCGGTTATTTTTTATCTTAGCCATGAGCTCAATTTGTTAACAACAGGGGATGACATCGCCTTAAGCCGTGGTGTTAATGTGCGCAAAACCCGTTTCCTGCTCTTTGTGACGACGTCGCTATGTATTGGGGCTATTGTGTCGTTATGCGGCCCGATTGGTTTCGTGGGGATGATGGTGCCGCATATCTGCCGCTTATTGATCGGTCAAAATCATCGCTGGCTTATTCCTGCTAGCTGTTTGTTTGGGGGTGGTTTTCTCATTATCTGTGACACGATTGGCCGATTGCTCATCGCCCCTGCTGAAATTCCTGTTGGTGTTATTACCACTTTATTGGGCGGCCCTTTCTTTCTTTGGTTACTTATTAGAACTAGAACACCAATTTCATAAAGTCTGTCTGGCATAATAGTCTTAGCCACAATGCTGTATTAATGGAGTTCTGAATAGCAGTGAAAGTCAATTTATCCTTTTGGTCGGTTCCTGTTTTAGTCATAGGGATGCTGTCACTGCTCGCTTTATCGCCGGCTTATGTCACTGCTGCACCCTCTAACCAGCCAATATCAGGACAGCAGGTCGAGGATTACAATTGGTTTCGCAATTCCCTTTCTCGTTCTATGGCTAAAGAAGGGCTTCAATTTATTGCTGACTCAGCCAAACATGGTTTAACACCCGATAATTATCACTATCAGACGCTACGCTCACTCACTGCTAGCGCTAATCCTCAAGAACAAGCTCAGTTTAATCGGCTTTTCACTGAAGCCTTAACCACATTAAGCCGGGACTTGAAAATAGGCCGAACAGCGCCTTTAACCGTTGATCCCGATTGGCATATTCCACAAGTTAAATTTGATGAGAATGCCTTTATCAGCCATGCCATTGATTCACGTCACCTAATAGATCACCTCGACTTATTAGCGCCGACAACGGCAAACTATCAAAAACTGATGGCTGCTTATGCGCGTTATCAACGCTATGCACAACAAGGGGGCTGGCAAACAATTCCCGCCTCACCCAAACTTTCCCCGGGTGATAGTCATCCGACAGTTTTATTGATCCAATCACGCTTGGCTGTCGAAGATGCTTTTTTTGCCTATACGCATGCTGTGCCGTCGACTTTATATGATCCGCTCATGGCACATGCTGTTCGACGCTTTCAACAACGTTCGGGCTTAAAGGTCGATGGCATTATCGGGCGCAATACGCTCAAGACGCTAAATATTCCACTCGAATCTCGCTTAGACCAACTTAAAGTTAACATGGAACGTCACCGTTGGATGCCAAGAGATCTAGGTAAACAGCATGTTTTCATTAATCTTGCTAACTACCGTTTGCAAGCGTTTGAAGATGGTGAGGAACGGTTAACGATGAATGTCATTGTCGGTAAAAAAGATCGGCAAACACCGAGCTTTTCAGCCCAAATGAGCCATATGGTATTTAATCCTTTTTGGAATGTGCCCAGTAAATTAGCCCGTCTTGATTTATTGCCTAAGCAACAGCAAAACCCTAACTATTTTTACCAACAAACTATTCGCGTGTTTACCAAAATTGGTGGGGCTAAAATTGAGCTTGATCCTGCCAACATTAATTGGCAAATGCATGACACTCAGACGCCGCTGCCTTTTTCTTTTAGGCAAGATCCCGGCAAACGCAATCCCCTAGGCCGGCTTAAATTTATGTTTAAGAATCCTTGGCAGATTTATTTGCACGATACGCCTAGTAGATCGTTGTTTAACAAAACCAAGCGTGCTCTTAGCTCGGGCTGCATTCGTGTTGCTGATCCTGTGAGTTTGGCAAACTTCAGTTTGATGGGTCATAAGGCATATGGTAGCGTCACTCAACGTATTGAAAGTGAACATAATCATGGTGTCGTTCTTGACGACCCTTTGAACATTTTTGCGGTCTACTTCACAGTTTCATTCCTAGGAGATGACGTATTATTTTTACCTGATGTTTATCAGCGCGATCAACGCATGATAAAAAAACTGTATTAAATAAATTATTTTATTTATAATCCAGCACTTTAAACTGAAAATCGCTATCGAAATTCGGATATAAAAATAGGCCTTTAGGCTTGGGTAAAAATATGACCTCAAAATCACATTCGCAACACCCAGAAATCATACAAAGTCGACGCCGTTTTTTACAATACGGTTTAGGTATTACCACCGCTCTTGCTCTCCCTGCAACAGCATTCGCTAAAAGTCACCCGATTGACCGTACACTCGCTTTACACAATCTCCATACTGGAGAGAAAGTCAACGCAACGTATTGGGCTGAAGGTGAATATCAAATCAGCGAGCTGGCTGCCATTAACCGAATTTTACGTGACCACCGTACCGGTGATGTGATGGATATTGATCCTCAATTAGTCAACCTACTTAATTTACTGCATGAACAAGTCGGTGGTAAAAAAGCTTTTAATGTCATTTCAGGCTATCGCTCACCTATTACCAATGCCAATTTGCAAAAAAATAGCAGTGGTGTTGCTAAAAAAAGCTTCCATATGCAAGGTAAAGCGATTGATGTGGCATTGCCAGGTTGCGATTTAGCTAAATTGAATTCAGCTGCCTTGGCGATGAAAGTAGGTGGTGTCGGTTATTATCCAAAATCTGGTTTCATCCACGTTGACACAGGGCCTGTGCGTAGCTGGACCTAGTTATTATTGTTCGCGTTATCTAATCCAGTAACTTTTGGGCTAACGCTCTAAACTCCGCCAAACTTTTTGCGTAGTCTGCACTCAATCTCTTGTGATCTTGCTCTGTTTTATCGTGCATTTTGCATAAACTCAGATGCATTTTTCCCAATTCATCTTCTGAATGCGAACCGGGATATTTTGGCTTACATTCTTCATCGAGTTCGCTTTCGTACTCCTCTACCAGTCTCTGATGTTCTTTGACCACTGCAACATGACGAGTTAATGTCAGGGAATGTTCTGGTAAGGCACGCTCTAATTGATACAATATCGCGACTAAATGCCGGGTTTGTTGTTGCCAATGTAATGTTTCTTTAGTCCACTCAGCATGTTCTTGGTGCCATTCTTCGTTTTGCGATTTAAACGCTTTAAGATTTTGCATAATGATGGCCTCCAGGCACACTCTAATGTCAAAACTACAACTTCGTCGTTAAAACCCATTTATTATTCAGGATAACCCTAATTTTTATAGGGATCAATCCTTGGTGTTATAACAAGGACAAGTCACACAAAAAGCAGTAAAATGAGGGTGTTTTGTTCCTGATTGACTGAACCGGAAATCCACTATGTCTCATATCGTTGTTTGTGCTTTATATAAATTTGTCGCACTTGATAATTATCCAGCCATTCAACCTCCTCTGCTGGCGTTGATGTTGGAACGTGATGTAAAAGGCACTTTGTTATTAGCTCAAGAAGGCGTTAATGGCACCATTGCTGGTAGCCGTGCGGATGTTGATGCTGTGCTGAATTTTTTACAATCCGATTCCCGGCTTGCATCCTTAAGTTTTAAAGAATCTTTCACTGACCACCCCCCTTTTTTGCGTAGCCGTGTCAAACTCAAAAAAGAAATTGTCACCATGGGCATTGAAGGTATTGATCCCAAGCAAGTTGTCGGCACTTATGTTAAACCGGCGGACTGGAATGATTTAATCAGTGATCCTGATGTGTTACTGGTTGACACTCGAAATGACTACGAAGTACAAGTTGGTACGTTTAAGAACGCACTTAACCCTAAAACAGATAGTTTTAGGGAGTTTCCTGATTATGTTAAGCAAAAACTCGACCCCAAAAAACATACTAAAGTCGCTATGTTTTGCACGGGCGGAATTCGTTGTGAAAAATCGACCGCCTTTTTAAAAGAGCAAGGCTTTGATGACGTTTATCATCTGGAAGGCGGAATTTTAAAATACTTAGAAGAAGTGCCAGCTGAAAACTCTCTGTGGGAGGGAGAATGTTTTGTCTTTGATGAGCGTGTTACCGTCAACCATCAATTACAAAAAGGCGATTACGACCAATGTAATGCGTGCCGAATGCCGATTACTGAACAAGATAAATTAACTAATAGCTATCAACATGGTGTCAGTTGCCCACATTGTTTTGATAAAACATCTGACCAACAAAAAGCCCGTTTTGCCGAACGTCAAAAGCAAATGCAATTAGCGCAGCAACGCGGAGAAGCTCATATTGGTGGCGATACTGCTAGAGTCATTGCCGCCAACCGGGCTAAAAAGCAGGCGCAATACGAGAAGCAACGTGATAGCGCTCTAAAAAAACACCATCGTTAATGGCCACTTTCAAGCGCTTTGTCTTTGTTCTCCTATTCAGTGCTCTCATTGGTTGTAGCCATGTTACACCCTCCCATCAAGCCGCCATTGCAACGGCACATCCTTTAGCGACACAAGCCGGGTTAGACATACTCAAGCAAGGCGGAAATGCCTTTGATGCCGCTGTTGCTGTCAGTGCGGTCCTCGCTGTAGTTGAGCCTGCTGGTTCTGGCCTTGGCGGCGGTGGATTTTGGTTATTGCATCGCGCCGCTGACCAACACCAAGTCATGATCGATGGCCGCGAAATGGCGCCCGGTTCCGCTCACCAAGACATGTATTTAGGGTCTGATGGTCAACATGATAAAGCGGCCTCGCTTGATGGGCCACTGGCCGCAGGCATTCCGGGATTACCTGCGGCATTAGATCATATCAATCAGCATTATGGCTGCTTGTCACTGCGACAAAATTTGTCGCCTGCTATTCATCATGCGCAGTCTGGTTTTGTGATCTCTGAACATTATCAAAAATTGGCCCGTTTTCGATTAAACGCACTGCAAACGTCACCCGCTGCAGCCGCTATCTTCTTGGATAATGATGCCGTACCTAATAACAATCACCTTCTGGTTCAAACCGATTTAACGAATACCTTAGAGCAGCTTGCTCAACATGGCCGGGCTGGGTTTTACCAAGGTGCTATTGCCAATAAATTATTACAAGGTGTTTCAGAGGCAGGCGGTAGTTGGACGCAAGCTGATTTAGATCATTATCAAATCATCGAACGCGAGGTTGTGACGGGAGATTATCAAGGTTATCGCATTAGTTCAGCGGCATTACCCTCCTCGGGCGGCATTGTGTTAACGCAAATTTTAAACCAACTGACTTATCTGCCTTTGGCTGAGGCAGATCAAACGCAACAACGTCATTTGATCGTCGAAGCGATGCGGCGGGCTTATTTCGATCGTAGTCGCTATTTAGGAGACAGTGATTTTGTTGCTATCCCACCTCACTTAACCACTCACCATTATGCTCAAGCACTGGTAGCTGACATTGATAGCACAATAGCCAGTGACAATACGACACTGATCGACTCATCACGTAAAGGCGAAGACACAACTCATTTTTCTATCGTCGATCAATATGGCAATCGCGTTGCAGCTACCTTGAGTATTAATTATCCTTTTGGTTCTGGTTTTGTTGCACCCGGTACTGGCGTCTTATTGAATGATGAAATGGATGATTTTTCTTCACAAATCGGCTCTGCCAATGGGTATGGCCTTGTTGGTAATGAAGCCAATGCTATCGCGCCCTTCAAACGGCCGCTATCGAGTATGACGCCAACCTTTATTGAAAATGATGACCGCCTTATGGTCATTGGCACGCCGGGCGGCAGCCGTATTATCACCATGGTGTTATTAGGCATTCTTGATTTTATTGCTGGGCAGGATGCTCAAGAAATTGTCTCTGCACCGCGTTATCACCATCAATACTTACCTAATGCAATTCAATTAGAATCGACTGGTTTCTCTGATCAAACACAGCAAGCACTGACAGATTACGGCCATGACATTAAAGTGTTATCACGCCAATATGGCAATATGCAGGTGATTATCTTTGATAAACAAACCGGACAACTCGATGCTGCCAGCGATCCGCGCGGCGAAGGCTTCGCTATTGTCTCACCTGTCCCTACCTTAACGCCCTAATCATGCTGATAGACAGTCATTGTCATTTCGATTTTAACGTATTTGATGCTGATCGCGCTGCCATTTTAGCCCGTTGTGAACAACTTGGTATCTCTAATATTATCGTGCCGGGTGTAACGGCTAAACGTTGGGATAATTTATTATCTCTTACCCAAGGCTCATCTCAGCTCCATAATGCACTTGGTTTACACCCGATGTTTATGGCAGAACATACTGCTGCTGACATCTCACAACTGAATGATTATGTGGCCCGCTTTAATCCGATCGCGATTGGCGAAATAGGCTTGGATTTTTATCTTGAACATCATGATAAGGCTAGCCAAACCGCTTTATTTGAGCAACAGCTTGAATTGGCCGTTAAATTCAATTTACCCGTTATTTTGCATGTCAGAAAAGCCCATGATGCTGTCATTCAATTATTAAAGAAACATCGCGTTAAGGGCGGTATTGTCCATGCCTTTAGTGGCAGCGAACAACACGCTTTACTTTATATCAAACTTGGTTTTTTGTTAGGTATTGGCGGGACAATTACTTATGACAAAGCCACTCGTGTTAGACGCTTATTTAGCCAATTACCCTTGACTGCCATTGCGTTAGAAACCGATGCGCCGGATATGCCATTACAAGGACAAACCGGTCAACGCAATTCACCAGAGTCTATTGTTACTATTTTGGCCAGCCTGTCTGCTTTACGTCCTGAGAGCACCGATTTGATTGCCAAAACAACGACTCAAAATGTCAGTCAATTATTAGCTCTACCGTCGTCACTCGATTAGAACAATACAATCCGGGTTCAGTCACAAATCAATGTCATAGAGTGTGACACAATAACGGCGAGTTTGATTTTAGGATAACACCATGACATCACCTAATACGGCCAACATCCTTTCTGCCGTTAATGACATTATTGTGGGTAAGCACCAGACTAGTCGGTTGGCATTAACCTGTTTGCTTGCACAAGGCCATTTGCTCATCGAAGACTTGCCTGGCGTCGGAAAAACCACCTTAGCCCATACTTTAGCAAAAGTCCTTGGCCTTGATTTTCACCGGTTACAGTTTACCAGTGACATGTTACCCGCCGATATTTTAGGGGTATCCATTTTCGATCGGGATGCTCAGAAATTTCACTTCCATCCTGGGCCCATCTTTAGCCAACTGGTCTTAGCTGACGAAGTGAACCGAGCCACGCCACGTACGCAAAGTGCTTTGCTAGAAGCGATGGAAGAACGCCAAATTACCATCGAGGGACAAACCCATCCTTTGCCTACGCCCTTTTTCGTGATTGCAACGCAAAACCCGTCCCATCAGATTGGCACTTTCCCGTTGCCGGAATCACAATTAGACCGTTTCTTAATGCGGCTGGCTATGGGGTATCCCGATGCGGAGTCCGAACGCCAACTACTCTCAGGTACTAGCCGCCAGCTATTATTACAGCAACTTAATGCCATTATCGATCCTGCTGCCTTAATCACGTTACAGCATGAGGTGTCGCAAGTGCATACCTCGCCTGCCTTGGTGGATTATGTGCAAAAAATACTCGCTTTTAGTCGTGAGTCCGGTCTTTATGTGCATGGTTTATCACCGCGTGCCGGCTTAGGCCTCATTCGCGCGGCACAAGCTTGGGCTTTTATTGAAGGCCGCCAACAGACATTACCTGAAGATATTCAAGCTGTTTTACCGGCGGTGGTGAGTCATCGTTTACAAGCGCGGGATGGTGATGCACAGCATGATTTTTCTGCATCTCTTATAGCCCAAGTGCCTATTCCTTAACCTTACACTATGAATGCCATTAGCCAGCTTTACCGGCGCTTTAATACATTAAGAGGCAGACGCGTATTTATCTTGCCAACGCGCTTTGGTGTTTTATATGGCGGTTTTTTATTGCTCATTTTATTGGCCGCTATTAATTACAGTAATAGTCTCGGCCATATTCTTTGCTTTTTACTGGCTAGCATGGGCCAATTGGCGATTCATTACACCTATCGCAATATGGCCAAAATAGAATTACTGGGCGCTTATTCTGAACCCTGCTTTTTGGGCCAGGCCATTCCTTTTTATTGTCGCTTTGATAACCCTAGCCGACATGATTGCCTCCATCTCCATGTCGCCAGTAAACAGTCTAACGAACGCTCATGGAACCCTTTTAAGAATGTCACTGGCTTTCAGTATCAGCCTCATCAGACTGTTGACGTTTTAACTGGCCAACAAACTACTGCCCACTGCATTACTGTGCCCAGTACCCATCGTGGTCAACAAACTATTGGACAAATTCGACTATCAACGCGTTTTCCTTTTGGTTTATTTGATACTTGGACTTATTTCACGCCAGCGTGTGCCGCCTTGGTATACCCCAACCCAATCGGACATTTACCTTTGCCATCATCCACAAACGATGGCCAATCCCATCATGGCATACAGCGCAAAGGGGTTGATGACTTTTCGGGCTTACAACCCTATCGCGATGGTGATCCTATGCATGCTATTGCCTGGAAAGCCATGGCGCGAGATGACGTCTTACGTACTAAGCAATTTAGCAGTAGTTTATCTGGTCAATTCGTTTTATCGTGGCACGCAACCGCATCGCTTACCGATACCGAATCTCGGTTGTCTCAGCTCTGCCGTTGGGTTTTAGACTCAGAAAGCCATGGCCTAGCGTACGGCTTGGTTTTGCCAAATATGACCATTGAGGTTGACCGAGGTAACGCCCATCAACAACGTTGTTTAACGGCATTGGCTTTGTATGACTAACACCACTGCCATGCCTTCCGACACCTCGCTTATTTGGCTGATCCTTAGCCTTAACTTAGCGGCACTACCCCATTTTTCTTACCAGCCCCTTTGGGTGGCTTTGCTATTCTTATCGATGATGAGCTGGCGAAGTCTCGCCATTTGGCAACATTGGCCTTTACCTGGACGCCAACACCGTACGCTATCGCTTGTACAGTGGGTTGTTGCTGCTGGTGCAGGTTTATTGATGCTCGATAGTTATGGCAATTTTATTGGCCGTGATGCTGGTACTGCTTTATTAATTGTGATGGTTGGTTTAAAAGTAGTTGAAATACGCAATCACCGTGACTATTACATTAGCTGTTTCCTGGGCTATTTTTTGGTTGTCACGAATTTCTTATATTCACAGAGTATCCCAATAGCAGCACTGATGTTAGTCATCATCATTTTAATGACGAGCTGTTTGATTAGTCTGAATGATATTAAACAAGTACTCAGTAAAATGGCGCAGTTAAAATTGGCTAGTAAAATGCTATTACAGGCCATTCCCTTAATGCTCATCCTATTCGTGCTTTTCCCGAGAATAGCGGGTCCGTTATGGGGTCTTCCGCAGGATGCGCATACTGCTCAAACAGGGATCAGCAATAGTATGTCCTTGGGTAAAATAAGCGAATTGATTCAATCCGATGCTGTCGCGTTTCGGGTTAAGTTTGATCAGACTATGCCTGCTGGCCATGAACTTTATTGGCGAGGTCCTGTGTTGTGGAACACTGATGGCACCACTTGGCGTGAATTAACATTACCATCGCATTCTGAGCCACGTCCCCCCATTATTTCGACAACCGGGCAGCCATCAATTTACACAGTGACATTAGAACCCCATAATGAACATTGGCTATTTGCTTTAGATGTACCCACGGTATTTCCAACTAGTTTTGGCGCCTCTCTTGCTTACGGAGGGGAATTATTAAGCCGAAAACCTATTAAGCAGCGAACCCAATATCAGTTAAGTTCAAACACCAGGTTTTCAATGAATCCTGATACTGACCACTATCTCAATGAAGCGCTCATCTTGCCAAAGGGCTTCCACCCGAGAACCCGTGCATTAGCCGAAGAATGGCGACAAAAAGCAAAATCGCCTGAAGATATCATAGACATGGCGCTGAATCATTTTAATCAACAGCCCTTTTATTACACGTTAACCCCACCAGCATTAACTGGCGATACGATCGATGGCTTTTTATTCGAAAGTGGCAAAGGATTTTGTGAACATTATGCTGCTAGCTTTACCGTCTTAATGCGTGCGGCCGGTATTCCAACCCGTGTTGTCACTGGCTATCAAGGTGGTGAAATCAATCCCGTTGATGGCTATTTAGTGGTCAGGCAACGCGATGCCCATGCATGGACAGAGGTTTGGTTGCAAGATAGAGGTTGGGTTCGTATTGATCCTACTGCCGCTGTCTCGCAAGATCGTATTGAATTAGGCATGTCAGAACTGTTGCCGAACGCACTACGTGCCCCGCTATTCTTTTCCCAAAGTGAACAGTTAATTGATATTTGGCAACAACTTAGAAATAATTGGGATGCGGTCAATAATGCTTGGAACCGCTCTATTCTTGCTTATGGTCCTGAACTACAAAAGTCATTTTTATCAAAATTGGGCATGATTAATCCCAATTGGCAAAGTATGGCTATCACCTTGTTTGCTGCTTTTAGTCTTATTTTATTGATTACGTCTGCGGTATTACTGTATCCGCGACGCGAACCTGATCCTGTTGTGGCGACTTATCAACAATTTTGCCAACGCTTTGTTAAGCTTGGTTTAGTCGCACGGTATGCTCATGAAGGCCCAATCGATTTTGCCCGTAGAATGACACACGCATTACCGCATTATCAAACAGATATTGGTCATATCACTGCACAGTATATTTCACTGCGTTATGATCAGTCTGTGTCATCCATCGCTGAGTTCAAGCATTCTGTTAAACATTTTAAACCTAATAAATAGGGGATCGTTATCATGACTGACGATGAATTAGCCCATTTTAAACAACAACTTTTGTCACAACGAGATAGCCTTATGGCTAGTCAGGAACTGGGGCAATCTGCCACTGACACAGTGATTTTAGATCAATCCAGTGTCGGTCGCGTATCACGTGTAGATGCCATGCAGTCTCAATCAATGGCGATTGAAACGACACGATTGCGACAACAGCAGTTACGTCAAATTGTCACGGCCTTGGCACTAATCGAGTCTGGTGATTATGGCTTTTGTGCCGGTTGCGATAATGAAATTGATCCGAAGCGGCTTGCTATTGATCCTTCAGTCACTTACTGCGTGCCCTGCGCTTCACGGGTGGAATAAGTTAACATACCACTTTGTTTTCGCTAAGACTCTACTATTCATGTCAATGCTTCCACCTATTTTTGAACGTAGCCATATTTTAATTGGTGATGACGGCATCACACGTCTGCAATCTAGCCATGTCTTAATTGCCGGGATTGGTGGCGTGGGCTCTTATGTCGCTGAAGCATTGGCTAGGCTAGGTGTCGGTAAACTAACCTTAGTGGATCATGACTTTGTCTCTCCCTCAAATATAAACCGGCAATTGATCGCTTTACACTCAACCCTAGCGCAACAAAAAGCATCGGTCATGGCTGAACGGATTCATGATATTAATCCTGATTGCCAAGTCACTGTGCTACATGAATTTTTGAGCCCTGACACAATTCCAACATTGTTAACTCACCCTTTTGATGTCATCGTCGACGCCATTGATAGCATGAGCAGCAAAACAACATTACTCGAAACTGCTTGGCGACAAGATATTCCTATTTTTTCAAGCATGGGTGCCGGTGGCAAGCTCGACCCGAGTCAAATTCGTACCGGTGACTTGATGGATACAACGATTTGTAAACTGGCGAAACAGCTGCGTCGTCATGTTAAAAGACGTGGTGTTGGCAAGGGTATCCAAACCGTTTATTCCGTTGAGCCCGCTATCCCAGCCTTGCCACCAGAAGCAGTTGAACGGGGCCGCGCACGTGCCGTTAATGGCACGGTCAGTTACATGCCGTCGTTATTTGGACTCACTTTAGCAGGCTTGGTGGCTAATCATATTATTGGTGATGCGCGACGTGAAGCAGACTGAACCTGATCCGACAAATGTCTTAAATTGCGATTCAACTATGCAGGTAGCACTCGCTGATTTACTCAAAACTTACGGCTTAGACATTCAATTCGTACCAGAGAACACCGCTATTCCAGGTAGTTTTTTTGGCGAGCGAGAAGCGGGGTTAATCGAAAACTCACTCTATTTAAGGTTTGATACGCCTGTTCATTCAGCATTACATGAAGCGTGTCATTATGTTTGTATGAGCCCCGATCGCCGCGCCCATTTGGATACCGATGCTGAAGGTGATTTCAACGAAGAAAATGGCGTCTGCTATCTGCAAATTTTGTTAGCTGGTCAGCTCTCGAATATGGGAGCTGACCGAATGATGCTCGATATGGATCGTTGGGGGTATAGCTTTCGCCTCGGGAGTGCAAAAGCTTGGTTTGACGACGATGCTGAGGATGCCATGCTTTGGTTACAACGTTATGGCATTCTTGATCAAACGCAACAAATAACTGGGCAATATCGCCTTATCGATTAACCATTTTTTGTTTCAAAATATGCTAAAATTTTGTACTATCTAATCATTGGATAAAGATGATATTTTAAACAGGTTTTAGCTCTGAAAAATACCCAACTTCACGGCTAATCTAAATTCACTCAACATCAGTTTTAAAAGGTTATTATGTCAGTAGAAGAGATGGACTTGACCCCGGCTGCGCATACTCAAAGCGCTGTTCAATTAAATTTTCTCTCCCTTGTTTTAGTCACCAGCCTAAGTGGTTTTTGCGGCGGTCTTGCTTGGGCAGTACTCACGTCAGTTCTCGATTTTATTGGCTTTATCCATTTGGTCAAATTTAATAGCTATATTGCTAACTTAATCACTTTCCCCTTAATCGGACTGTTTTTTAGCGCTTTTTTCTCAGTCATTGGCTACCCAATTTATAAATGGCGTTGCCGACAAATTCGTGGCCAGAAACTCTCTGGTTTATTTATTAATTAACCCCTTTCTGACTAAAAATGGACTGGAGCGATGCATGAGTGAAAACCGCCATAGCAATGCTTTTTTATTAGGCTTCTTTATCTTTTTAGGCCTCTCGGTATTAGGTTACTTATTAGGACAAGCGGCCATTGAATACCGGCTTTATGATCGCAGCGTTACCGTCAAAGGCTTGTCAGAACACGAATATGAAGCCGATATTGTTATTTGGCCGATTCAGTTCAATACCGCCAGCAACAACCTAAAACAGCTTTATGATGCCATTGATGAAACCAGTTCTGACATCAAAAGTTTTTTAATCAAACAGGGTATTTCTGAAGCAGATATTACTTTTTCGGCACCTGCTATCACAGATAAAATTGCCCAAAGATATGACAATAGTCGATCGCCAGAATTTCGATATTCTGGTTTTCAAACCGTTACGGTTTATTCCAACAATATTGCCGCTGTGCATTCTGTCATGGGCTCCTTATCTGAATTAGGCAAAAAAGGTATTGTCTTTACTGGCACAGGCTACGACTCTCAAACTGAATACTTGTTTACGCGCTTAAATGAAGTCAAACCAGACATGATTGAGGAAGCGACGAGAAAAGCCCGGCATGTTGCAGAAAAGTTTGCGGCTGACTCCGCCAGCCAATTAGGTAAAATCAAAAAGGCATCTCAAGGGCAATTCAGCATTTACGCCCGCGATCGAAATAATCCCCATATTAAAAATGTCAGAGTCGTTGCCACAGTTGAATATTACTTATCTGATTGACCATGTCTAAGCAACTTTCAACACTCGTTAAGCGTGCCCAACAGTGCACAATCTGTGAACCATTTTTACCCGATGGTGTGCGACCTGTATTTCAAATTCACCCCGATGCTAAAATCCTTATTGCTGGTCAGGCACCCGGTCGAAAAGTCCATGAATCTGGTATCCCATTTAACGATGCGAGTGGACAACGACTGCGAGACTGGATGGGGATTACATCAGACACTTTTTATGATGCCCGTAAAGTTGCCATTTTACCTATGGGTTTTTGCTATCCCGGTACAGGTAAAAGTGGTGATCATCCTCCGAGAGCAGAATGCGAACCCGCTTGGCGGCACCTTATGTTGGCCCAATTACAACAGCTTGAACTGACTTTAGTCATTGGAAAATATGCCCAAGACTATCATCTTAAATCTAAGCAATCCGTGACTGAGTTAGTTAAATCATGGCAGGACTTTTGGCCTGGCCTTGTCCCATTACCTCACCCTAGCCCCAGGAATAATCGTTGGCTTAAAACTAACCCTTGGTTCGAAACAGATTTAATCCCTGAATTACAGGCGAAAATAGCCCAAATAATGATGAAATAGCCCGTACTTACCTTCAATCAATTAAAATTAGTACCAAAGTACAATTGGCACTGCAAATCCACCTCTATAAAATAGCCCATAGGGTTAGCTAGGAATACGTTGCGAAGTTAACACTGTTTCATATTCACCCGTAACTTACCTAATTTTTATGGAAGAAATTATGTTTTCTAAAATAATAAAACACAGCTAAAGCTGCTGTCATTGGCTTAGGCCTTCTGGCTGCCGCACAAGCGCATTCGGCTGCACTTGACTTCGACTTATCTGGCCTTGGAATGGATGCTCCCAAAAATTACGCTGGTCGCGATGGTCTGTTTGTCGGATCTAACTTTAACTATAGTACTGTCAACGCTTCTCGCAATAACTGGACCTTCAGCGACGTTAAACTGTCTATTAACGATGTCACAGGCGTTGCAAATATGGCTGGCTCAATGAACCGTAATAGCGACAATTCTAGCTGGACTATTAATACGACTTTAAATGACCTTGTTGTCAGAACAGGTACTGGAGCAGGTACGAGCCGTCAAAACTACAACTCTGGCTCAGATAACTTAAGCAGCCTCCTCTCATCTGCAACAAACGGTACTGGCGTTGAGTGGAAAAGTCTTGATATGACCTTATCTAATGGTTCATCTTCATGGGACTTTGGTGGCTTTGCAATGCCTGACATGGGTCATTTGAATGTCGCCGAACTTTTTTTCCGCTCAAACTTCGGTGGTGCATCAGGCTTAATCTTCGATGCTTGGTATAAGTCAGATGAGACTGTTACTAAATATCGCCATGTCAAAAAAATAGTGACTACGTACCGATGGGTTAAACGCAACGGTAAATGGGTTAAAAAATACTATGATGTTGAAAAATGGGTTAAAGAAGCGTACCAAGCACCTAAATATGTTGGTGATACGAAAGCTTACGCTCATATGAATCCAGTGCCCTTACCTGCAGCTGCATTCTTATTTGCACCCGCATTATTAGGCTTCTTAGGCTTACGTCGTAAAGCGAAACAAGTATAATTTAAGCTAATTGTTATTTCTAAAAGAAGTAGCCGTTGTAATTTAGTCTTAATCAAGTGGCAACCTGTTTTTACAGGTTGCCATTTTTTTGCATCATAAAGAATTCGGGTTCGAAAACTAAATAACCACACTTTATTAGTATTTCTAAGTCCTCGTCCAATTTCTCTTATTCAAAAAATTGTTTAGCAATAACACAATCTATTTCAATTTGTACTTTCAGCGCTTCTAACCCATCAAACTTCTTTTCGTCACGTATTTTGTGTAAGAAATGTACTTGTACATAGTGGCCGTAGATATCATCATTAAAATCAAACAAATGGACTTCTAGTAATGCTTTTTTCCCTCCGCCTACTGTTGGCCTTACACCCACATTAGCCACGCCTTTATAGGGTTCGCCATCGATGCCAAAAAGGTGTACCGCATAGACACCAGTCATGGGTACTTTACAACGATGTAAATGGATATTTGCCGTTGGAAACCCCATCGTTCTGCCACGCTTATCGCCATGGGCTACACGGCCACTCATCTTATAGGGGTGCCCTAATAGCGTTTGAGCTAGCATTAAATCACCGGTTTCAAGTGCTAGCCTAATTCGGGTGCTACTGACACGGTTATGCTCAATCGCGAAGGTATGCATATTAACGACTTGGAAGCCATATTTCAGGCCAGCTTGCTGTAATAACGCGAAATCACCTTGCCTATTTTGTCCAAACTTAAAATCATCACCAACGACTAAATAACTGACATTTAACCCCTGCACTAATAATTGTTCAATAAATTCATTCGCTGACATCTGGGCCAACTTTTTATTAAACCGCAAAACACAAAGTTGTTGAATTGAATAACTTCTAAACGCTTCCACTTTTTCACGGAAGCGGCTCAATCTCGCAGGTGCTTTATCAGGCGCAAAAAATTCATTCGGTTGTGGTTCGAAGGTAATAACAATGGCTGGCAAGCCTAAGAGATCGCCTTTTAATGCCAATTGGCTCAGTACCGCTTGATGGCCTAGGTGAATCCCATCAAAATTACCAATAGTGGCAACACAGCCTGTTGGTTTGGCTGGTAAGTTATGAAAACCACGAATTATTTTTTTCATGCAAGCAGGTCAATGATTTTGTCAAAAGTTGCCATAGACTAACATTTTTCATGTCCAATCGAGCAGGCAAGAATAAGTCGATTAATTTATACTATAACCTTCATTTCCTTTTTGTTAGAGGCCCATTCCCGTGGCAAGACGAAAAAAACTCGATTATGAAGCATCGATTGCTGAACTCGAAACCTTGGTTGAACGGCTAGAGCAAGGTGATATCAGTCTTGAGGAATCACTTAAACTTTATGAAAGTGGCGTGTTAATCACCCGTGATTGCCAAGAAGCGCTAAGTCAAGCTGAACAAAAAGTGCAGATGCTATTGCAACAATCCGATCAGGCTAATTTGGTTGATTTTGAGCCTAATTCGTCAGAGTCGTGAGTCAAGATTTTGTTTTTAACCAATGGATGCTATCTCGACAAAGCCGCATAGAGCAGGCTTTAGATAAGCAACTAGCTCTACCTGAGGCGGGTTCACCTTCTTCTCAGCTGCTCAATGCCATGCGTTATTCGACATTAAACGGTGGTAAGCGATTGCGCGCCTTATTAGTTTATGCCGCAGGTGAAAGCTTAGGTGTTGCAGTTGATCTGCTCGACTCTCCCGCTTGTGCCGTTGAAATGATCCATGCCTATTCACTTGTTCATGATGATATGCCAGCAATGGATGATGATGATCTACGGCGCGGCAAACCTACCTGCCATAAGGAGTATGGCGAAGCAACTGCTTTGTTAACCGGTGATGCATTACAGTCTCTCGCTTTTGAGGCGCTCTGTGACGATCGTTTTACCCCACGCCAACAAATCGATATGGTCAAAGTCTTAGCGCAACGTAGTGGTGCCCTAGGAATGGCCGGTGGGCAAGCGATTGACCTTGAATCTGTTGGCCAGCAGCTTAATTTACCTGCATTGCAAACCATGCATGAATTGAAAACAGGTGCGTTGATACAAGCCAGTGTGTTATTAGGTGCCATTGCTTGTTCTGAAACACCAAATAATGTCTTAAGTGCTCTGTCACGCTATGCTTTAACCGTCGGTCTTGCTTTTCAAGTTCAAGATGATGTGCTCGATGTGGTTGCCAATACGGATATTTTAGGTAAGGCACAAGGCGCCGATATTGCACTAAACAAACCGACCTATCCTGCTCTGATGGGTTTGGATGCTGCGCAACAAAAAGCCAGTGATTTAATTGAACAATCTTTGGCTATTTTGGCTGATTTGCCCTACGATACACAGGCGCTAACTGCTTTAGCCCAATTCGTTGTCCAACGGCAACATTAGAATCATAATAGACCATGACCACTTTACTGCCACAGATTAATAGCCCTGACGATTTGCGACAATTGGATAAAAGCCAATTGCCTCAACTTGCGACTGAAATTAGGGCTTTGATTGTTGATAGCGTCCAACAAACCGGTGGTCATATCTCATCAAACCTTGGTGTTGTTGAGCTTACGCTCGCTTTACATTATGTGTTTGATACCCCAGAAGATCGCTTTGTTTGGGATGTTGGCCACCAAAGTTATGCCCATAAAATCATCACCGGACGTCGTGATCAAATGCATACCATGCGTCAACCGGGCGGTTTATCTGGCTTTCCGAAACGCAGCGAAAGTCCTTATGACACGTTTGGTGTTGGTCATTCTAGTACCTCAATTAGCGCCGCATTAGGCATGGCCTTAGCTGCGCAGGCTCAAAATAGTCACCGCCATAGCGTTGCTATTATCGGTGATGGTGCACTCACTGCCGGGCAAGCTTATGAAGCCCTCGCCCATGCTGGTGATTTAAATGCGAATTTGCTGGTTGTGCTGAATGACAATGAAATGTCGATTTCTAAGAATGTCGGCGGTATGTCAAATTATTTAGCCCGCATGTTATCGGGCAATTTTTATACCTCTGCCCGTGAAGGCAGCAAAAAAGTATTAGAAAAACTGCCTTCAGCCTGGGAATTTGCACGTCGTGCCGAAGAACATATGAAAGGCATGGTCATTCCGGGCACTTTGTTCGAAGAAATGGGCTTTAATTATATTGGCCCAATCGATGGACATGACTTAGATACGCTACTCTCAACCTTAAGTAATTTGCGTGAACGCAAAGGCCCGCAATTTTTACATATTGTGACCAAGAAAGGTAAAGGTTATCAGCCAGCTGAGCAACACCCCAATAAATATCATGGTGTGAGCCCGGCTAATAGCCAAGCCTCTGGCCCAAGTTATACCCATGTTTTTGGTGACTGGTTATGCGATATGGCGGCAGAATCTGATGACTTGATTGCGATTACACCCGCGATGTGTGATGGTTCTGGCTTAGGCCGTTTTTCTGAACAATATCCCGATCGCTATTTCGACGTTGGTATTGCTGAACAACATGCTGTGACCTTAGCTGCAGGGATTGCCAGTGAAGGTAAAAAGCCCGTGGTGGCTATTTATTCCACTTTCTTACAGCGCGCTTATGATCAGTTAATCCACGATGTGGCATTACAAAACTTACCCGTTTTATTTGCAATCGACCGGAGTGGCTTGGTCGGTGCTGATGGTGCCACTCACGCCGGCAGTTTTGACTTAAGTTATTTACGCTGTGTGCCCAATTTATTAATTATGGCGCCTGCTGATGAAAATGAGTGTCGCCAAATGTTAACAACGGGTTATCAACATAATGGCCCGAGTGCTGTCCGTTACCCGCGAGGCACGGGGCCCGGCATCGAAATTGAAACAGCTTTAACACCTATTGATATTGCCAAAGCAGAGGTTAAGCGTGAAGGAACAACCGTCGCTATTTTGGCTTTTGGCAGTATGGTACAGGCTGCGATTGAAGCTGGCGAAACGCTCGATGCTACTGTGGTAAATATGCGTTTTATTAAACCACTTGATACCGATATGCTGGACACCATTACTGCCCGTCACGAGCTAATTATCACGATTGAAGAGAATACGGTACTTGGCGGCGCTGGCAGTGGTATCGCAGAATATTTATTGTCTACCGGTTCGACAACTGCAATTAAACTACTTGGCTTACCCGATAATTTCCTTGACCATGGCGTACATCAACAGATGTTGGCAGACTGCGGCTTATCTGCTGAAGGGATAATTAATACCGTAAAACAGCATTTTCCGGCATAATAGTAGATTGATCACACCCTTTTTATAGAAAATCAACTCATGACTCCAAGCTATACCTTAAAAATCTTAGCTGATTTTGCTTCTGCTCACACCTTGCGTGATTACCCTGGTGATTGTAGTCGACTGCACGGTCATAACTGGAAAGTCGAAGTAGAGGTTACTGCTACGGCATTGAATGAGCATGAGATGGGGATGGATTTTAAAACGATTAAGACAGCAACCCGTGAGTTGGCTAAAACACTCGATCATCGTTACTTAAATGATATTCCGCCCTTTGATGTTCGGAACCCTACTGCAGAAAATATTGCCCAACACTTTTACCAACATTTAAGTAATACATTAAATATCGATACAGCACGCGTCTCTGCAGTCACGCTGTGGGAAACTGAACGCGCTTGCGTTAGATATACTGAGGATTAAAAACATGACAACTGACAAAAAACCTGATTGCTGTGACGAAATAGAAGATGTGCAAAACATCGCAGATAAGCGTCATATCGCAATCGATAAAGTCGGTATTAAGGATATTCAACACCCGATTAAGGTCAGTGACCGCAGTACGGGCGAACAACACACAATTGCGAACTTTAATATGTATGTGAATTTACCGCATCAGTTTAAAGGCACGCATATGTCGCGTTTTGTTGAGATTTTAAATCAACATGAACGTGAAATTACGGTCAAATCCTTCCGTACGATGTTGGGTGAAATGACCGAGCGCTTACAAGCCGAGTCTGGCTATATAGAAATGGATTTTCCTTATTTTGTGAATAAGGAAGCACCAATCAGTAAAGTGAAAAGCTTGATGGATTACCAAGCGAGCTTTATTGGCGAAATCACGGGAGATAAAACAAGCATCACTGTGAAAGTGGTTGTGCCTGTTACCAGCTTATGTCCTTGTTCTAAAAATATTTCTGACTATGGCGCCCACAACCAGCGTTCGCATGTAACATTAACCGTTCGAGTCGATAGTTTCGTTTGGATTGAAGATTTAATTGATTTAGTTGAAGAAGAAGCCTCGTGTGAGATTTTCGGCTTATTAAAACGTCCGGACGAAAAATATGTCACCGAGCGTGCATACGATAATCCTAAATTCGTCGAAGATATCGTCCGTGATATTGCAGCCAGACTCAATGATGATGACCGTATTAATGCTTATATTGTTGAATCAGAGAACTTTGAATCCATTCATAACCACTCTGCTTATGCCTTAATTAGTAAAGGCTTTGACTAAAATATAATCTGTTCTAATGTAAAAAAAGCCTTATTCAATTGAATAGGGCTTTTTTATTTGTGCCACTGTGACTTATTTAACAAATTATATTATGACGCTCATTTATAGTGTCATTAATCTGTATAGAGGAAGTTATCGATGGAAATTAATCGCGTTGCCCAAGTCTCGCCTTTATTATCAGCACAAAAAATAGCCAGTGATGTGAATGTCGCCACGGTAAAACTAGCGAATGACCAAATTGGGGCGCAAGGTGCCGCAGCTTTAGCTTTAATTCAAGCTATTCCGCAAGCTGATAGTCGTCTTGGTAGTCATATTGACGTGCGGGTTTAGAACTTCTGTTTCAAATCCATTCTTTCGCCTTTTCTTTCCATATCTAGTTGGCCCAGAAAGCTCATTCCTAATAATGCTCTGGCTGGTTCTGGTCCATCAATGACCAAAGCCGATACATTGTAAAGTTTAATTTGGCCAACTTGCACTTCATCTAAGTTCATTCGGTAGGCTTTTTCTACGCTGACTGCTGTTTTAACCGCGACCTCTTCACCATCCAGGAAATCGATGCCAAGACGTTGCGCTGTAAAAGCATTTAATGCGATAGCGGATGCCCCTGTATCCACAAGAAAATCGACACTGTAGCCATTGATACTACCTGGCGTGATATACATGCCCCGTGTTGGCCAAAGGCTCACAACCGGCTGTTCCGGCGGCGGGTCGTATAAACTACCACTTTGAGAACCTAAAAAATACTTTTCTTGGACGCCATTGACTTCTAACACTGCAAATTTACTATCCGCAAATACCAATGTAACGCCTTCAGGACTGTCGATACCAGGTCTTAAAATATGTTGTTTTTTATCTATTTCTAATACAGCCACATCACTAAAAAGCCCTAGTACTGTGATTCTCAGGTCATCGGCGCATGCAATGGTGCTATTTAACAGTATAATAAGTATCGTTGTTAACACTTTTGGCATGCACTTTCCCCTAAATTTAATATTCCATCTAAACAAATAACACTATAAAGATATGAATACTTCAGCACCCTCTACAGTAACCGGTGTCATTTTGGCCGGTGGTCAAGGCCGACGTATGGGCGGTCAAGATAAAGGGCTTATCCCCTATCGCGAGCGACCATTAATTTCGCATATTATTACCCTTCTCAAACCGCAGGTTGATAAAGTAATTATTAATGCTAACCGTAATATAGAACAATATCAGGAATATAGCTACGCTATCGTCGAAGATACTTTAACTAATTTCTGTGGCCCCTTGGCGGGTATGCTCAGTGCTATGCAAGCCTGTCAGACCGACTTTATTCTGACTTGCCCCTGTGATTCGCCCCAGCTTTCACCCCAACTTCGTCAGCGACTGATGGAAACGTTGCTGGCTAACCAAGCTGATATCGCTGTGGCACATGATGGTGATCGTCTACAGCCTGTCTTTTGTTTAATCCCTTGTCGTTTAGCCGATCATTTAGAAAATTATCTCGCACGAGGCAATCGCAAAATTGATTTATGGTTTGCCCAACATAATACCGTCGCTGCCGATTTTTCTGATCAAGCAGACAGTTTCATCAATTTTAATCAGCCTGAAGATATTGTTGCTCATCATGCAAAAATTCGTTCCGACGTGCCCGTTTTAGGCTTTTCCGCATATAGCGGTACCGGTAAAACGACATTGCTGCGCCAATTGATTCCGGCCTTAAATAGCAAAGGTATAGAAGTTGCCGTGATCAAACATGCCCATCATTTGTTTGATATTGATACGCCAGGCAAAGACAGTTATAAAATTCGTGAAGCAGGTTCTCAACAGACTTTGGTTGCTTCTAGTCGTTTGATGGCTTTGATGCAAACCAGTGCCAATACTGAAAAAAACCCGCAATTAGCAGATTTAATTCCACGTCTAGATTCATCAACTATCGATATCATCCTAGTCGAGGGTTTTAAGCATGAACCTTTTGCCAAGATTGAATTACACCGGCCCAGTGTAGGCAAACCTTTCATTTATGAACATGATGACAATATCATCGCTATCGCAAGTGATGAAACATTGTCATTAAATCGACAACTTGATCAGCTTGAACTGAACGATATTGATGCTATCGCAAATTACGTCGCTGATTTTATTACCCATTGGACACACTAAACTATGGCTGAATTTACTCCAGAACCCAGCTGCGCTGACCCAGAAGATAAAAACCGCTTGAGTATCAGTGCTGCTAGAGATCGCATTGGCTCATTAGTGTCGCCATTAAATGCGTGGCAGCGTCGTCCTATTCGTGATGCACTGAACCGTGTTTTGCATCAAGATATTATCTCACCACTTCATGTCCCAGGCCATAACAACTCGGCTATGGATGGTTACGCGATCAGTAGCATTGATCTAGCCAATGGCCCCGCCAAGTTAAAGCAGGTCGGCATTGCCTATGCGGGTCAGCCTTATATCGGTGAGATTAAGGCTGGTGAATGTATCCGCATCATGACGGGTGCTGTTGTGCCGCCTGAATGCGATACCATTGCAATGCAAGAGTTAGTCGAAGTGCAAGGCGATACGATCATCCTTCATAGCGCACATCCAAAAGGTGAGCATGTCCGTTATGCCGGTGAAGATTTAAAAACCGGTGATGTTGTTTTATCTGCTGGTCGCCGGTTGGTTCCTTCTGACTTAGGATTGCTTGCTTCATTGGGGATTGCAGAGGTAACCGTTAAACGCCAGCTTCGCGTTGCATTTTTCTCTACCGGAGATGAATTAAAATCTATTGGTGAGATGCTTGAACCGGGCCAAATCTATGACAGTAATCGCTATACGCTATACGGTATGTTGAAACGCTTAGATGTCGACATTCTGGATATGGGTGTTGTCCCTGATGACAGAGATCTACTTCGCCAGGCTTTGACTGACGCTTCAGAACAAGCCGATGTGGTAATTACGTCTGGTGGTGTTTCTGTTGGTGATGCTGACTATGTTAAAGAAATATTAGCCGAATTGGGTCAAGTTGATTTCTGGAAAATTGCGATGCGTCCAGGTCGCCCCCTTGCCTTTGGCCAAATTAATCAAGCACTGTTCTTTGGTTTACCCGGCAACCCTGTTTCGGTAATGGTCACTTTTTATCAATTTGTAACACCTGCACTACGCCAATTAATGGGCGAAGCGAATCCTGATGCACTCACGCTACAAGTCACGTGCACTGATCCTATTCGTAAGCGGCCAGGGCGATTTGAATATCAACGTGGTGTTTTGTCCACAAATGCCGATGGCATCACCCAGGTGGCGACAACAGGCGGTCAAGGCTCCGGCATTTTACGTTCAATGAGTACGGCCAACTGTTTTATCTTATTGGATGAACAATGTGATGGTTTACCCGCTAACAGTTTTGTCACTGTACAACCTTTTGCAGGCTTAATTTAATGTCTGACTCACGTGCACAACAAAAGATAGAATTTAATAAACTGAAGAAACGGTTACGACGTCATGTCGGACAAGCTATCGCCGATTACGACATGATTCAAGATGGCGACAAAATCATGGTCTGTTTATCGGGTGGTAAGGACAGTTATACCTTGCTTGATATTTTGATGAATTTACAAAAACATGCCCCGATTAATTTCGAGCTTATTGCCGTTAATTTAGATCAAAAACAACCGGGCTTTCCAGAGCATGTTTTGTCGCAGTATCTCTCTGGGTTAGACGTTCCTTTTCATATTATCGAAAAGGATACCTATAGCATTGTTAAGGAAGTTGTTCCTGAAGGTAAAACCACCTGCGGTATCTGTTCTCGCCTCCGCCGTGGCTCTCTTTATGGCTGGGCAAGACAAAATGGCATTACTAAAATTGCTTTAGGCCATCATCGTGATGATATTGTTGAAACTGCTTTTTTAAATATGTTTTATGGCGGCAAGCTCAAGGCTATGCCGCCTAAATTACTGAGCGATGATAAAACCAATATCCTGATTCGTCCTCTCAGTTATTGTAAAGAATCTGATATCGCACGTTATGCTGACTTCCAACAGTTTCCTATTATTCCTTGTAATCTTTGTGGCTCTCAAGACAATCTCCAAAGGCAAGTCATCAAGGATATGTTGCAATCATGGGATAAACAATACCCTGGGCGTTCTGATATTATTTTTAAAAGCTTACAAAATATTGCCCCTTCTCAGCTAGCTGATACCAACTTATTTGATTTTGTTGGTCTCGAAAATAACCGTCTAGCGCCCACAGCTGCTCATGACGATGCTGATCTTGGCTTTATTGAGGCAGCCTTCTCCCAATAAATTTCGGCGTTCTATCTTCCCTGCAGCTTATTGACATATGACGTCAATAAATCATAAAATTACTTATGACGTCATTAAGTCAAAACGTCATTTTTAGTTAGACGTCTCTTATAAATACTCTACTTATATTATTGATATGAAAGGAAGTTCAAGTAATGGCTAATAAGAAATCGATCAAGAAAGAAATTAAAGCAAGAAAATCGAAAATTTTAAAACACGAGAAAAAAATCAAAAAGTTGAAAAAATCACTTTAATAATGACGGATATCGTGTCGTGTTTGTTCTCAAATACAATGCGGTCTGTCTTGATATTGCAGCATCGATAAAATAGGGAATGACGGAAAAATGGCTGATGGTGTTAAAAAGAACAAGAAATCACGTGCTAAAAAATCAAATTCCGAGAAAGACAAAAAAGAGCCCACTGCAAAAAAGAACACATCGCTAAGGCTGGAACAAGCCATGTTAAAACAGTTAAAAATTCGCGCTATCGAAGATGATACGAGTGTGCAACAACTCCTAGAGATGTTGGTTACCGATTACTTAAAAAAATCTAAATAACGACAACAACGCGATTAAAACCTTGCCTAGCTATCGCCGTCGACCGGGTCATTGAGAACAGCCTATTATTTTATGAATAAAAGCTTTACAAAAAGCAAAAACACCCAACTATTTTTACAGATATCCTGTAAGTGATTGAAAAGTTATTCACCTATCAGGCTACAGCTCGACCAGCGTAATAATAAAGTGCGCTAAGTCCTTGATAGCACTAAAAACAATTGTAAGATACTGATTTGCATCACTTATTATTCTTGTTCATTTTTTGACCAATCTAAACTCTTACATTACAAAATAATGACTTAGCCCCTTTTTCTGACTTTATACACAAAGTTATCCACAGAAAATGTGCGTAAGTTTGTAAGTCCTTGATCGTTCTAAAAGCTTACAGTTTAGGCGTAAAATCTTCAGCAAATTCCAAGGCATTACCATCCGGATCACGACAGAAAAAAGCAGCTCTGCCTGATTTGCTTTTAGTAAAATCAACGTTGGCATCAATTAACCTTTGTTCTAGTTTTGCAATATCTTCTACCACCAAGGCCACATGCTTGTCTCTGCCGCCATGTTCGGGCCGGCCTTCTGCTGAGTCAGGATTGGGTAATTGCATTAAATGAAGTTGTTGGCCACTGTCGCTGATATCAATCCATGCTCCATCAAAAGCAAGCGCCGGTCGAGTTTCATTTAAATCCATTTGCAAAACATCACAATAAAACACCAAAGATTGCTTTACATCCGCCACTAAAAAGCTTGCGTGTGCGATTGATTTAATCATTGTCTTTCTTCCTCATTCATCATCGTTATCTAATCAAATTTAATTTTCTTGGGGGGCGGCAATTATAGCGACACCATAAGCTGCTAATAATATCATTCCGCCACCTAGCCATTCTTGTGTCGTCATGGCTTCATCGGTCAATAACCAAGCTGCTATTGCTGCCACAATCAATTCAAAGAGCATAATGACTGACGAGCGATAGACCGGCATTCTTGCTAAACCGTAGAGTACCGCCACAGTCATGGCTACAATCCCTAGCCACCCCAGCAATCCGGCACTTAGCCAGACATTCGTCGACACGTTCGGTACTGGCGATTGCTCTATCAGGATAATCGCTGTCGCAATAAACACCACGCCCCACCATGTTACAGCTGTTTTAACCGCCATCGAATGTGCCGATAACTTTCTGGCCAATACATTATTGAATGAAAAAGCGATGCCGGCTAGTAAGGCAAGCCAGTCTGATAATCCCCGTGGCCATGGTTTGCCAATATCCGGATTCCACAGCATAACCACTGAGCCTAACATGGCGACACAAAAGAACAATATCGCGCGGCCAGACAGCTTTTCCTTTAGCCACCAACGCCCTAATAATACTGTCCATAATGGTGATAAATAAAATAGCAACATCACCCGCATGACTTCACCTTCTATTAAAGCCACAACAAACGCGACGTTGGTTACACCCGCTGCCAATGCCAAACCTAATAAAGCGCCTTTATTATTCGTACTTTGGTTTTGACTTTGCCTACGCCTAAGTAGAATAGGGATTGTTAGGGCTGCGGCAGCCAAATACATTATCAAGGAGCTCCAGATACCTGACATTCCAACATCATTTAGTAACCGCAGTGGATACCAGATCAGCCCCCATAGCGTGGCAGAAAAAAGTAAGCAGGCTATCGCAAAGTTATTGTCAGCGTTTATTCTGGTTATCATGGGCTAACCTTATACCACGAGTTCCAGATAACCCGTTATAATAGCCTGCTTTATTTTGTATTAATGACACTTTATGAATCCTGATTTAAGCCAGTTACATCCTTATCCATTCGAAAAGCTGGCCGCTTTGAAAGCAGGATTAACGCCCCCTGCTGAGTTAGCCCATATCGCCTTATCTATCGGTGAACCCAAGCACCCAACACCCGGTTTTATTACCCATGCGGTGATCGAAAACTTAAATGGCTTATCTCATTACCCTACCACCGCGGGGTCAATTGAATTAAGGCAAGCTATCGCACACTGGCTCGATCAGCGTTTTCAGCTAAAAGGTCATATCGATGCTGCATCGCAAGTTTTACCTGTCAATGGCACGCGTGAGGCATTATTTGCATTTGCTCAATCGGTCATCGACCGGACATCTGATGCCTTAGTCGTGATGCCTAATCCGTTTTATCAGATTTATGAAGGTGCTGCGATTTTAGCCGGTGCCACACCATATTTACTCAATTGCACAGCAGAATCGGGATTCGTGCCTGACTTTGATGCTGTCAGCCCGTCTGTTTGGCAACAATGTCAGCTTGTTTACTTATGTAGCCCAGGCAACCCAACGGGTGCAGTCATTGATCCTGACGCATTAAGCACACTGATAGCGCTGGCACATCAATATGACTTCATTATTGCTTCTGATGAATGCTATTCCGAAATCTATTTTGACGAGGGCAACCCACCTGTCGGCCTACTACAAGCAGCCATGATGGCCGGTTACACTGATTACAATCGTTGCGTGGTATTTCATAGCTTGTCTAAACGGTCAAATGCACCCGGATTACGTTCAGGTTTTGTCGCGGGCGACGCGGCGATTTTGAAAGACTTTTTACGTTACCGTACTTACCATGGTTGCGCCATGTCACCGGCCACGCAATCAGCTTCTATCAGCGCTTGGCAAGATGAAGATCATGTCGCTTATAATCGACAATATTACCGTGAAAAATTTGCTGCTGTTCTAGCGATTTTATCGCCAGTGATGAATGTTAAACAACCTGAAGCAAGCTTCTATCTTTGGGCTGAAACACCGATTGCAGACACCACCTTTGCCCAACGCTTATATCATGAACACAACGTAACTGTATTACCTGGTAGTTATTTAGCCCGCGATACCGAAACAGGAAACCCCGGTGCAAACCGCATTCGACTTGCCCTTGTTGCATCATTAGAAGAATGTGTTGAAGCCGCCAAACGTATCCGCCACCTTATTGAAAACCTATAATTTAAAAATCCAATTGGAGAAAACCAAACATGAGTGATATTCAACAAATTATTGAGGACGCGTTTGAACGCCGTGCTGATATTACCCCTGCAAATGCAGATGCTACCGTCCGTAATGCCGTCAACGATGTACTTGAAATGCTTGATAATGGTTCAGCCCGTGTTGCTGAAAAACAAAACGGCGATTGGATTGTCAACGAATGGCTAAAGAAAGCAGTCTTATTATCATTCCGCTTGAATGACAATAAAATCATGCCCGGTGGTGAAACCAACTACTACGATAAAGTTGACCCAAAATTCGCCAGTTTCAGCGAAGCTGATTTTGATAAAGCCGGTATTCGTGTTGTACCACCAGCCGCTGTACGACGTGGTTCATATATCGCACCTAGCACCGTATTAATGCCGTCTTTCGTGAATATCGGTGCTTATGTCGATTCGGGTACGATGGTTGATACATGGGCAACGGTTGGTTCATGCGCTCAAATCGGTAAAAATGTCCATTTATCAGGTGGTGTAGGTATTGGTGGTGTTTTAGAACCATTACAAGCTAGCCCAACCATTATCGAAGATAATTGCTTTATTGGTGCGCGCTCTGAAGTTGTTGAAGGCGTTATTGTTGAAGAAGGTGCCGTTATTTCAATGGGTGTTTATATTGGCCAAAGCACTAAAATATTTAATCGCATGACCGGTGAAATCAGCTATGGTCGTATTCCTGCTGGTTCTGTTGTTGTATCTGGTAACTTACCTTCTAAAGATGGCACTTACAGCTTGTATTGTGCTGTTATTGTGAAGCAGGTTGATGCAAAAACACGCGGTAAAGTCGGTATCAATGAGTTACTTCGCGATATTTAATATTAATGGTCTTTTTATCCGATGGTGGTGTTGAATCACTTTTCTGCTATCCTCATGTATCTCAATACATTCCGGTTCTCAAAAAATGATTCGCCTTGCCCTCGAATAAAAATCCTCATGAATAGTTATTTCTTATTAAGTTGGGATTAGATTTAATATGGTTTTATACGGCATCAAAAATTGCGATACAGTTAAAAAAGCCCGTCGTTGGCTCGATGCTAACGACGTGGCTTTTACCTTCCATGATTTTCGTGCTGACGGTCTTGACCAAAGTACGATTGAAACTTGGTTGAAAAAAGTCTCATGGGAGATATTGCTTAATAAGCGCGGCACGACTTGGCGTAAGCTAGAAGATCCGCGTAAAGAACAACTTGATGAAGCCATTGCAGTTGAACTAATATTGGCGAATCCCACTTTGATTAAGCGTCCTGTTGTGACGGTCAATGATGACTGTTTTGCCGGTTTTAAAGAAGCCGATTACGCTGCTTATTTTGGAAAATAATTATGTCTGCCACGCTTGACCTCACGCAAGACCTGATCAGCCGCGATAGCGTCACGCCTGATGATAAAGGCTGTCAGTTATTATTAGCTGACAGGTTATCTGCCATTGGGTTTGATATTGAGCATTTGCGCTTTGGAGATACTGATAACATCTGGGCGCGCCGAGGTGAAACAGGCCCTGTCTTTGCTTTTGCAGGCCATACCGATGTGGTGCCAACTGGCCCGGTAGCGGATTGGCAGTCGCCGCCTTTTGAACCTACGATTCGTGACGGTTTGTTATATGGCCGAGGCACAGCAGACATGAAAGGCAGTATTGCTGCGATGGTCACCGCCTGTGAACGTTTTGTTGCCCAACACTCCGATCATACTGGCAGTCTCGCTTTCTTAATCACCAGTGATGAAGAAGGTCCCGCGACAGGCGGTACTGTTAAGGTCATTGAAACACTTGAAGCTCGCGGCGAAAAAATAGACTGGTGTTTAGTCGGTGAGCCGAGTAGCACCGCTAAAGTGGGGGATGTCGTTAAAAATGGCCGTCGAGGTTCATTAAATGGGCATCTTACTGTCAAAGGCAAACAAGGCCATATTGCTTACCCGCATTTGGCTGAAAACCCAATACATTTGATGGCACCGGTTCTCAATGCTTTGTGCCAATTAGAGTGGGATCAAGGGAATGAAGATTTCCCACCGACCAGTTTCCAAGTGTCTAATTTAAATTCAGGCACCGGTGTTACCAATGTGATTCCGGGGGTAGCTGAACTTGTGTTTAATTTCCGTTATTCAACAGAGTCCACCCACGAACAACTTCAACAACGCGTTGAAACTGTCTTGAATCAATATGGTTTAGATTATGATTTATCATGGACTTTATCGGGTAAACCCTTTAGAACTGCCAGTGGCCCGTTGGTTGACTCCGTTAAATCTGCCATTCAAACTGTGACAGGTTATGACACTGAGCTCTCTACCTCTGGTGGCACATCTGACGGCCGCTTTATTGCGCCAACAGGTGCGCAAGTCGTTGAACTCGGCCCACGAAATGCCACGATTCATCAGGTTGATGAATGTGTTTCTGTTAAAGATCTTGACACTTTGTCAGAGATCTATGAGACTCTGCTCCAAAATCTTCTGACTTAAAAAATCCTTCTATGTTTAGTCAATCTCAGCAACATCGACTGCTTTACCTGGTAACGGTACTACTGCTGTTAATGCAGTCGTTTGCCATTTGGCATGATGCTGAGCATGCTTTTCATGCTGAGAATGAACAATGTGAACGCTTTGAAGCGTTTGGTCACGCCCCTACGCTCGATCATACTGTTACCCTCCCCACGCTTTTTACGACACCCTTTAGTGTTGTAAATGCCGTTCAAACCGATACGTTTCTCGCTAACAGACAACGTGACGCCTACGCCATCCGTGCCCCTCCTCACCTGTTCTCCTAAGCACTCCCCTTAATACAATTTAAATTATGCTCTAGATTGTTCTGTCTTTTATAAGGGCAGATCTAGCAGCGAATATTATTTATACACAGGCCGAGTATAAACACGAGCTTACCCTCTGTTTATTCCTTTTCTCTGTGGATGTTTTGACCGTGTAATTGACACCATCCTCACTGTAAGCCTGTGTCGGAGAATACAAATGAAACACATCTTATATAAAAAGAAGACCGCCTTATTAGTCAGTGCTGCTTTATCTGCATTAGCAACCAGTCAGCTAATCTATGCTGACACCCCCGTAGAAATGGGCGAACTAATTGTTATTTCTGACCCATTTGGCGACCGCGTTGCTGATGATTTAATCAATTCTGTGACGGTCATTACTGATGAAGAATTAGCACGTCGTCAATCAACAACGCTTGGTGAAACCTTAGATGGATTACCTGGTGTTCATAATTCAGATTTCGGACCTGGCGTCGGCCGTCCCGTCGTTCGCGGTTTAACGGGGTCTCGTGTTCAAATTCTTAATAATGGCTTAAGGGTCGTCGACGTTGCTGGGGAAGGTGCTGATCATAATGTCGCGATAGACAGCAGTAATGCTTCTCAAATTGAAATTTTGCGAGGTCCAGCAACCTTACTTTATGGCGGTAATGCTTCCGGTGGTGTTATCAATGTTATTAGTGAACACTTTAACCCCAATTTTAGTGATCAAATCAATGTCAATGGCCAATTCGCCTACAGTGGTAATGGTAACCAACGTTTAGGGAATCTTGGCCTTTCACTACCATTATCAGACAATTTTGTCATCCGAAGTGATTATGCTGGTCAACGCAGTGATGACTTTGATATCGATGGTTTCCAAGGTGCAGATCAAACAACAGGCGATAAAGGCACCTTAGAAAATAGTGGTATCGATACCAATAGCTTTTCTGTGACAGGGCTTTACTCTCAAGACTGGGGGTTCGCAGCACTTGGTTATAGTCGCTGGAAGACAAGCTATGGCCTCCCCACTGTTATTACTGGTGTCGGTGAAGAAGAGCAAGCCCATATCAGAGCTGATTATGATCGACTAGATTTCCGCAGTGAAATCGACAACCCATTCGCGGGTATTCATACCGCACGCTTAAAAGTGGCTTATACCGAATTCTATCAGGGCGAAGTTGCTGCTGAGTTCGATGGTGGGGTTCTCGAAGAATCTGGCGTTGAAGGTGAATTTGATAAAGATGAAGCTGAAGTACGTATCGAGTTACTCCATAACCCGATAGGTACCTGGGATGGTGTCGTTGGCTTACAAATCAATGACGTTGATTTTCAGACTAGTGCACCAGAAGCCGGTGGTGGTCATGGTGGTAGTTTCTATGTCCGTGATAATGAAACGCGTTCTTATGGCCTATTTGTCTTAGAAAACACAGAGACTTCTTTTGGTCATGTTGAGTTAGCCGCACGACTTGATTATGTTGACTCTGAACCTGCTACTTTAGATGCAGAGCGTGACGTTGACTTCGTAGCCCCAGTCGCAGGTGAGTTAATGCAAGCAGCTAAACTCAGCGACCGTAGCTTTACCCCTTTCAGTGTGTCAGCAGGTGCTATTGTTGATATTAATGATACTCATCATTTCAGGGTGTCATTAAGTCGCTCTGAGCGCGCGCCCTCGCCAGAACAACTTTATTCTTTTGGTGAACATCATGCCTCAGAAACAGTTGAAATTGGTGACCCTGATCTAGACAAAGAAGCTTATACCAACCTAGAAATTGGTTTAGATAGACACCACGGTGATTTTACCTATAGCATCACGGCGTTCTATAACCAAGTCAGCGACTATATTTATCTAGAGACGCTTACAAATGGTGGTGCTGAAGTCTTGAGTGATGAAGGTAACAACTTCCTGACTAACGAACAAGAAGATGCCAAATTCTATGGTGCTGAATTTACCTCAGCATTGCAAATCAGCGAAGGTAATGTGCCTTTCAAATTGCGCTTCTCTGCTGATTATGTCAGGGCTAAGCTAGATAACGGTGGCGATTTACCGCGTATCTCTCCAGCGCGTGTAGGTTTAGGATTTGATACGGGCCGCGGCGACTTGGCATTCAGTATGGATTATCAGCGTGTCTTTAATCAAAGCAAAACAGCTGAAATGGAAAGTAGTACTGATGGTTATAATTTAGTGTCATTTAATGCTAATTGGCAGCCTGCTTCATTAAAAGGATTAGGCCTCTTTGTTAAAGGTCGTAATTTATTAAATGAAGATGGGCGGCGTCATACTAGCTTCTTAAAAGACGCGACAACGATTACTGGCCGTAGTATCTTGGCGGGTGTTAATTTCGACTTCAACATTTAATTTAATCACATTGAGCCTTATATCACCGGCTTTTTAGTCGGTGATATTTCAATGTTTGAGCTTTAAAAAAAGTGGTCTCTAAGCTAGCTTTTCTCAAAAATCAGACCAGTCTAGCGGGCTTTGCACGCTATTCATGTTCATGTCGTAATCTGTGACTTCACTTTCTAAGAACATATCTTCGCTGTCGTCATATTCTACGGTGTCACTGCCAAACTCTTCTTCAACCATTAACACTTCATCATTACTATCTCTGTATTTCATCATTCATACCTCAGATTGTTTATCATGATTTCTAAATCTTACAAATGTTCCTGTTTCCTGTTGTGACATCAACCATTAAGGCCTCTTAGCCACGATTTCTAACGCTGCTATACGATACGCTTCGGCTAATGTTGGGAAGTTAAACGTACTTTCAATAAAGATGTCGACTTTGGCGTGGCATAACATTGCCATATGACCAATATGGACAACTTCTGTTGATGACTCTCCTACCAGCATCACCCCTAAAATCGCATCGCCTTGTGGATCGGATACGATTTTAAGCATACCGCCGGTATTACCGGATATCTGTCCTCGAGCGACCTCTGAAAAATTAGCTTTACCCACGATGACATCACCATATTGTTCACGCGCTTGTTGTTCTGTTAAACCGACGGAAGATAATTCTGGTACGCCATAAATCCCGGCTGGGATAAGTTGACTGCTGTCGCCAATCTTAATGCCTAGCGCATTACAAGAAGCCCTTCTGCCTTGCTCCATGGATGCCGATGCCAATGAGGGTGGCCCAATGACGTCGCCAGCAGCATATATATTACTCACGACACTGCATAATTGTTCGTCGACGCTGATGAGGCCACGTTCATTGACCGTTAGGCCAGCATTCTGTAGCTGTAAGTCTTTGACATTAGCAAGCCGTCCGGCAGCACATAACAATTTTTGGCTACGTACTATTGTCCCGTCTTCACATTCAGTGATCACTTCGCTGACACCATTCCAGTGCACTTTTTGTACTTTTTGGTTCCCTAGCCACGTCCCACCCATTGCTTCAAATTCTTGAACGAAGCGATCGGTCATATCACTATCTAAAAACCCGAGCGGTGTTGGGTAACGATCAATCATCGTCACTTTGACACCTAAAGCTTGGAAGATAGAGGCATATTCACTGGCAATGACACCGCCGCCTAATACCGTCAAACTTGAAGGGAGATAGAGCATCGACAAAATAGAGTCGCTATCAAAAATATGTTCGTGATCAACCGGGATATTATCTGGATGTCTAGGATAAGAGCCTGTTGCAATGATAACTTTATTACTTGTTATCTCACTGGTCTCACCACCGACACGGTTAATCAGTAATGTCTGATTATCGACAAAACTTACTCGGCCGTGGATCCGTTCAATTTTATTACGATCGATTTGTTGTCGCATAAAACCATCGTGGGCTTTTAGCACCTCATCCAAGCGATCAACTAAGGTCGCCATTTCAGTATCTTCGCCTAATTTAAAATCGACTAACGCGACATTTTGGCGCATATTTTTAACACGTAATGCATTCTCGCGTAACGTTTTCGAGGGAATCGTACCTCGATGTACACAGGCACCACCGAATAAGCTATCTTGTTCAATAATCGCAACACGCTGTCCTGCTTTTGCTGCTTGTACTGCTGCTTTTTGACCTGCAGGACCACTGCCAATTACCGCAACATCGTAATCAAATGTTCCCTTAATCATGCTGATAACTCCTGACATTTTTCGGCAACGGATGCTGATTTTCCTAATAAAGCTTCCGCTTCATCCTGATAAATATTTAATGCCGTTAGCGCTGGCGATGCTAATAGCTCACTTTCCTCTATCAGGTCCGGCGTCAGCATATGAGTAGCATATTGAATAGCTAAACTTATTTGTGCGGCTTGGGCCGCCGCTTCCGGTGCCGTCTCATAGGTCGGATAATATGCCACTGCCGCTGTGACTAAATGTGGCATTTCCCAGCTCTTGACCACCATCTCACTGGTCGCATGTTGATAGCTAGACTCTAATTCAAAGATATCTTGTTCTGAAAGTGCTATCTCATGTAGCTCGACTAAATCTAAGATGGTTTGCAATACCGCTGGTCGGCCAATTGAGTGTAATAGCCCCGCTAGAAATGCGACCTCGACATTACTGCGTGTCTGGCGTGCAATTTCTTTCGCCCAAAGTCCAGTCGCTAAGGCATGCTGCCATTGTTGCGCGATATATGACTCATAACCCGGTGTATTAAACAGTTTGGCGCCAACTGATGCTGCTAAGGCAATCTCACTCATTGCCCCCATGCCTAAACGTGCGACGGCTTGTTGCAATGACACGAGATTCGCTAAGGGCGTATATGCAACAGAATTCGCTATCCGCATGACATGCCCGGCTAATGATTGATCGCTTTGGATCAAGTTTGCCATCGCTGTTGCAGTGGAATCTGGGTCTTGCGTGAGGGTTACTGCTTTATTGGCCACTTCAGGCAACATGGGCACATCGATTTCCTTTCGCTCGATTTGTGCCGCTAACAATGCTGCTACTTGTTGACCTTTACTAGATAGTACGCTTATTTCCACTCTGACCTCACAGTTAAGCTAATTTTCATTAGTACGCTATAACTTGCAGATTACATTGGTATTTGAGATGGGAACAATGAATTAATTCTAGATTTGTGTCCTACGTCCTACTTTTGTGCTGAGTCACTATTGAAGTGTTAACCACCTTCAGAAAACACGACTGTCCGTCGGCCAGAAATAATAATGCGGTGCTCAATATGGGCTTTCACAGCGCGTGCTAAAACCAGCCGTTCAATATCTTTACCGATCATGACTAAATCTTCCGGACTATTATCGTGTTTAACACGTTGGATATCTTGTTCAATGATCGGCCCTTCATCTAAATCAGCGGTGGCATAATGTGACGTCGCACCAATAATTTTAACGCCGCGATCATAGGCTTGATGGTAAGGCTTCGCCCCTTGGAAAGCAGGCAGGAAGCCGTGATGAATATTGATCACGCGGCCAGAAAATTCTTCAACAAATTGTTCTGATAGAATTTGCATATAGCGCGCCATGACGACCAAATCAATTTGATACTCCGCTAGTAACGCTTTAATTTGGGCTTCTTGTTGCGGTTTGGTATTTTTGGTAATTGGCAGATGATAAAACGGCTTATCGAACTGTTTAGCCATTTTTTCTAGATCAGTATGGTTGCCAATAATCAACGGAATATCGCAGCTTAATTCGCCCTCTAATTCGCGTAATAGCAAATCGTAAGGGCAATGGGATGCTTTTGTGACTAATAAAGCGACCCGATAAGGCTGAGCTGAATACCGTACCGACCAGTTAAGACCCAAACTGTCGGCATAACGTTTAAATTGTTGTTCTAATTCTACTTGGTCTAATTGGCCGGCATCTTCCAATTTCACCCGCATGAAGTATTGGCCTTCCAAAACATCCGTGTATTGCTGACAATGCAAAATATTGTATTCACGTTGAGAAAAAAAGCCGGTGATGCCTGCTAATAACCCTTTTTGATCAGAACATTGAATTAGAAAAACAATGGCATTCATAAATCTATAACTCTTCTATATTAATGACGTGAACTTGGTGAGTACTATAACGAGATGTTGCTATTTTTGCACTCACTGGGAATGCTAAGTGTAATCCGTGTATTTATCATTGCGCCCTTTCACCTTCTCAAGTGGATATTTTTTCGCATTTTTCAAGCACTTTTGTTCAACGACCTTATTCAGATCAATGTTGAGATCGTGGCATAAATAACTCAGATAAATGGCAACATCAGCTATTTCATCTTCCAAATTCTCGCGTTTGGCATTCTGTAAATGTTGCTCAATTTGTGCCTGGCTTTTCCATTGAAACCACTCTAATAACTCTGCAGCTTCGATTGATACTGACATCGCCAACTCCTTCGGTGAGTGGAATTGTTCCCAATCGCGTTCTTGTCGAAATGCAATCAGCTTATCTAGTAATTCTGGTTTAATCATCGTTTAAAAACTGTTGTACTGTTGCTATAAACAAATCTGGTTTTTCAGCATGAATCCAATGTCCTGCTTGTTCTATTGTTGAGATTGTGACATTAGGGAATTGCTGTTCAATCACTGCTATATCATTATTATCGATATAATTTGACATTGCCCCTCGCAGAAATAGGCTGCGATGTTTGATAATGCTAGACTCGCAGACCGACTTTATCAGTTCAGGATATTTTGCAGCTAATACCGGTAAATTCAGTCGCCATTTAAGCTTGCCATTCTCTAGCGCTAAATTCATCAACAAAAACTGTCTAATCGCTTTGTTGCTTACCTTCACGGATAAGGCATTATCGGCTTCTGATCGCTTTGTCATCTGCGTTAAATCTAAAGTCAATAAAGCATCAAAAATATCACTATGCTGGTCAGCATATTGTTTAGGCGCGATATCGACGACTATCAAACGGTTCACTTGTTCTGCATGTCGCTCTGCTAATGTCATAGCCACTTTTCCGCCAATGGAATGGCCAATGACATCTGTTTTATTTAGGTTCAGATCTGTGATTAGTTCAGCTATGTCATCCGCCATCAACGGATAGCTAACCGAATCGCTATGGGATGATTGGCCATGATTTCGCAGATCAACCGTTATCACTTGCCGGTCATGGGCCAATTGTTTTGCCGTTGTGCGCCAATTATCTGATGAGCCAAAGAGACCGTGTAAAATAACCAGGGGTGCTCCTTCTCCTTCAATGTTGTAATGTAACTTCATATTACGTTCTTTATCTGATCAAGACGTTTATACCCCCGATACTCGGAAATACCTAATTTATAGCACACCCTTTTTCATCCATGGCGGTGTTGCTCCTCTTTGCAGGGAACGACCATGCGCATCGTCGCGCCTTGCCCTAAATAAAAACAGGCACACTCTAAAACACGCATTTCCAAGTATCACGGGTATATAATAACGGGCTTTTAAGCGAGTTTGGAGACTTTTGTGGAAGATGAAACGGTTTTAGTCATGCTAGTACAGCAATATGCAAAACAACACGGCATCACCTTTAGTTCTAAGCATTTAGATGACCCAGATAAAAAGGCTCAACTTGTCAGCCTGATACAAGCCTCATTGGCCGGTAAACATGGCCCCGTCACTGATGATGACTTAGTGTAAATAAAAAAGGCCATCAATGATGGCCTTTTTTAAGTTTTAAAATGCGTTACAGATTAATCATCACACTTTTCGAACACTAAGCAGGCATTGGTGCCGCCAAAACCAAAGCTATTCGACATAATGGTTTTTAATCCTGCATTGTCTTTACGCTCACGGATAATCGGTATGCCCGCCGCTTCAGTATCCAAATTATCAATATTGGCTGATGCTGCAATAAAATCATTTTCCATCATTAATAAGCTGTAAATCGCCTCTTGAACACCAGCGGCACCCAATGAATGACCCGATAAAGATTTTGTCGACCCGACTACTGGAATGTTATCGCCAAAGGCTTTCTTGATTGCACCTAATTCCGCTAAATCACCCACTGGCGTACTGGTGCCATGGGCATTGATATAATCAATTGGTGCATCTACTGTCGCAGTCGCTTGCTCCATGCAACGAATAGCACCTTCACCTGATGGTGCCACCATATCGTAGCCATCTGATGTTGCGCCATAGCCGGTCAACTCAGCATAAATCTTAGCGCCACGGGCTTTGGCATGTTCATATTCTTCTAAGACTAAAACGCCACCACCGCCTGCGATAACGAAACCATCGCGGTCAGCATCATAGGCGCGAGATGCTTTATCTGGCGTGTCATTATATTTTGTCGATAATGCACCCATGGCATCAAATAAAGAACTCATTGTCCAATGTTCTTCTTCTGCACCACCAGCAAAGACGATATCTTGTTTACCTAATTGAATTTGCTCCATCGCATTACCAATACAATGTGCACTGGTTGCACAGGCAGATGACATAGAGTAATTCACCCCTTTAATTTTAAAGGGTGTCGCTAAACAAGCAGACGTTGTACTACCCATGACCTGCGTCACTCGGTATGGCCCAACACGGCGTAAACCCTTATTACGTAGGATATCAGCCGCTTCGACTTGATTGGATGATGATGCCCCGCCTGATCCCATAACAAGACCTGTGCGTGGATTTGATACTTGATCTTCTGTTAAGCCTGAATCAGTAATCGCTTGCTGCATAGAAATATAGGCATATGCCGCAGCATCTCCCATAAAACGTAATATCTTACGATCAATATGTTCTTTAAAATCAATGTCAACGGAACCTGCAATATGACTGCGAAAACCCATATCCGCATATTCTTGTTTAAACCTAATACCCGAACGGCCTGTTCGAAGTGATTCTGTCACTGACTCGGCATCTAAGCCTAGACATGATGTAATACCTAATCCTGTAACAACAACACGTTTCATTCTGGCTTCCTAAAAATCGTCTGTAGAAGTAAATAAACCAACACGAAGATCTTTTGCTTTATAAATTTCGCGTCCATCAACTGATACTGTGCCATCAGCAATTGCTAAGCATAGTTTTCTGGCAATAACCCGTTTCAGATCTAATCTATAGGTTACTTTCTTTGCAGTTGGCAAAACCTGGCCTGTAAATTTCACTTCGCCGGCACCCAGCGCACGTCCGCGGCCGGGGTTACCATCCCAAGCAAGGAAAAAGCCCACTAGCTGCCACATGGCATCTAAGCCAAGACAGCCTGGCATAACCGGATCACCTGGAAAATGACAATCAAAGAACCATAAGTCTGGTGTGATGTCCAATTCAGCAATAATTTCACCTTTGCCATATTCGCCACCAGTATTGGCAATATGGGTAATGCGATTCATCATCAACATATTTGGGGTTGGTAATTGGGCATTGCCGGGGCCGAACATCTGGCCATGACCACACTCTAAAAGTTGTTCGTAACTATACGAAGATTCTTTACTCATGAAATTCTCTAAAATCGCCTCATTATTGGCAAGCGACCATCATATCACGACCTTCTATAAACAAGAAAAGTTCGTGAACTATTTCTCATTTTTTACAATAAAAAAAGCCGCGGTAAAAACCACGGCTTTTTATTGATACTTTTTACGGTTTACTCTTCTGGCATTGTGACTGCTGTTGCGGGTAAAGCGACATCGACTGTTTGAAGCAATGCGCCCATGCTATTAATAATGCGGTACATTGCAAATAATTGGTCGTATTCAGCATTCACTAAGGCTTGGCTAGAAACAAAGACTTCATTTTCTGAATCAAGTAAATCTAGTAAAGTACGTTGCCCTAAACCGAACTGTTGTTGGTATGCATCACGTGACTTCTCACTTGATGCCACATGCAATTTAAAATAATCCATTTGGCTATTGACGGTTTCAAGTGCATTCCATGATAAACGAACGCTTTCCTCAACTTGCCGATGTGTATTATTGCGAATTTCTGCCGCTTGGTTAATTAAGTGTGCGGTCTCTTGCTTTCGTGCACTATCTCGCCCGCCATTGAGTAAGTTATAGCGCATTCGAAACATTGCTGTGACATCATGGTTATGTCCACGTACACCATCAATATCATTGTCTGCCGTTGTCCCCAATTCAAAATCAAATCGTGGGTAAAATGGTGATGAGGCCGTATCATGTTGGGCATGCGCTGATGCGACATCTGCTTTGGCCGAGTTCAATGTCGGATGATTTTCTAAGGCTTGGCTAATCGCATCATCTACCGTGGCGGGGATAGCACTTTGCGGTGAGCCTGGATCAGTTAAGTTTTCAGCTTCAATGCCGACCACACGTAAGTAAGCAATCTGAGCGTCGCGTAAATTACTCTCTTCTGCTAATAAATTTCTTTGCGCTAAAGCAAGTCGGCCTTGACTCTGGTCCATATCAGAACGGCGGCCTACACCATGCTCACTTCTTAGCCTAATTTGGTCATGCGTTTTTTCATGCGCTTGAAAATTGGCTTGTGCTAATTCGACTAATTTTTCACGGCGTAACACTTCGATATACGCATCCGTTGCGCGCAAGGCTGTGTTTTCGGCTTCGCCAAACACGGTGTATGAACGCGCATTGGTTCTCGCTTTTTGGCGCTTAACTTCATTTTTGGTCGCCATCCCATCAAATAGCATTTGGCGGAGTTGTAGGCTTGCTTCATTTCTGTTTAAGCTATCATGGCCTCGCCCAGCACCGCGTGTTGTGCTGTTGTCGGAATTTTCGAACCCAGACCCCAATGTTAAATCCAAGGTCGGAAAATAGCCCGCTTTCGCTTGATTAATTTCCTCTGATACCGCATTTCGCTCATTCCTTGCAGCCAATACATCAGGATGAGTCTTTATGGTGGTATCAATCGCTTCTTGTAATGTCATTGCCGAAGCAGATACTGATAAAACAAGAGAAAGTGAGGCAACAAGTGGTTTTAGGTTCATGCGTTTATCCTAAGTATTTATTCTATTATGTCAGGTATTCAATTATTTATATAATACTACTCATAACATTAATTAGTTTTATTATGTAAGCAACTGTATTAAACATAAGTTAACTGATAATAAAAACTACCTTCATCTCAAGTCACGAAAAAAGATGGCCAGAGACAGCCTGTCGGGCAAATTCATTTTTTGAAAGGTCGCCGTTAAATGGGCTTTAACTGTCCGCTCAGTAATTGACATTTGATGGGCAATCATTTTATTGGTTGAGCCATGACTCACCAGGTTTGCAACTTCTAATTCTTTGGGTGATAGTAATTCAACGGTTTGTCTTTGTTGATCAGACACTTCTGGCACTAGCACCAATTCATCAATCAATTCTGATATAACATGACGCCCCACCCAGACTTCGCCACGCATAATCCCTCCTAAAGCGGCATTTAATGTGGCTAAAGGTAGGGAAACATCAAAGTAACCGCGCGCACCATATTTTAATGCCGCGACTTGAACTTCAATCGGACGGCTTGGTCCAATGGCTAAAATACGGCCTGTTGGGCAGGCTGTGTTTAACGTTGCTAAAACAACGGCATGATCCGGCTCTAGTAGCATTTGCTCGCATAGGATAATGTCGGGTTTAGCCCCCGCCATTCTATCTACGATATCTTCTATCGACTTGTCCATCGATATCACATAATCCTCAGACACGCTGTCTAGGATAGACTGTGCTAAAGACGAGTCAGAAATGACGGCATAGAGTGTTGTCTTAGTCATTTGAATCTTGCTTTTCCATTATTTCAATTACCGTTCTCGTAAGGCTTCATTCTTAGCCTTTAATATGGGCTTGAGTAAATAATCTAATATACTTTTCTTACCGGTTAAAATATCAACACTGGCAACCATGCCTGGAATGATATCAAAACGTCCCTTTTTACTTTCAATCTGATTCTTTTCTGTCCGTAAATAAATCAGATAAAAACTCTCATCTTTCTCATTAACTATGGTATCGGCGCTTATGCGCTCTAGTTTAGCAGGTAATCCACCATAAATAGAAAAATCATAAGCCGTTAATTTAATCACCGCTTTTTGACCGGGTCTTAGGAAAGCGATATCAGCCGGCCTAATCTTGGCCTCAATCAATAAATTATCTTCAATAGGTACAATTTCTACCAAGTCCATCCCTGGTTGGATAATGCCACCCACCGTATTAATTTTCAGTACTTTTATTGTCCCTGCCACAGGTGAGCGGACGTGAGTACGCGTCACGCGATCTTTTAAAGAAAAAACGGTTTCTTTCGTTCTGGCTAACTCTGCTTTCACTTCCGACTGTTGTTTGGCCGCATCGGTCTTAAAGCGGACTGTTTGCTCAGCAATTTTTTGTCCCACTTCATCCAAAGCAGATTGAATACGTGGAATCGCTAATCGGTTCGCGTTCATCTCTCCACGTATGTCATTCGTGGCTCGTTTTAATCTCAATAGCTCGACTTCCGACATCACGCCTACCGCGACTAACGGTTCTGACATTTTCAATTCTTGATTACTGAGTTGATAACTCCGGCTTAACTGTCCCTGACGCGATTGTCGCTCGACTAATTCCTGCTTTCGCTGTGCGACTTGTTCTTTTAAAACACGAATACCTGATTCTAATTCTCGTTGTCTCGATTGGTATAAAGCTTGCTGATCAACCGCTAAAATAGGCTGTTTTTCCAACACTTGTGCTGGCACTACAAAGACTTTACCTTCGCTCTCAGCTTCTAAGCGACTACTACGGGCTAGTAATTCGTAATATTTCAGTTCTGTTTCTCTAAATGACGATGAAAAACGGGTATCATCAATTTTTAACAACGCTTGACCTTTCTCTACTATCTCGCCTTCAGCCACCAGTACTTCAGCCAGAATCCCGCCTTCTAAGTTTTGAATCACTTGCACTTTGCTTGATGGGACAACTTTGCCATCGCCACGCGTCACTTCATCTAATTCAGTTGCGCTAGCCCACCAAAATGCCACGGCAAAAAACAGTACCGACACCACGAGTAAGACATGACCTGCTAGATGGGTTGATGCCATCGTTGCGGCACTGACTTCCGACATGAATTCGCTATCATCTGGCTGTTTTCTAAACCACGTCATCTGTTATCCTTCCGACACTTTAATTTGGCCTTGTTTCAATGCCTTTAAGATTTGATCTCTTGGCCCATCGGCAACGATTCGACTTTGGTCCAACACGATTACCCGATCCACTAAACTTAATAACGATGCCTTATGGGTCACGAGTAATAACGTTTTATCTTCTAATGTGTCAGCTAAACGCGCCTTAAATTGTTCTTCTGTACTGTTATCCATCGCATTCGTCGGTTCATCTAGTACTAATACTGCCGGATCAAGTAATAATGCCCTAGCGACGGTAACACTCTGACGTTGGCCGCCAGACAAACCTTCACCGCGTTCGCCTGCTGGCATGTCAAAACCGGAAGGATGGCGACTTACAAACTCACTGACACCCGCTATTTCAGCTGCTTTTAAAATAGCCTTATCGTCGGCAAAAGGCTTACCTAATGCGATGTTGTCTCTGATACTGCCAAAAAATAAGGTGACATCTTGTGGTGCATAGCCAATATTACGTCGTAAATCGACTGGGTCAATTTGTCTGATGTCAGTCCCATCTAATAAAATAGAGCCAGAGCTCGGTTCATAAAGGCCTAAAATGAGTTTTTCTATTGAGCTTTTTCCTGAGCCAATTCGACCAATAAAGGCCACTTTTTCACCCGGTGTAATTTTAAAGCTAATACCTGATAATGCATCAACTGCTTGTTCCGGGTAACGGAATGACACGTTTTTAAACTCTACGCCGCCACTAAAGTCAGGGCGGTGTAAAAATTCGCGCCCTGTTGGTCTTTCAACCGGCAAGTTCATTAAGTGATTCAAAGAACTCAAAGCGGCTTTTGATTGATGGTAGCGCGCTAAAGTACTGGCAACTTGGCCCAGCGGCGCTAAAGCACGGCCAGTGAGCAAGGTACTCGCAATCAGTGCCCCCATTGTGATATCCCCTTCGGCAATCATATAAACGCCGAAAACAACGACCGATACGGACGCCATTTGTTGAATAAATGTCGTAAAGTTAACTGCAGTGGCTGATAACACGCGTGCCCGTTGACTATGTTTTGAAATAAAGCCAATGGTTTGTTCCCATTTACGCTGAACCGGTGATTCAGCACCAATACTTTTAATGGTTTCTAACCCTGTTAACGACTCTATTAAGGTCGCACTTTTTTGACCAGAATGTCGGAATAACTCATTAACGGCTTTTTTCAATGGCACTTGGATGATCAAACTCGCGATGATAACAATGGGAATAGCAATCAGCGGCACATAAGCTAATTCGCCGGAGATGGTCCAAATAACGAAAATAAAGAAAAAGGTAAACGGTAAGTCTATTAACGTCGTTAAGGTCGCGGATGTAAAAAACTCACGAAATGACTCAAACTCTTGCATATTGTTAGCGAACGAGCCCACTGAGTTCGAGCGAGCAGACATTTTAATGCCCAAGACTTTTTCAAAAATAGTTGCAGATAAGATAACGTCGGCTTTTTTACCGGCAACGTCAATGAAATAACCACGTAATGTTCTCAATAACAAATCAAATATGAATACAATGCCGACCCCCATGGCTAGTACCCATAAAGTCTCAATCGCCTGATTTGGCACAACTCTGTCGTAAACATTCATCACAAATAACGGTGATGCTAGCGCAAAACTGTTGACCAGAATTGAAGCGATGAACACTTCGGTATAGATTGGCCAAAACCTCGCGATGGTGCCCCAAAACCAATGTCCTGTTTTAGGCACTTCTGTTTGTTTGGTACGCTGGTCGAAATGATGTACTGGCTTGATGAAAATCGCATAACCCGCATAGTGTTGCTGCAAGTCATCTAAATTAATATTCGCTTCACCCTCACCGGACTCTGGAAAAATGACGGTGGCTGATGTATTCGTCATTTTTAAAACCACACAAGCAGCATCATTGTTTAGCAATAGCACGGCAGGTAAAACGAGGTTAGATAATTTATTTAGGGGCCGTTTAACAATTTTAGAGGATAGGCCTGCTCGTTCTGCCGCACGTGAAAATAATTTAGGGGTTAACTTATTATCAACTAATGGTAGCCCGGCTATTAAAGCATCGGCACTGTGAGGTTTATCTAATATTTTAGCTAAGATCGTAAGACAGCCCAGCAAAGTATCATCGACTGTGCTTTGGTCAAAATTGGCCCGGTGGGTTTGTTGCTCTGTCACTTAAATATCACTTCCTAACACGCTCGAGAATATAACTGGTTTGCCTGTCAACGTTACTAAGATTGCAAAGAGTATACGTCTCTAAACTGAATCTACCCTGAACCCTTAGCTATAAATTAGTTAAACAAACCTACTTAAGTACTGAGCTTTACAGCTTTTTTAAGATATGTAAACCAAGATTGCTGGCAATTGTGATATTGTTCAAGAATTGTTTCAGTTAGGAAAAATTTAATGGCTTATATCCAACGTAATGCCCAAGGTCACATTATTGCCGTCAATGAAACTGCGCAATCTCCGCAGGATGAAGCGCTCTCCCTACACGCGCCAGAATTAATCGCTTATTTTGCTGGTGCTGCTAAAAGTGATGAGGCTAAAGTAGCCTTATCTACTTCTGATAATGATCTTGTTCGGGTGTTGGAAGATTTAATCAATACTCTGATCGATAAGAAGGTCATTTTGTTTACTGATCTCCCTTTCGCAGCCCAAGAAAAATTATCATCACGTGAGGAAATACGGGGACATATTAATAGCCTAGATAATCTAATGGGCGATGATGAAGGTCTTTTATAGAACTATTTTCGTTCCCGCTTCTGCGCTTTGCGTTCTTTCGCCGTATGTGCATAAGTGGACTTGGCTTTACGGCCTTTGAAAGGATTATCACTCTGCTTAAACTCAATCATCACTGGCGTTCCGTGAAGCTTTAATACATCTCTAAAGGTATTTTCTAAGTAACGACGATAACTTTGTGGTGTTGAATCCGTTTGATTGCCATGAATGATAATGCGCGGTGGGTTCTTGCCACCAAGATGGGCATATCGAAACTTAATACGACGCCCTCTGACAAGTGGTGGCTGGTGATCGGCCACAGCATCTTCTAGGACGCGCGTTAATCTCGGTGTTTGTAACTGCGCCATTGCCGAATCATAGCCTTGGTTTACTGATTTAAACAATAAACCAACGCCACTGCCATGCAAAGCTGAAATAAAGTGTGTTTTAGCAAAGCTTAAGAACGGTAAGCGGCGTTCAATGTGAGTCGCAACCCATTCCCGTTCTGATTTATCTAAGCCATCCCATTTATTAACTGCAATCACGACCGCACGGCCGCTTTCAATAATCAAACCGGCTAAATGTAAGTCCTGCTCTACGATGCCTTCATGCGCATCTAATACTAAGATCACCACATTGGCTTCTTCTAACGCCTGTAATGTTTTGACAATACTGAATTTTTCTAACATTTCAGAGACTTTCGATCGTCTGCGAACACCCGCAGTATCAATTAAGATATATTCACGATTGTCTTTCTCAAATGGAATATGAATACTGTCTCTCGTCGTACCCGGCTCATCGTAGGCAACAACACGTTCTTCACCCATAATTCGGTTTATTAAGGTCGATTTTCCGACATTTGGCCGACCCATCACTGCGAGTCGAATGACTTGTGATGTATCTCCATCATCTTCTTCATCAAAGTCATTTCGTTGACTAACGACATTCGGCGTTATGTCACGGAGTTGCCCCATCAGTGATGAGACTCCCCTATTTTGGGTTGCTGAAATCACTTGTGGTTCGCCGAGGCCAAGCGAATAAAAATCAGCCGCCATCATTTCAGGCCGCTCACCTTCTGCTTTATTAACAACGAGAATCACCGGCTTATCAGCATTACGCAGTTGCGTTGCCACATCTTCATCCGCTGCTGTTAGACCGGCCCGCCCATCGACTAAGAAGAAGATGGTATCGGCTTCTTCAATGGCTATTTGTGCTTGTTGGCGCATTAAACCTGACATGTCGTCAGCTTGTTCCGTTAAGCCACCAGTATCGATCAAAATAAAAGTACAGCCCTCTATCTCGGCCGTACCATAAATTCTATCGCGTGTTAAACCAGCATGATCGGCCACTAGCGCATCACGGCTTCGTGTCAACTTGTTAAATAATGTTGATTTTCCTACATTCGGCCGCCCGACTAGGGCAATGACTGGTTTCATCTATTTACGGTACTCGCACAGCGGTTAAGGTGCCATCAATGGCGGTAATAAAGACCAGATCATCTTTCACGATCGGCTTACTTCGTATTGCTGAGCGCGCGATACGCATTCTAGCGACAAAACGGCCATCATCTCGAGAAAGCCAATGAGCATACCCTTCTAAATCTCCGACGATAACGTAGTCTCCTGCAACCGCTGGTGCCGTGGCTCTTCGCCGCAGTAAATCTGTTTGACGCCATAAACCATTACCCGACCCATCTTGTAATGCCCACACATGGCTGTCTTCATCACTCACATAAACAGCGATATCTGGATCGACATCTAGGCCGGCTTTTGATGACATTTCTCTTGACCAAATTTGCTGGCCAGACGCAATATCGATCGCAGCGACATTACCGTGATAAGCCACAACATACACTCGGCCGTACCTAATAACGGGTTCAGAATCAATATCAACTAAGCGATCTATTTCTGTTCTACCACGTGATACAGCAACATTGCGCTCCCAAATCACTTTACCATCGGTAATCGACAAGGCAACCAATTTGCCATTGGCATAGCCTGCAATAACCCGATCGTCATATACAACAGGGGGACTAGCGCCACGTAAGCTTAATAATGGGACTGCACGTTGGTAGTTCCATAAGATACTGCCGTCGGCCGCGGATAGGCCGCTCATTCGACCATCAGCCGTTCTTGCAACGACAACGCCATAAGCCGCTTTGGGCGGTGTTAACACTTCACTTGTTAACCGTTTTCGCCACTGAAACTCGCCCGTGTTTTCATCCAAGGCAATGACTTCACCTTGTTGGGTGCCAATTAAGATAAGTCCATCACCGCCGCCTGGGCCCGCAACAACGGGGACATCTAATTCTATTTGCCAATTTAAATCACCATTGGCAGTTTGATAGCTATTCACTTCACCTTGATGATCAACAGCAATCACTGCACCATTTTGTAACCATGGGCTTAAGTCGCTGTATTCAGTATCTGCACCAACACCGGCATCTTCTGACCAAACCACATCTGGCTCAAACTCAGCCTCAAAATCGACTAATTCTGCCGGCGGCAGAACGATTTTATCGTCTAGCAACCAATCAGGTAATTTACCTGTTGAGCAGGCCATTAAACTCATACTCAACGTTAAAATGGTGATACTTTTAAAGCTTGTTCGCATTATTTTATGATCCTGCAATATCATCAAGCTTTAATTTAAGAATTAAACCGCGTGATTCACTTTCTTCAAGTGTTGTTTTAGCCGTGCGGTACGCCGAGGCTGCCTCAGTCATTTTGCCTTGCGCCAGATAGATATCACCTTTTAACTCATCAAATAATGATTTAAAAGCGGCTGTATCACTCTGATTCGCTGTCGCCAATGCATCGTCATAGCTTGCTTCACTGAGCTGTAACTGGCTCAACCTTAGTCTCGCAATGTCTTTTTGACCCGCTAACTTAGCATGGTTAATGACCCATTCAAGGTAAGATTTTGCACCATTAATATCTTTGTTCGCAACACTCTGTTTTGCCATATCTAATGCAGCAAAAGTGGCATAAGGCGTTGCTGAAAAATCACTAAACAATTGATCGACAGATGACGCAGCTTCTGATGTTTTTCCTTCAGCAAGATAAACGTTCGCTTGCTGATATAAACTGGATGCATTTGTCACATTCATTGCTTGTTGTGTCAGCCAATAACGGCCTCCAACTAGAGCCGCGATACCGAATGCAATACCCAGCATGACGGAAAGACCATTTTCTCTCCACCACCGCTTAATCTCTTCGCCTTTCTCTTCATCTGATGCGTAAATATCCACGCCAATCTCCCAAAGCAACTCATTCCAAATGGAATAGCACTATAAAAATCAAAAGGGAAATTATACGTTAATCTCACATCCTCATGTAGATATGATCGTCCGCAATAATTTTAGCACCAAAATGGTGCCCCATGCTTCATAGCGCACCAATATGTCACCCGCCTTATCATGCTTATCAGATTGAAACCCACCTAAGTAATTGAAAATAAAAGATGAGCCACTTTGGTGCAGTTATTGCAGCGTCCTGTTTTTACATAGTGAGGAAAGGATTGTGCAAAGTTCAACTGATGTTCTTTTTATTCTATTAGGCGCCATCATGGTTTTAGCCATGCATGCTGGTTTTGCTTTCTTAGAAGTGGGTACGGTTCGTAAAAAGAACCAAGTAAATGCTTTAGTTAAGATCATCATGGATTTTGCTATCTCGACTATTGCTTATTTTTTCATTGGGTATGGTATTGCTTATGGCATCGACTTCCTACAGCCCGGTCCTTCTCTAGTCGATAGTAATGGCTATGCTTTAGTTAAATTCTTTTTCTTACTCACTTTTGCTGCGGCCATTCCGGCGATTGTTTCCGGTGGTATTGCTGAGCGAGCGAAGTTTAATCCGCAATTAATCGCAACTTTTTTTATCGCCGGTTTTGTTTACCCTTTCTTTGAGGGCATTAGCTGGAATGGTGCTTACGGCATACAGGATTGGTTGGCTACAAGTTATGGCTATGGTTTCCATGACTTTGCCGGTTCTATCGTGGTGCATGCTGTAGGCGGCTGGATCGCATTAGCCGCGGTTTTATTACTAGGGCCACGTCATGGCCGTTATGGTCGGCGGGGTGAAGTTGTTGCCCACCCGCCATCCAATATTCCTTTCTTAGCCTTAGGCGCTTGGATTCTGACTGTCGGTTGGTTTGGCTTTAATGTCATGTCAGCACAAGAAGTAGATGGTATCAGCGGCTTAGTAGCAGTGAACTCTTTAATGGCCATGGTCGGTGGGACATTAATGGCTTGTCTTGTTGGTCGTAACGATCCTGGTTTCGTCCATAATGGACCGCTTGCCGGTTTAGTCGCTATTTGTGCGGGCTCTGATGTAATGCACCCTCTTGGTGCGTTAATCACAGGTGGTATCGCTGGAGGCTTATTCGTTTATGCCTTTATGTTGACGCAAAATAAATGGAAAATTGATGACGTCTTAGGTGTCTGGCCCTTGCATGGACTCTGTGGTGTTTGGGGTGGTATTGCTGCTGGTATCTTCGGTCAGTTGTCTTTTGGTGGCTTAGGCGGTGTTAGTTTAATCTCTCAGCTTATTGGTACCGCATTAGGTGTCACCATCGCCTTTGTTGGCGGGCTCATTGTCTACGGCAGTCTTAAGTTATTACTTGGTCTTCGCTTATCTGAGGAAGAAGAGTATAACGGCGCAGATTTAAGCATTCATAAAATCAGTTCAACACCAGCAAACGACTAAAGCTCCGTTTACATAGCAACCAACGAAAAAGGGCTTACATTAGTAAGCCCTTTTTTTATTTTATTATCGCTTTTAGCGAATAATGCCACCTTGTCGCTGCGTAAGAAAGTCAGTATATAAACTCAATTCGGCTTGTTCTTGCTCAAGTGCTCGTATGGCTTGATTTGCCTCGTCTATTTTTAGGCCTGAACGATAAGTTAATTTATAAGCTTTTCTCACGTTCTTGATCTGTTGCTCCGTAAAGCCATGGCGCTTTAACCCTTCGACATTAACACCGACTGGTTTTGCCATATGACCCGAGACCAAGACATAGGGCGGGACATTACGCGATATGACACTGCCCATGGCACTGAAAGAATAGGATGCTATTTCGTTAAATTGGCTCACCAATGTAAAGCCACCTAATATGACAAAATCATCAACAATGACATGACCCGCAAGTGTGGCATTATTGGCGAAAGTATTTGCATTGCCAATAATGCAGTCATGCGCAATATGGACATAAGCCATGATCCAATTATCATTGCCGATTTTAGTGATTCCGCCACCTTGAACCGTGCCACGATTAATCGTGACGCTTTCCCTGATCACATTATTATCACCAATTTCTAACCGTGTTGGTTCGCCGGCATACTTCTTGTCTTGTGGTATTTCACCAATTGAGGCGAATTGATAGATTTGATTATTTTTACCTATCCTCGTTGGACCATTCATCACAACATGTGATGCAATCTGGCAGTCATTGCCAATTTCTACATCTGGGCCAATAATAGAATAGGGACCGATAGAAACATTGTCACCAATCGTAGCTGATGGATCTATAACCGCTGTAGCGTGGATCATTGTGGTAAGGGCTGATTAACACACATAATATCGGCGCTGACGATTAATTCGCCATCTACCGTTGCTTCACCGAAAAATTTCCATAGGTTACGTTTTTGTTTGACTAGTTTTACGTCTAACTTTATTTGATCGCCTGGCTCGACTGGGCGTTTAAATCGGGCATTGTCGATGCCCGCTAAATAATATAACTCTTTATCAGAGCTCAATTCATCCGCTGTTTTAAATGCCAATAAGCCAGTTGCTTGTGCTAGCGCTTCTAAAATCAACACGCCGGGCATAATCACGCGCTGTGGAAAATGACCTGTAAACTGGGGTTCATTGAATGTAATATTCTTAATACCCACTAAATGCTCTCCAGGGGTATAGTCAATAACGCGATCTATCAGTAAAAAAGGATATCTATGAGGAAGTAGTTTCTGTATTTCATGTATATCGATGGTATTCAAGCTTTCTTATCCTTTTACGCTGTAGATGTTTAGCCTGTTTTCTAAGCTAATTTTTTCTAATGTATTGTCAATTGTTGCTCTAAATATTAGAACAGTTTGGGGTTAATTACCACGTTCTAACTTTTTAACACGCTCGCTGAGTTTGCCCAATTGACGGTAACGAACGACATTCTTATGCCATTGACTGGTTGTATCCGCAGGGATACCAGAAGAATAACTGCCCGGCTCCTTAATAGATTTCGTCACCATTGTCATACCGGTTATCATAACACCATCAGCAATATTGAGATGGCCACTGATGCCAACACCACCACCAATAATACAGTTTTGACCAATTTCGGTACTCCCAGCGATACCAACACAGCCAGCAATTACGGTGTTATCTCCAATAATGTCATTGTGAGCAATTTGAATTTGATTATCGAGCTTTACACCATTGCCAATAATGGTATTTTCAAGCGCGCCGCAATCGATCGTCGTATTGGCACCAATTTCAACATCATCACCAATTTCAACGCTACCTAGTTGCGGGACTTTAATCCATTTCCCTTTATTATTTGCAATGCCAAAACCATCTGCACCTATTACGACGCCAGGATGAATAATAATATTATCGCCAATTTTGACATGTGAACAAATGGTGACATTAGGGCTGATCCGTGCATTCTTACCAATACTAACGCCCTGTTCAATCACTGTGCCTGCACCAATAACTGCATTAGGCCCTATAAAGACATTGTCACCAATAACAACATGGTGCCCAATATTTGCATTCGCTGCTATTTTTGACTTGGGACTTATTACAGCCGTTAATGCCGTCATTGCCTCACTATCTGGTTCTGGGTTCAGCAAGCCCGCCACCATGGCATAAGCAATATAAGGGTCATCAACTACAATCGCATTGCCAGCGATGGCGCTAAGCATTTTCTTTGAGATTATCACTGCCCCAGCTTTCGTTGATGATAAATACTTTGTATATTTACTATTCGCTAAAAAGCTAATATGCCGCTTTTCGGCTGTTTTTAAGGTCGCAACCCCTTCAACCTGCCAAGTATCATCTCCTATTACTTCGCCGTTGACGTGTTGTGCTATTTCTTCAAGACTCCACATAAGTGACTAAAGAAAGATCTATCTTTTTGCCTTCAATAATTTTAATACTTTCTCCGTGATCTCGACTTTATCACTGGCAAAAATAACCCCTTGATATACAATAAGATCATAAGATTCTTTTTTGGCTAACTCAACGATAGTTTGCGCAATTTCTTTTTCTAATTTTCTGAGCTCTTCATTACGTCGAATTGATAAGTCTTCACTATATTCATCTTGTAGACGCTTAATATCGCGTTGTTCACTAACAATGGCACGCTCTTTGTTCTTTCTTTCTGTCGCACTATATATAGCACCGTCTTTCACTAACTTTTCTTGTTTTGACCTTAGGCTTTTGAGTTTACCCTCAATACTTTTACTACGTGAGGAAAACTCTTTTTCTAACCGCGACAAGGCCCGCGTTTTTTGTGGTGATTGCTCCATTACAGCAGCGGCATTTACCACACCAACTTTCAGCTCAGCGGCGTATGCGGGTGTGCTAAAAACGGCGATCCAAAGACATAGCCAAATAAATTTCATTTTTTTCACACTCTTCTCCAAAACTTTAATTAAAACGATGAACCAACAGCAAATTGGAAGATTTCTGTTTCATCATCTTCTTGCTCGTTAAACGGCTGCGCTATACTGACAGAAACGGGGCCAAAAGGTGAAATCCATATCGCGGATAGGCCGGCCGAATACCGCAATAGACCGGCATCAAAATTTTCATCTTCATCATAGACATTACCCACATCTGTGAAAGCACTAAAACGAAATGATTTAAGCGGTTTTTTCACAAAAGGTAATGGGAAGATAATTTCGGCACCGGCTGTAGCAAGGAAATTACCCCCTAATGCCTGCCCATTATCCTTTAATCCCAAGGTATTTGATGCAAAGCCCCGGACACTATTTTGACCGCCAGCATAAAAATTTTCGAAGAAAGGGTAATCCTCAGTGCTGCCGTAAGCTGCACCATAGGCCACACGTCCACCATAGGCTAGTGTTAACGCCTTGGTAAGTGGTGTATACCTTCTATCTTCATAGTTCAGCCTGTAAAATTGTAATGACCCGCCAGGTAGTGCCACTTGCCCAGATAATCTTTGCAGCTTACCTCTGGTGGGTAAGACCGAATGGTTTCTGGTATTGCTCGCCCAACCTAAGGTAACAGAGAAAGTATCAAATTTATCACCCTCTCGAGCGACAAAATCACTATAACGTCTGACCGTCGTATTATCAGGGATTTTTAACAATGTATTTTCATATCCAAATCCGAGACTGATGCGGTTATCCTCAGATATAGGAATACCAAAGCTCACTGTACCACCCCAGACATCGGTATTAAAACTAGCAACATTATTATTATTATCACCAGAGTTTGTTTCGCGATAAGACGCACTAAAGCCCTGACTAATACCATCGACAGTAGCAAACGGATTGGTATATCCAAAACTGTACACCGTATTGGTATCACTATTATTGAAACCCAAGCTAATGTGTTTACCACTTCCTAAAAAATTTTGTTGGGTGATATTAGCACTCAGAATAAGGCCGTCAGATCCAGAGAAGCCTAGGCCTGCTGACAGGTTTCCCGAGGACCGTTCTGTCACAGTAAAGTCGAGATCAACTTGATCTGCTGTCCCTGCCACAGGGACAGTTTCAACGTTGACATCTTCAAAGTAACCGAGCCGTTGGATACGAGCCCGAGACACTTCAACATTATTGGTTGATATCCATGATGCTTCCTGCTGACGTAATTCACGTCTGACAACTTCATCTCGGGTCTTGCTATTACCTTCAATATTAATTCGTCTAACATAAGCGCGTCGACCCGGATCGACATAAAAGGTCAATGTTACCAATTTTTTTTCACGATCAATCTTAGGCACGGCATTCACATTTGCGAAAGCATAACCATTATTACCCAGTCTATTGGTTAAATACTCACTGCTTTTTGTGACTTGCTTTCGAGAAAAAACGGCATCTTTCTTGATAATGACTAAATTAAATAACTCTTCTTCTGGTACGATTAACTCACCGGCTAAACGAACTTCTTTAATCTGGTAACGCTCACCTTCAGAAATATTAATCGTGATGAACATTTGTCTTTTATCATCAGTGATAGAGACTTGTGTCGATTCCACGACAAAATCCACGAAGCCGCGGTCTAAGTAATATGACCTTAACGTTTCAAGATCGGCTGATAACTTTTGCCTCGAATATTGATTGTCTCGCGTTATAATAGATAAAATACTACCTGTTGACGATTCCAACTCATTCAATAAATCATCTTCTGGATAAGACACATTACCAACAATGTTAATCCCACCAATCGTTGCCACAATACCTTCTTGCATTGTAATTAAGATGGCAACACGGTTTTGAGATAACTCGCTGACTGTCGATTCAATCGAAACACCATATTTACCACGACTGAAATATTGTCTTTGCAGTTCTAACTCAACCCGTTCTAATATCGCTTGCTCATACACTTGACCTTCAGCGAAACCAATTTGACTCAAGGATGAGGCTAAATCTTCACTGCCAATATCTTTATTGCCCACAAACTCAATACTCGATATTGCTGGGCGTTCGCTGACCTTAATGATTAAGGTGCCGGCTTCGGCATCCACTTTCACATCATCAAAATACTTCGATTTAAACAAAGCGCGAATAATATTTTTAGCGTCTTTACCTGAAATTTCATCGCCAATTTTATAAGGTATGTAATTAAAGACAGTTCCTTCAGCGATACGCTGTAAGCCTTCGACACGAATGTCTTTAATTATGAAGCTTTCAGCCATCACTGCTGTACTTGATAATAATAAAATAATCAGACTTAATATTTTTTTCATCGTTTAATAAAAGTATTTAAACTCTATCTATTCTTTGGATTAATGCGTTAGTGTACCTGCATTAAGCTTATAATCCAAACAGTCGCGATAAGTCATTGAAAAATGCAAAAAACATTAATGTGAGTAATAAAATAAAGCCTATTTTTTGTCCTTGCAGTTGTAGTGCTTCTGATACTGGCTTACCCCGTACCCATTCAAAAAAGTAGAGCATTAAATGGCCCCCATCAAGGATCGGAATCGGTAATAAGTTTAAAATACCTAAGCTAATACTGATTATCGCTAAAAAGCTGATAAATGGGATGACTCCTTTATCCGCTGAGGCGCCGGCAAATTGAGCAATACTAATCGGCCCACCTAAATTTTTAGTCGATAGTTCGCCTTTCAACATCGCAGCAAAGCTTTTCACCGTCAATGACGACATCTGCCAAGTCATTTGAACAGCTTTTACTAAACCTAATACCGCACCATAGCGTTGTTCAGATTTTAATACCTCTGGCATCACCGTCGCACTTGCCTCTACCCCGGCACCGATAAAGCCAGTTCCTTGCTCTGAACGATTAGGTGTCAGGAGCACAGTGACCACTTCATTATGTCGCCTTATCAAGACAGTTAATTCAGTCTCTGGGTTGGCTTTAATTATTTTGACCCAAGCGTCCCAAGTCCTGACTTCTTGCTCGTTTGCCGATAAGATAATATCGCCTGTTTTTAAGCCAGCCAGCTCTGCCGCTTGCCCCGGCATGGTTTTTCCAACCACGGGGTTTAAGTCATAGAGTGTTGGGGTCAATCCCAGCTGCGTAATGATGTTTTCAGGTTTGTCTGTTAGCAAAGATTGTTGTGCTATATCAATGCGCCTTATTCTTTCACTGCCTTGGGTTTCAACCAATAACGCTGCCTCGCCGCCTTGTTCAGCAATGGCCATCAAAGACCGATTAACACTTGACCACGTCGGTGTCAATTCACCGTTTATTTTCTTAATGTGATCGCCGGGTAGTAATTGTGCAAACGCTGCAGGTGAGTCAGCGACCACGTCATTAATAACTGGTTTAATGCCGGGTACACCCAATACAAAAATCAGCCAATACGCTGCAATGGCGAATAATAAATTGGCGATAGGGCCCGCTGCGACAATAGCCGTTCTTTTTCCTAATGACTGGCGGTTAAAGGCTTGGTCTACTTGTTCAACTGGCACTTCACTTTCGCGCTCGTCTAACATTTTGACATAGCCGCCTAGTGGAATCGCTGCCAAAATATATTGGGTGCCGTCATTGGCTGTTTTTTGCCAAATGGGTTTACCAAAGCCAATCGAAAACTTGAGTACTTTGACACCACAACGCCGGGCAACCCAGAAATGGCCAAACTCATGTATCGCGATTAAAGTAGCCAGTGCGATAATAAAAAAGAACAGAGATTGCATATTAAATTATGAGATGTAATCTAAAGCTAATCGGCGTGCATGTTGATCATCCGCTAACACTTGTTCTAATGTCTCACCTGATGTTGCCACTTGCTGAGATAAGACGTGTTCAATTGTTTTGGCAATCTCGGTAAATTTAATTTGCCGATTTAAGAAAGCCTCAACAGCTACTTCATTAGCGGCATTTAAAATAGCAGTACTCGTTCCACCTGCTTCAAGTGCTTGATAAGCCAATGCAAGACAAGGAAAGTGCTGATGATCTGCTTCAGAAAAATCTAGCCGGCCGACCGTGACTAGGTCCAATGGTGCAACACCAGAATCTATCCGGTTAGGCCATGCCAAAGCATTAGCAATAGGTGTTCTCATATCTGGGTTACCCATTTGAGCCAATACTGAGCCATCAACATAATCTACCATTGAATGAATAATACTTTGGCGGTGTAATACCACGTCAATTTGTTGATTAGACAAACCAAATAGCCAATGTGCTTCAATGACTTCTAAACCTTTGTTCATCATAGTGGCAGAATCAACGGAAATTTTTTGCCCCATCGACCAATTTGGGTGAGCAACAGCCTGCTCCGGTGTCACATGTTCAAGATCTTCGGGCGCATAATCTCTAAATGGCCCGCCCGATGCAGTTAAAATGATACGCCTGATGCCTTTACCATCGTAATGATATTGTTGGTTTTTACCTACAGGAAGACATTGCCAAATCGCATTATGCTCACTATCAACTGGCAATAATGTGGCCCCGTTTTGTTCAACGGCACGCATCAATAAATGGCCACTCATGACTAAGGCTTCTTTATTCGCTAACAGAATCTGTTTACCTGCTTTTGCTGCTGATAGCGTCGGTAATAACCCCGCTGCACCCACTATTGCTGCGACGACATAATCAACAGAATCATGCTCCGCCGCTTGCTGTAAGGCCAGTTCACCCGCTAAGACTTCTGTGCTTAAACCTGCCTTTTTTATTTTCGCTGCTAATTTCTCTGCACTTGCTTCATCTAACATCACGGCAACGGCCGGTTCAAATTGTTGGCACTGTTCAAACAGCTTATCAATCGACCGATTGGCTGTTAAGGCATACACTTGATATTGTTCATGGTGGCGGGCCAAAACATCTAAGGTGCTGACACCTATTGAGCCTGTGGAACCCAATAAAGTGACTGACTGCACAGTTATATTGCCCCCAACATAACTAAGCCAGCAACAAACACAGGCACTGCCGCGATTAGGCTATCTATGCGATCCAAAATACCGCCATGTCCCGGTAATAAATTGCCACTGTCTTTGACGTTATAACTCCGTTTAAATAGGCTTTCAAATAAATCACCGACAATGGATATCATAACGGTAAACAAGGTGAGCAATAACCATACTAATAGGGATAAATCACCATTAATGTTTAAGCCATAAGCAATCAACGCCCATACACTGGTCAAGGCCAAAGCGCCCCAAACACCTTGCCATGTTTTATTTGGGCTGACCGCTTTAGCCAAAGGTGTTTTCCCCCATTTTTTGCCCGCAAAATAACCACCGGTATCCGCTAACCAAACTGACACTAATACATATAATAATTGCTCAGGCCCAAGGGGTGTTTGATGCAATATTAATACTGATATCCAGAATAAGGTCAGTAAAACAATCGTACAGGCGATACCGAACCGGGTTTGTCTAAACAAGCTTGTTAACGATTCCGACAATCCTTGATGACCATATTTCAAAATGAGCCTCGTCGCCATCAACCAGAGCACTAATGCCACAACCATCAATAAAGTAACGGGTAAATATAAACTCACTATCAACGCCAAAAATAGGACTATTACCCACGTTACTCTTTTGGCGATGTCATGAATGCCGATGATGCTGAGCCATTCCCACGCTGCTAATGCAGACACCAAGCTAATGAACCACTGTAATTGACTGGTCTCTAATTTGAGGATTCCTAACACCACCAGCGGGATCAATACCGCTGCGGTCATTAATCGTTGCTTAAGCATCGTTATCGTCTTTTAATTGTTCTGATGTTTTGCCGAAACGGCGTTCACGTTGTGTGAATGAGTTAATCGCAGTATCCAATACTGACTCATCAAAGTCAGGCCATAATGTGTCCGTAAAATAAAACTCGGTATATGCCATTTGCCATAACATGAAATTGCTGACCCTTTGCTCTCCCCCTGTGCGGATAAACAAATCGGGTTCAGGTATATCTGCTGTGCTTAAACCTTCGGTAATATGTGCTTCAGTAATATCTTCAGCCTTTAAGGTCCCTTGCTTAACACGCTCTGCAAGTTGCTGAACTGATTGTGTAATATCCCAACGACCACCATAGTTGGCAGCAATATTAATGGTTAAGCCGGTATTCTTTTTCGTAACTGCCTGTGCTTCTGTGATCTGCTTTTGCAGGCTAGACGAAAACTTACTGATGTCACCAATAACCCGCAGACGCGCATTATTTTTATGAATACGTTTGGTTTGCTGTTTAAGCGCGACAGCAAATAATTCCATGAGTAAACTCACTTCTTTGCTGGGACGGCGCCAATTTTCACTGCTAAAAGCAAATAAACTTAGCACTTCAATTTGCTTGTTAACGCAGTGTTTTACAATTTTTTCAACCGACTTAACACCGGCGCGATGCCCCATAAACCGTGGCTGATGCTTGTTTTTAGCCCAGCGCCCATTACCATCCATGATAATTGCAATGTGTTTGGGTACCTGTTGACCATCCTCAGTCATAATCGTTGAAGGTAACTGGCGTTACACTTCCATTAAGTCCGCTTCTTTATCAGCGAGAACGTGTTCAATTTGTTTGATCACATCATCTGTTAGCTTTTGCACAACTTCTTCTGCGCCACGCTCTTCATCTTCTGAAATGTCTTTTTCTTTTAATAATTCTTTCAGTGTGCTGTTGGCATCGCGGCGGATATTACGAACGGCAATGCGGGCACCTTCCGCTTCTGATTTTGCAACCTTGACCAAATCACGACGGCGCTCTTCTGTCAACGGCGGAATAGGAATTCGAATCGTCATACCAGCACTGTTCGGATTAACGCCTAAGTCTGATGTCATGATTGCCTTTTCGATCACCGATAACATCGGCTTTTCCCATGGCGTGACGGTGAGTGTTCTTGAATCCTCAATCCCGACATTCGCTACTTGGCTCAATGCTACGTCTGAACCATAGTAAGGTACAACGACATGATCTAATAGACTGACATGGGCACGGCCAGCACGGATTTTAGCCATTGCGTTACTTAATGCTGCCACACTCTTTTGCATTCTATCTGCGGCGTCTTTTTTTATGTCTTCAATCATGATTATATTCCTAACTGCTATAGATACTTATTTGATTAAAGTACCGATTTCTTCACCGTAAACAATTTTGGTTAAATTACCTAGTTTATGCACATCAAATACCCTTAATGGCATCGATTGCTCTTGGCACATGACCACTGCTGTCGTATCCATCACCGCTAAGCGATTGTTAATCACTTCGTCATAAGTCAATTCGGTATAGCGTGTTGCATTCGGGTCTGTTTTTGGATCGGCACTATAGACCCCATCGACTTGCGTCGCTTTCAACATCAAGTCCGCACCAATTTCTACCGCACGTAAACTCGCGGCTGAATCTGTTGTGAAGAAAGGATTACCTGTGCCTGCAGCAAAAATCACCACACGGCCTTTTTCCAGATGTCGAATGGCACGACGACGTAAATAGTCTTCACACACTTCATTAATTCGAATCGCTGACATTACACGACAAAAACGGCCCTGGCGCTCAATAGCATCTTGCAAAGCTAAGGCATTCATTACCGTCGCCAACATGCCCATATGATCGCCACTGACGCGATCCATGCCACTGGCCGCTAAACCTGCACCGCGGAAGATATTACCGCCACCAATCACAATACCGAGCTCTACGCCTTGGGCGCTGAGCTCGGCGATTTCTTTGGCAAAACGAAAAATAACCTCCGGTTGAATGCCATAATCGGCATCTCCCATTAACGCCTCACCACTGAGTTTCAGTAGAATACGTTTATATATCGGTTGTTTTCCCGTTTCAGACATTGTTTAGTTACCTCGTGCCTGTGCCATGACTTCTTCTGCGAAATTGTCTTCTTTTTTCTCGATGCCTTCGCCCACTTCATAACAAGCTATTTCATTCACTGTTGCGCTTGCTTTTGTCACCAATTTTTCAACTGTGACATCAGGGTCTTTAACAAAATCTTGGCCTAATAGGCTTATTTCATTGACAAATTTCTTCATGCGACCTTCAACCATCTTGTCGATAATCGCTTCTGGCTTGCCACTCTCACGTGCTTGTGTTGCCACAATATCACGTTCTTTTTCAAGTAATTCAGCCGGTAAGTCCGCTGCTGAAATGGCTTGTGGTCGGCTCGCTGCGACATGCATCGCAATGTCTTTGGCTAACGGCATATCGCCACCGGTTAATTTCACCATGCTGCCGATACGATCGCCATGGCGGTATGAGCCAATGACACCGTCTTCAACATTCATCAATGTGAAACGACGAATTTGAATGTTTTCACCAATCTTAGCAATTAATGTTTGACGGATTGTATCAATGCTTTCGCCTCCCTCTACTGATAATGCCATTAAAGCATCGAGATCAGCGGGTTGTGCCGCTAAGACAGTGTTACCGACTTGTGCGACAAATTTGATGAAGTCTTCTGCTTTTGCAACGAAGTCTGTTTCTGAATTCACTTCAAGCATGACTGCACTTTTGCCATCTGCACTGGTTTCGATTGCAATCACACCATCGGCTGCAACACGGCCAGATTTTTTATCTGCTTTTGCCAAGCCTGATTTACGCATTGCTTCAATTGCAGCATCAATATCGCCATTTGACGCTACTAATGCTTTTTTACATTCCATCATTCCTGAGCCGGTACGCTCACGTAGTTCTTTAACTAATGCTGCTGTAATCGCCATTTCTTACCCTTCAATTCAACTTGTTTCATCATGTTTATAATTGCACAACACCCATCTGCAACCATACATACAACACAGGCCCGCTGAGTTAGCGAGCCTGCTGCTATATTTATCTTATAAGAAGTTACTCTGCCGCTTTTTCTGTTGTTGCTTCTGCTTCTACGGCTTCTACTTCTGTTGTTTCTTCAGCTACGGCTTCGATAAACTCTTCTTCAGCTTCGCCAGTGGCAACTGATGCGCGACCTTCAAGAATGGCATCTGCCACGCTCATGGTATATAGCTTAACTGCACGCATTGAGTCATCGTTACCCGGGATGACGTAATCTACGCCGTCTGGATTGCTGTTGCTATCAACAATGGCAACAACTGGAATACCTAGGTTGTTTGCTTCTTTGATCGCAATACGTTCGTGATCAACATCGATAACAAATAAAGCATCTGGTAAGCCACCCATTTTACGGATACCACCGATACTCTTTTCTAACTTTTCTTGCTCGCGTGTCAGCGTCAAGATTTCTTTCTTTTTCAGGCCTTCTAATTTGCCTGAGTCCATCATGTCTTGAATAGTATCTAAACGTTTGATTGATTGACGGACTGTTTGATAGTTCGTCAACATGCCACCTAACCAACGACGGTTAACGTAAGGCATACCTGCACGTTCTGCATCATCACGGATAGCATCTTGGGCAGCACGTTTGGTGCCGACGAATAAGATACGACCTTTTTTAGACGCTAGTTTACCAATGAAGTTTAATGCATCATTAAACATCGGTAAGCTATGTTCTAAATTCATGATATGAATGTTATTACGTTTGCCGAAAATGAACGGTGCCATTTTAGGGTTCCAATAACGTGTTTGGTGACCGAAATGAACGCCTGCTTCAAGCATTTGGCGCATTGTTGTTTTTGCCATGTTAATAAGACCTTATAATAAAAGTTGGGGTTAAACCTCCATATACCCCAAGCCTCGACTAAGCTGACCTGCCTTAGCACCCCGAAACTTGTGTCGGTATATGTGTGATTTTTGCCTAAATAGGCGCGGATTTTATACCATAAAAAACAAATAAATACAATTCATACATAAACAAATAGTCGTTCTGTAACGACCCTATTTATCTCTCTTTCTGGTTGTTTTTGTCATTTTACGGCAAACTATGCCTTAACGCTTTTTTTTATTATTTCCCGGGGTTTTATTTCACCATGGCTGTCAGTATTAAAACACAAGAAGAGATTGACAAGATGCGGGTAGCTGGACGCCTTGCTGCCGAGGTCTTGGTGATGATTGGCCCTTATGTTAAAGCCGGCATCACAACCGACGAATTAGATAAAATTTGTCATGACTATATTGTTAATGAACAGCAAGCAATTCCCGCACCGTTAAATTATCACGGCTTTCCGAAATCTATTTGTACCTCAGTCAATCATGTCATCTGTCACGGTATTCCCGGCGAAAAAAAGCTAAAAGAAGGCGATATCATCAATATTGATATTACGGTGATTAAAGAGGGTTACCACGGTGATACCAGTAAAATGTTCCATGTTGGTAAAACCTCTATCTTGGCCCAACGGATCTCCAAGACAGCTAGAGAATCCATGCTGGTTGGCATCGCTATGGTTAAACCGGGCATTCGTTTAGGTGATATTGGTCATGCCATTCAGAAATATGCTGAGAATGAGCGTTTTTCTGTGGTGCGTGAATATTGTGGTCATGGTATTGGCCGGGTTTTTCATGAGGAGCCACAAGTCTTGCATTATGGCAGTCCTGATACTGGATTAGCCTTAGAAGCCGGCATGACTTTTACTATCGAGCCTATGATTAATGCAGGTAAACGCCATGTTAAACAATTAGCTGATGACTGGACTGTCGTGACCAAAGATCGCTCATTGTCTGCGCAGTGGGAACATACTATTTTAGTGACTGAAACGGGTCATGAAATCTTAACACTCCGTGAAGATGAAGTGATTTAGCCTCCGCGAGAACATTAATATGTATTCTCTCTGGACGTTAATTGATGCAGATATCCCGCCTGATATAGCTCAAGACATCACGTTTTTCAGAGATAGCTTGAAACAGGGACAGGCTTATTTAGACAGCCAATTTGATGATGGTCTTGATATTGTCACTTTAGTCCATCAACGTGCCCATTTTGTTGATGAGGTGATTGCCCAGCTTTGGTCACAACATATCTCAATTGAGAGTCCTATTGCCTTACTTGCCGTTGGCGGATATGGCCGAGGTGAGTTACACCCCTATTCTGATATTGATTTATTAGTCATTCTTGATGAATCACTTTCAACTCAACCGCCGGAGTCACTTTCAAACTTTCTCACCCAACTGTGGGATATTGGCTTGGAAATTGGCCATAGTGTTAGAACGATTCAACAGTGTCGTCAACTGGCAGAACAAGACATCACTATCGCGACGAACCTGCTCGAAACCCGTCTTTTAGCCGGCACATCATCACTGTTTACATCACTACAATTGCTGACTGTGACCAATAAGACTTGGGATGAGAAGCGCTTTTATCAAGCAAAAATAGAAGAGCAAAAGCTGCGTCATCTTAAATATAATGATACAGCTAATAATTTAGAGCCCAACCTTAAAGAGTCGCCCGGTGGCTTACGAGATCTGCACGTCATTAGTTGGATTGCTCAACAACATTTTGCCGTCAGTAACCTTTATGGCTTAAATCAAAAAGGCTTTTTAGAAAACAGTGAATATGATGTCCTAGACACAGCCCAACGCTTTTTATGGCGTGTGCGTTTTGGTCTACACCGGCTTGCAGGACGTAAACAAGAAAAGTTGATGATAGATTATCAGCGGGAACTGGCTATTCTACTTGGCTATCATGATGATGAAAAACGGCTTGCCGTTGAACACTTTATGAAAGATTATTACCTCTGTGCACGTCGTGTTGAGCAAATGAATGCACTCTTAGTTCAGTTGTTTGAAGAGAATATTATTCTGGCTGAACAGCCGAATCACATTACCCCAATTAACCGCCGATTTCAGGTCCATAATGGTTATCTGGAAACCTTTAATTCCGGTATTTTCGCTTTTCGCCCCTACGCGATGTTGGAACTGTTTTTAATCTTGCAACAGCACCCAGAGATCAAAGGCGTTCGTGCTGATACCATTCGGCAAATCCACGCACACATCCACTTAATTGATGATAAATTCCGTGCTGATATAAAAAACCGTAGCCTCTTTATGGAAATCATTCGTCAGACTTCTGGCATTAGCCATGAATTCCGTAGAATGAATAAACTAGGTGTTTTAGGGGCTTATTTACCGATGTTTGGTGTTATCGTCGGCCAAATGCAGCATGATTTATTTCATACTTACACTGTCGATGAACATACTTTATTCCTAGTTCGCAATTTACGTCGTTTTTCTTGTGATGAATATAAGGAAGAATTTCCACTTTGTTCTGATGTGTTTTATCAAATACCTAAACCCGAATTACTTTATATTGCCGGGCTATTTCATGATATCGCCAAAGGCCGAGGTGGTGATCACAGTAAATTAGGCGTCATTGATGCTACAGCCTTTTGTGAACAACATAGTCTGAGTACTTACGATACTGATATTGTCGCTTTCTTAGTCCGCCATCATTTATCGATGTCGGCAACGGCACAGCGTTACGATATTCATGATCCTGATGTCATAAAAAAGTTTGCCCGCACAGTGCTGACGGTTAATCGCTTAAATCACCTCTACCTGCTAACCGTTGCCGATATTCGCGCCACCAATGAAAACCTATGGAATGGCTGGCGAGACTCCTTGTTACGGCAGTTATATCATATGACGCGGCAATGGCTTGAGCAGCATGAAGACCAAGCTAAAAATACGCAGGAAAAGAGTCAGCAACAACGCACACTTGCTTTGCAACAATTTGAAAATAGCGATTGGTCTACAAGTCAGGTTAGTCAACTCTGGCAAGATTATGATGATGACTATTTTCTCCGTCATGCCATTAAGGATATTGTCCGGCAGACAGAGCAGCGTCTACAACAACCGGATGCCGACACCTTGATCGCCGTCAGAGATTACGATGATGAAGGTACATTAGAAATTTTTATCCTAACGAAAGAGCAGCCCCGCGTTTTTGCCGGCGTCGCGCTGGCACTTGAGCAACTACAATTGAACATCTTAGATGCTAAAATAAACACCGCATCTAATGGCGATTTACTCAATACTTATATCGTGAATGGGCCATTTCGTGCTGCTCAAGATATTATTGAAAAGATCACTGGCCAATTAAATGATTTAGATAATATCTCAGCCCATTGCCCTGTACAACTGTCTAAAAAAATGACCTTATTCAAGACAGCGCCGGTCATCAATTTCCAAGTGAATGAACAGCATAAACATACTATTTTAGAGCTTTACACTCATGATAGACCAGGGCTAATCTCAACCGTCGCACAAGTTTTTCTAAAGTGTAATATCCAACTTATCGATGCCAAATTGATTACTCTTGTTGATCAGGTTGAAGATGTCTTTTTTATTACAACTCAACAATCAAAACCACTCAATGAGTCTGAGAAAGACCATCTCAAGTCAGCTCTTGAAACTGCCCTATCTCTCGAAGAAGAGGCATAAAAAAGGGCAATATACAAATATTGCCCTTTAAAAAGTTTTAAGGTTGGATCCCTTTATTCTGGCTGGCTAGCTGTCAAATCCTCTGCTAGTTTAGCCAACTTCTTTTCACCAATTCCTTTTACATTTACTAATTCATCCACGCTATGAAAAGCACCATGCTGATCTCGGTAATGAATGATTGCAGTAGCAGTCGAAGCGCCAATTCCATTAAGCATTTCTAATTGCGCCTGTGTGGCAGTATTGATATCAACCCTCTCAACTGCTAATACAGCTGTTGACAGCGATAATGCTAGACATAGCGATAATAATAACTTTTTTAACATCATATCCATATATTCCTTGTTAATTTAAACTACTCATCATTGAATAGTCTTTTAGAGCATAAGTTAGAACTTCTCTATTGCAAAGTTTGGTTACACCAATTTCATGACCTAACTCTCAATTCTGATAACTTGCCCTTTCACTTGTCGCCATTGCCATTACTTTTGTTAAAGCTTGGTTAGTCTTCTCCATTTCTTGTAATGTCAATGTTGGGTGAACAGGGAACATCAATGCTGTTTCACCTAATTTTTTAGCATTGTCTAAACCATTCTTTGGCTTAATTCCGCTATTCTCAAATGCTTTCTCGAGATAAACTTCCGAGCATGAACCAGAAAAACATGAAACGCCTAATTTGTTTATTTCATCTATAACTCTGCCTTTATCCCACTCCTCATTTAAACAGTCTAACTTAAGAAAAACATAACACTTGTAACCAGCATGTTTTATATACGCAGGCGAGTCTGGCACTCTTAAAGCATTTATCTCTTTTGCATTGTCCCAAATGATCTCGCAGTTTATTTGCCTTTTCTCCACCCATGTATCTAATCTCTTTAACTGGACTCGGCCAATAGCAGCCTGCATCTCAGTCATTCTATAATTCGTTCCAAACGAATAGTGTAGCCAACGAAAGCCCGGTGGGTGTTCTGAGCTATTGACTGCTTTCCATGATTTCCCATGATCTTTATAAGACCACATTTTCTCCCAGAGAGCCTCATTATTCGTTGTCACCATTCCGCCCTCACCTCCCGTCGTCATAATTTTATCTTGGCAAAATGAGAACGCAGCTATGTGGCCTATTGAGCCCACCTTTCTGCCCTTATAAACTGCCCCATGGGCTTGAGCACAATCCTCTATTACAGCAATACCACTTTGCTCAGAAAAAGCCATAATGTCATCCATTTCACATGGCCAGCCTGCTAAATGAACAACGATAATTGCCTTTGTTTTGTTTGTGACAACCTTCTTAATGCTCTCTAAAGTAATGTTTTGGCTGTCGATATCAATGTCAGCAAAAATGGGCGTTGCTCTGGATAAGACTATTGAACTCACCGTCGCAATAAAGGTTCTACTCGTTGTAATCACCTCATCACCTAGGCCAACATCAAGTGCATGCAAGGCCAAATCTAATGCTACCGTCCCATTAGCAACTGCAATAGCATGATTGCTGCCTATATATTCCGCATACTCTTGTTCAAAAAGTTTGCCATTATCACCTGTCCAGTAGTTTACTTTTCCAGAGCTCAATACTTGGCTGACTGCTGATACTTGTTCCTCATCATAATAAGGCCATGGTGATTGTTTTTTTAACTCTGTTGTCATGCTAACCTTTTATCTCCGCTGGTGTTCCAAATACAGTGACATTGTCAGGGACATCAGCTAATACTGTAGAGCCCGCGCCAACAATAACATTTGGCCCAACTTTCACACCTGGGTGAATGGTCGACCCCGCACCGATGAGCGTTCCACTACCTATTGAAACCCCACCACAAAGTGTTGAACTTGGTGCAATATGAACACCATGCTCTATATTACAATCATGGTCTATCGTTACATTGGTGTTAACAATCACATTGTCAGCTATTGTAGAGTCTGAATTAACTATTGTGCCAGCCATCAATATTGTCCCATCCCCTATTTTCACTCCCCTCGCAAGTTGAGCTGAAGGGTGAATAATGGGTTGAGTTAGCCCGAAACTTGTTTCTCTCATTTTTTCTCGAACTTTCTGCCTTACTTTATTATCTCCGATCGCAATCACATAGCTCGTACAACCTTGCTTACCGGCCTCTACAAGATCATTAATCACCCTGTAACCATACACTTCCCTGTTTAATAAATTAGGGTTGTCATCAAGTAAACTAACAACTTTATAAACCCCTTGTTTCTCGACAGCATCTATAACAACTTTGGCATGCCCACCAGCTCCAAGTATTACAATTGGTTCTTGGTTTGTCGTCGCCATTATTTTTCATCCTCGCAATCAGGCTGGGTACTTTGACCTTTAAATTTATCCATTGTCACATTCCCTTTTTGAGAGATGCCTTCTGGCCTTAATAGCTTTTTAATTGTCATCCCAATAATCTTAATATCCAACATCAATGACTGATTTTCAACATACCAAATATCATAGGCAAATTTTTCTTCCCAACTGACAGCATTTCTACCATTTACTTGTGCCCACCCTGATATACCGGGCTTAATGTTATGTCTCTTCGCTTGATGTAAAGAGTATAGAGGCAGGTACTCCATTAATAGCGGTCTCGGACCTATAAGACTTAGATCACCTTTTAACACATTAATCAATTGAGGCAATTCATCCAAGCTATATTTTCTTAACAATGCACCTAACTTTGTCATTCTTTGTTCATCGGCTAACTGCTCACCTATCTGATTTTGTATCGATGCCATTGTCCGAAATTTATATATAACAAATGGCTTTCCATGCAAACCTGGCCTTTGTTGACAAAAAAATATTGGTTTTCCTAAATATCGACCTATAAGCAAGCCGACAACAAGGAAAACAGGTAATAGACATATCAACGCTATTGCTGAAACGATAATATCTACAACTCTTTTCACAGTCTAACCTTGTAGTAATTCAACCAATGCTCAGCGAGTATGTCACTCGAGAACTCATTCACTGCACGAGTTCTCGCATTCCTTCCTAACCTTGCCACGAGTCGTTTATCAGAAGCTATTTTTTTCATACAACATTTGAGAGCCGGCTTATTCCCGACCTCAAATAATAGTCCAGTTTCATTATCAACGATCGCATCTTCTACGCCATATATTTGTGAACCAATAGCAGGAATGCCAACAGCTGCGGCTTCGATAATAACACTACCAAAGCCTTCTCTATAACTTGGAAGGCAGAGCACATCAGCTGCAGCCATGTAGGCTTCAGGTTTATCTGAGAAGCCTACAAAATGCACTTGTTTTTTCTTTTTAATCAACTGGTGCTGAACCTCAAGTGATATATCACCCTCATCTGGACCAACGATGACTAGCTGTGACTTTGTATCATCTAATGCTTCAAAAGCCTCTGCTAAGTCAAGAATACCCTTATCTCTATTCAATCGCCCTATAAATAAAAATACTGTGTCATCATCATTAATTCCTAACTCTCTTCTGATTGATTGCTTAGCAAACGCGTCAGGTTTAAACCTAAGCACATCCACTCCTGAAATCGAGCCTTGCGCTAATACGGTTGATTTTTTTTGGCTAACTACACCTTCATTAATGAGGAATGATTGTTGAGACTCACTATCGACTAAAATATTCGTCGCCAATAATGCAATCAAGGCATCAAACTGTTTAAGAATAAACCTGTTTACCCCTGTTTTTGTCACCCAAACTTGGCCTGTAAATGTGTGTGTTCGATGATTAATACGACAGATAAATGAGGCTAACATTGCTAACAACCCGGCTTTAGGCGTAATAGAATGTACTAATTTGAAATCCTGTTCCTTAAATAATCGGATTAATTTAATTAGGGCAGATAAATCAGCAATCGGTAAAATTTTCCTTTCCACTTTGATCGGAATAACTGTCACAAGCCCCTTCAAGTCAAACGCTAAATTTTCTTCAGAACCGTTTACAACAATAGACACATCATATTGCTGTGATAACTTTTTAATCGGAGCGACTAAAAAGGCATTTATGGTCATCATACTCGATGTGACAAGACAAATTTTTTGCTTCACCTTACCTAGCCCTGCCCATCAAAATACTCACTCAACTGGGTAGTAACTGGGCTGGATAGGGAAAAATTTAATTCTCTCTCAACTTTCTCATTTGGATAAGAGCTGCGAGAAACAAGACTATTAATCGCTACCCCAGTAATGGGTATCGTAAAAAAACGTGAGGTGACCTTATAGCCTAACCTCACCATCCACTCTGGTAAAACGTACCTTGGCTCTTTCACCTCATACCTTTCACTCATTAAACGAATTACAGCTATCAGTTGGCAATCATTAGACAAGTTAAAAACCTTATTTTGTGCGCCTAGATCCTCAGCACACAAAACTAACAATCGAATGACGTCTTTTACATCTACATAAGTCGCTACCGTCTCTTTATGACCTATATAAAAAAAGATGCCTTTCTTTACCGTATTTGCAATCGACATTAATGAAGAACTGAACATCCCGCTTCCAAAAACATTACTTGGTCTGACAATGCTGTATGTAAAGCCACTCTGCAAGCTTGCCTCAATAACAATCTCATCTGAAATAGCTTTTGTAATCTCATACTCACCTTTAGGTTTGATTGGAGATCGTTCTGTCACTGTTCTTTTTTGACTGGGCTTACCTTCTACAGGTCCATAAACACCAACACTACTTAACTGTATCCAATGAATTTTTTGTTTCGTTTTTTTTATTATAGTTAACGCGCGTTCAACTAGTTTTTGTGTCCCATCAATATGCAGCCCTTTCATCTTACTTTCATCACGTATTTCACCTGCACAATGAAAAATAACATCACAAGACTCAAGAAACAGGTCAAAATTACAATTTTCTGATGTTAAATCGCCTTTAACTACTCGAACGTTCGAGGGGAAGTCTGGGGTTTCTTGTCTAGAGAGCACTGTTACTGCGTAGCCTTGCTCACACAACACCTCTATAAGATGGCGGCCTATGAAGCCATTCCCGCCTGTTACACAAGCCTTAATGTTATCCACGTTTAGTTTCACTTTCCATTTATTTATACTAATTAACGGCGTAGCAGCCTTAATAGTAATGTTCTGGGTATCTTGCATAAGACTAAGAAATATAACACCGCATATTTAGGCGACTTAATCGCTATAGGACACAATACCTTTTGAGCATTTACGTATTTATTCTCGTTTATAAAGCTAATTGCACGGTAATAGTCTAATTTAATATAAGCTGCTTCAAAATCTTCTTCAAAACGCGCCCTAACTTGCGGATACTTTTCCGAAATCGCATCTAAAGTAAAGCAAGATTCATCAGCAACTAAATGCAATGTTTTTTTAGAAAGTGAACCCGCTAAACCAACGCGGTATTTCACTAAATAATCACTTATCACGCCGCACTCTGTCACTGCTGCCACCTGCATAAACAAATTATAATCTGGCGAATATTTCAACGTCGGTTCAAAATCTAAATCATTTTCTATCAGTAAAGCCCGTTCAAGCATCACTGTTTGCATATTAATTTCGTATTTTTTTAATAAACTATCAAATAAATAACCACTCTTGTTCTCGACCTTATATTTTCGTACTTCTCTACCTAACTCGTCGATTATCAATGCAGCGCCATAGGTTAGCTTAAACCCACTATCATCCATAAGCTTAACTTGTTGTGCCAGTTTCTCTGGCAGATACATATCATCACAATCTAAAAACGCGACATATTTCCCCGTCGCCTTTTTTATCGCTTCATTTCTAGCCAATCCTAGTGGCGTATTGGATTCAGATTTGAAGTAACGAATTTTTTTAGAATTAAATGATTCTACTATTTTTTCAGTGCTGTCCGTCGACGCATTGTCCCAGAATATTATTTCCCAATCTTGGAAGCTTTGCGAAATAACAGAATCTAATGCTTCGTGGAGAAACTTTTCTCCATTATAACAATTCATTATGATGCTAACTTGAGGGGGTTGCATTCTCTACCTCCTAAAGTCTTGCAATTTGATTGATTGCTTTTCGGCTTTCAAACACTACTCAATATCCATTAAATATTGTCTTATGCCTGCTTCAATCTCAACCTTTGGTGTCCAACCTAGATCGTTTTTAGCCCTTTTCCCATGAGCAACCGCTCGCATGGTGTCTCTTGCTCTATATTCTATCGATCCCCAGTCTATATTAGCCTTTTTCTTTGAGACCTCTTCAATAAGTGCAGCAAGCGCTTTTATTTTTGTTCCATGTCCTGTTCCTACACGGTATTCTTGGTAACCTTCCGTCAAGGCTTGTGATTTATCAATCAAGGCTAAATAAAATTCACTGACATCATCGACATGAATAAAATCTAAGACTTGCTCGCCGGCAGTCATTTTGGTTGGGCTTGGGTTGCCTAAAGAATCAGCTATATAATCAATCACTTTTTTGGCTGGTGACTTAGCGCCATACACACTATAAAGCACAGTATTGGCAAACTTGAATTTATAAGCCTTGCTGAAATACTCTATGATAAATCGAGATGCTGTTTTTGTGGCAGAATAAAAATAGCTCGGGCTCAAACTTTCATCACCAGCGTGATATTCAGAAAACGATGCTGCATTAATAAACAATTCTAATGATGTTGTACGTAAAGCATCTAAGAGTTTTGATACAAATAAGATATTTGACGTTATTAAGTTTTCTATCGCCTCTATATCGTCTCTACTGGTGGAATACGATGCCAAATGGATGACAATTTGTGGAGAAAAAGTAGCTATCTCTTTTGAAAAGTTGTTGTTATTTTCACTTTCAATATAGTCAATACTACTAGAGAAAAGGCTAAAAGCAGACTGTTTGTCACGGACGACTAGGCCAATCCTGTTTTCAGTTGCGAGTAACCTTTTCACTAGTTTTTTCCCAATAAAACCGGTGCCGCCTGTCACTAAAATATTTTTACCAGTCATAATGAATACTTTCTAAATCGATGCTTTCTGCTTCGTCGGGTGTATGTTCGATACTGGCTAAATTCAGCAACAGGTTATGCTCTGCTTGGCCTTGAAATGCTACCCATATATTCGGTGGGATGGTCACTCGCATATAGTTGTCTGTTGAAAGGGTCACCGTATAAAAGCTATCAAAACTTGAAGCCTTTTCTCGTTTGTCGAAAAAGACCAATTTAACCGCACCCATAGGGACTACGATATTCATCGTCATTTTAGTATGTTTTTTCCACCCCTTTACTTGACCCTTATTCACGGTAGAAAAATAAGCTTCTCCAAAACCGGCATACCCTTGATCAGAGGCCTTCATTCCATGCAGTACATCACCTTTGGGATGGTGTATTTGTTTAAGTGGCGTAATAATTAAACCGTCCATAACGCCTTTTGTGTTTTTGCTAATGCTTGATAACTTTCAATTTGCTGAACCGTTTTGTCGTACATCACAGCTGCTCCATGATAATAGTCAAGGTACCAACTGCCGGTATATTGGACAGTTTGTTGATAATTCATCGTTGCTTGCCACTTCATTTTGGACAAGGCCTTATCGCAATTTAACTTTAACAAACCTGCTTCATGGAAAGGTATATTATCTGTTACTTCATAAGCTTCTTTAATATCCCAACCATCAGATAAATCTTTGAGCAACTCCAAAACTGTTCTGTTTTGTTCCGCCCTTGGGCCAAAATTAAACGCCTCTCCATGCAGCCTCCCGCCTTCAGCTAGATCTTGCCCTAGCGTTAAATATCCACTTAACGGCTCTAGCACATGTTGCCATGGCCTAGTTGCATTGGGGCTACGTATTTCAACAACCTCTTTATTACACCAAGCTTTAACGCAATCGACGACAATCCGGTCACTTGCCCAGTCACCACCGCCAATCACATTTCCAGCTCTACAAATCCCTAACTTTACATTCGCGCTTTCAGTATTAAAGAATGAATGAAAATATGACTTAATGAGCAGCTCTGCAGCGCCCTTTGAGCTACTATAAATATCCTTGCCCCCCATCGGATCATTTTCTTTATAACCCCAGACTTGCTCTATATTGTCATAGCATTTGTCGCTCGTAATGATAATGGCGATGCAGCTTGGGTTAATTCGCCTTAAAGCCTCTAAAACATTTATTGTCCCCAAGACGTTAGTCGTTATCGTGTCAACGGGATCACCATATGACTTAGATACAATCGCCTGTGCGGCCAAATGGAATATAAAGTCTGGCTTCTCTTCGGTTATTATCGACTCTAACTTTTGACTATCCCTGATATCTTGGATGTAATGTTTTATTTTATTTTCTAGACCAAGGACTTCAAACATTGAAGGTGTTGTCGGAATATCTTTCGAAACACCTACTACTGTTGCGCCTAACTCTAATAACCAGGTTGTCAGCCACGTCCCTTTGAAACCCGTGTGTCCCGTGATTAAGATCTTTTTCCCACTATATTGATTGTTAAACACTTACCAAACCTTCCATAATGCTTTGCCTTCGTCCCACAGCTTATTCAGATCTTGCTTATCCTTTAGGCTATCCATAGGCTTCCAGAACCCTTGATGTTTATAGGTAAATAACTCCCCGTCCTTTGCTAAATTTTGGAGGGGCTCATTTTCAAATACGGTTAAATCGCCATCGGTAATGTAATCGAAAACTTTTGGTTCACAAACAAAAAAACCGGCATTGATCCAGCCCCCATCACCTTTTGGTTTCTCTTCGAAATTCGTCACTTCTGAATCGTGGCCTATATTCAAAGCACCAAATCGACCCTCCGGTTGAGCAGATGTCATCGTTAGAGCTTTACCATGAGATTGATGAAATGCCACTAATTTATCTAGTTCGATATCAGATACGCCATCACCGTATGTCAACATAAAAGGTTCATTTCCTACAACCTCTTGTGCGCGCTTAACACGCCCACCCGTCATACTCTTTAACCCTGTATCTAACAACGTTACTTTCCAAGGCTCACTCGCATTATTTAGAATTTCCATGCTGTTATCTTTTAAATCGATCGTGATATCACTTTGATGTAAAAAATAATTGGCAAAGTATTCTTTGATGAAATAGCCTTTATATCCCAGCAATATCACAAAGTCATTAAAACCATATTGTGAATACAGTTTCATGATGTGCCACAGTATCGGTCTCCCTCCAATCTCCACCATGGGCTTCGGCCTGATATCCGTTTCTTCACTCAGTCTACTACCTAAACCACCAGCCAATAATACGACTTTCATAACATGAACTCTTTGCTCATTTGTACAACCCTTTCTCTTTCATTTCACTAATACTGTCTTCGTAACAATCATCCTCAATGGCTTGATTGTTAACCCACGCTGTAAATTGCTTAACACCCTCAGAAAAAGAAACTTGGGGCTCAAAACCCAGATTTTCTTTAGCTTTGGTTAAATCTGCAATATTATGACGAATATCACCGATACGATAATTACCACTAATCTTAATATCAATATCTGATTGGTAGCTTTGCTTTAAAGCATTAGCAACAGATAAAACTGTCGTCCCAATCCCGGATCCAATATTAAATATTTCACCATTTGCACTAGCTTGTTCAAGGCCTTTTACTGTTGCGTTGATGACATCATCTATATAGACGAAATCACGGCTTTCCTCACCATCTTCAAAAATATTAAGCTCATTATTATTTTTAATGCTAGTTGAAAAGATCGATAAAATACCCGTATAAGGGTTTGATAAGGATTGCCCGGGGCCATAAACATTTTGGTATCTAAAGGCCACCGCAGGAATACCTAATGATTTACAGGTTACCATTACCATTTGCTCTTGATTTTGCTTGGTAATACCGTAAATAGATGATGGATGAATTTTCGACTCTTCATCTGTCTGCGCTAATGTAACGTCAGAGGCACAGTATGGGCATTTAACCTCAAAATCACTGTTTACTAAGTCATTTTCAGACCTTTCTGATGGATACACATCGCCATGTTGAGTACAGTGATATTTCCCTTCGCCATATATTGCCCTTGAAGAGGCTACGATGACTTTTTCGATGTCATGTGTCTCATTAGTCAAGTAATCGAGTAAAATCGCTGTTCCTTTTATATTAACATCGATATATTTTTCTATTTCATACATAGACTGACCAGTACCGGTCTCTGCCGCTAAATGTACGATCGCATTTTGCCCTTCTAGTGCAGACAGCCAGTCCTCTTTATTTCTAACATCACCTTTTATGAAATTCACTTTATTTTTTATTGAGTCGAAAAGTGCCGAATTTTCTGTATGAATCTGTGGCGACAGATTATCCAACACTGTGACCTGATAACCTAAGCTAACCAACTGCAATGCCAAGTTAGAGCCAATAAAACCTGCACCACCTGTAATTAAAATGTTTTTCATCGACTCTTCTATTATTCAATCTTAATTAGTGAAAAAAGTATTATAACGCTTTCTATTGCCCACCTAGTCAAGGAGTGCATTCCGAAGCCAGTTTTTAATATGGTACTGTTCAAAACTAACCTCTTCTGACTTATCTCTACTTTCGAAAAAAGCAGGCGAAACCACAACATTATGACGGTCCATTATCATCATTTTTTTACTATCAAAGAATGCTTCCTGCCTAATATTGTCATTAGTTGTTAGTAATTTAAGTCCAGCACCCAATACTTCAAAGGTTCTAATGGTTAACCCATCCTGAATCGCTAATTCTATATCTAATGCGGCAGTCGTACGCTTGTATGCCTCGATAATGTCGTTGCTGGGGACTGAATATGTCTTTAGAAATTGCTTGTCTTTATAGCTAATAACACCTGTAACTAACAATCTCATCAGCGCTAATTTTGTAATATACAGATGACTTTTAAATACCAAACCTTGCTGCTTACACAAAGCGCTTACTGCCTTTATGACTTCCAAGCGGTCACTATGATAGGCACCGTAAAATACAATGTCATATTGTTTATTTTGTTTCTGAGTTCTAAGCGCCGCATACTCATCTGTATAAAAAAGAGGTAAATAATCTAGTTGATATCGCTCAGCATCTTTCATGTCAAAGGTTTGAACATGATCAAAATAGGGTATCAACGGCAAATAATTATTTTGTGATACGGAATCCCATTGATACATCACAAATCTAGCTTGGCTTAACTTGCGCTTTAAGGCTTGAAGAAACGCCACATCAAAATAGCCGCCTCTAATAATAAAAACAAGATCAAACTCGTCCTCTTTTATCTCGTTCAATATCCACTGGCGATACTTGCTTTCTATAACCGCTTGCAGCTTAGAACTTATTTTCTGAGATAATCTAAACCACAGGGACTGCCTCATTTCCGGAAGAAATATCACTTCAGCACCGAAAAGCTTTAACGTTTTGATTATCTCGGTGTGGTATTGATAGAAAACAGGGGCAATAAATAGGACCTTTTTATTTTCCAAGTCCATTTACACTTTCTGCCATTCATTTTTCTCAACGTTGAACCGCTTAATTACTTTTGCTGGAGAACCTACAGCAACGCTATAATCTGGGATATCATTAGTTACAACCGCATTCGCACCAATCACACAATGCCTTCCTATGCTAGCACCCATAATTGATACATTCTCACCGATCCAACTATTTTCACCAATAATAACAGGGGCTTTGAATAACACCGCTTGTTTAATGATAGGAATATTAATATCCCGATAATCATGAATGTTATCCGATATATAAACTTTATCTGCTATCAATACATTACTTTCTATTTCAACATGTTGAAGTGCAACAATATGTGAAAAGCGGCCAATCACCGTGCCTTTTTTGATTAAAAGCTTTGGTTCAACCTTATCTTGCTTCAATGCCAATAACCAAGCCATTGAATTGATACTCACGTTATCTTCTAAGACAATATATTCTTCACCTTCTATTTTATCGGGTGAGACCAGAACTGTCTTTCGCCCAAACGCCTTAAACCGATGGGCAAACAATACCCTAAACACAGCTCTAGAAATGAACTGTTGGCATCGCTTATATGTTTTAAATGTTAACACCTTAATTTTCACTCACTAGCTTCTTCAAGAAGGCTTCTGGTTCATTAAATAAGGGGGCGAGCCTTACTAACCTTTCTTCATCGAATGTCCACCACCGGGAGTCTATCAATCCCTTACGCACAGGCTCATTGAATCGCCACTTGATATGCCGAGCGGGCACACCAGCGGTGACACTATAGGCTGCTACATCTTTTGTAACAATCGCGCCGGCACCAATCACCGCGCCAACACCGACCGTCACGCCAGGCATAATCATCGCACCTTGGCCAATCCAGACATCGGCCTCAATAATTGTGGGGATAACCCCATCCGGTTGAAAGCGATCATGATCAACATAGAAAAAAGGTAACGGTTGGTTTTTATCATAAAATACCGGGCTAGTACTGACCCTATTAATTGGATGGTTAATAGGGCCAATACAGACATCCTGAGCGATAGAACAAAAGCGATCCACTTCAGTGTTCAACAGCGTTGTATTCTTTTGAATATAGCTATGCTCTGCGACTGTTGTATTTTGTAAAATAACATTTTGAAATAAAACAACGTACTTGCTGATAACACTTTTTTCATCGACAGAAGCGCCCATATACACATGGCTGTTCGGAAAACGCTTAGCTAATTTCCAACGACGCAAGTAGCTCTTCAGGCAATTAATTATCAATTGTGTCCATCCAATAAACTATATATAAACGCTTTATTCCGTTCTAAATTCCCCCCATCCAATGGGCCAATATACTTTTCCATCACCTCTCGCTTAAGGAAATTTTGATATCGACTTGGATTATGTTGAAAATCATCAAATGCCGTTATCAAATCATCAATATTGCCGACGCTAACAAGTTCCGAATGGCCATCGAAGGGTGTATCCATTATTTCATTATCTTTTTTATAATAAACAGCTGGAATACCAAGGCATGATGCTTCAAACAGTGTCTGAGAATAAATACTAATATAAAAATCAGTTTTCATTAAAACATCTTTCATCGGTACCGTATCTATAATTTCACAGTCTAACTCAGGGAAAAAAGTTTCGGCAAAACTTTCGTATTGCTCTCTATAACCATTCCCTCTCACTTTAATCACGGTGTTGATATCAACACCACGCTTTTTAATGATCGATAGTGCTGACAAGACATCGTACATAAAATCAAATTCCACAGCGACATATGAATTCAAATCTACGCTATTAAATCCTGAAGCACCCACAGTGATGGTTGGTGAAGTGATACTTAAATTCGATTTTTGTAACTCTGGTGGATACATATCCATCCTGGGGTCCCCTAATACGACAATATTCCCCATTCCTTTATAATAATGGTTTTTAATACTTTCAGAATAACTATTAATGACTGTCGCGTACTTACTTTCATCTGAATATTCTGGCCCCAATAAACCATTGATGATTAAATAACTCGGTATGCCTTTGTCTTTGCATACACAATCAAATAGGGTCGCGGTATGTCCGATATTGGCGATCAGTACTTCTAAACTCACTGGGTATTTCTCGAGATATTTGATACATGAGTCTAGTGTTCTCAAGGTATACGCCACTCTGTCCTGGATACGACCTTCAATTAAGTTATAGACTTCGGAGCTGATATCACTACCATCATCCAATATCAACTTAGCACTTCTGCGCTTTTTAAACTCAGCCATTAATTCACTAGAGCTACCTTCATAGCCTTGTAATGAACCACTGATAGGTAATAATCGTTCGGCTAAGTTCTCAGCCAGTTTCGTGTGATGAGAAAAGTTAGTTAATAATACTTTTACCTTCGGATCTTTCCTAAAGTGCGCTATTAACTTTCGCGTCGGATGATATTCTTGTATAAAAATTGTTGATTTTTTTTTCTTACTCAACAGTTTATCCACGACAGGCATGCCATAACCGTAAATGGCCGATACCCACTCTCTGGCTTTATATAAGAAAGCCCTTAAACCCTTAGGTCTAATTTTTTCATCCATCCATTGGGCTATTGGGAAGAAATAGCTTGAACCAGAATTTGAGCTCTCTGACTTGACCCTTGTAAAGTCGACTTCTAACGTCTTTAAAACTGAGCTAATGACTTCGTTGTCAGATATCAGAATAACCGAACTCACCTCTATTTCTGACAAACGTGAGAGGTTTAAATAGGTACGAATATAAAAAATGAGATCATTCCATATTTCTAAACGAAATGAGAAGCCAAAAGGAATGTCTTTATATTTAAATATATCTTGTCCATCTTCAGCAAAATGCCAGTCTTTAAAAAACTGATAACTCTTAAAATTATTAATTTGCATGCGTTCAGCATCGACCAAGTGATCGACATAAAAGACATCGCCGCCCTTACCGTGGATAAACTTATACAGCCCTAAATCATAGGTTAATACCAGATCAAGCGTTGGCGTATATTCTTTTGAGTGCCCTTTCCAGTAATCCAGCGTATCAACAATGAAAATATACCTGTATCTAGTTTTTAAACCTATGCTTGGCTCATTATTCATTTTTTATTAATTTCACTTTAACAAGTAACACCGTATTAACTACTTCTCAGGATTTTTCTAATAATATTGCTACTGAACTGCTTCAACTCTGCTCTGTTTGTCATAAATAATAATGGGAATAGAAAAGTCATCCCTATGACCAATACCGTATAAATAATGCCTGACATTAAAATGCTCTGTATTGGGCTTAGATTAATGAGTGTCACAATTACACTGAGATAAGCTAACCCTCCCAGAATAAGAACAGAATAAAGCTGGTGCTGTATGAAAGGTAGTATTTTTAGTTTCAAAAACCGTGTATTGAAATATAGCTGTATATTTACGCCTATAATCTGCACCAGTACCATTTTCCATGCGAAGCCTGCCGCACCCAAACTAAGCCAGTAGATCAAAACAAAAGAAAATAATAAACCTATCAGCGATGTAAAAACACCTATTTTCTTATATAACCGCGTTTCCTCAGTTGCAAAGAAAAGTGCACTACTCAGTTGTCCGTAAGTCTGATGCAATGGATAGAAAGCCATGATAACTAATGCAACATAAGCACCTTTGAATTGCTCATCGGTAAAAACTAATAACAAGTTCTCGCTTTGCAACGCAATAAACACCCCGAAATAGGCCGATACCGCATAAAGCATCGGTATATATTTTTTAAATAACCGTCTAATTTCGTTCATTTTTGAATTTTCATAAGACTTGGAAAATTCTCGCGTAATCAGCGGTGTCATTGCGCTTGTAAACAAAAAACACATTGCAGCAATTGAGTACGCTAAGCCATAAAAACCTGTTTCGATTGAACCACTGGTCTTCTGTAACAGCCAAATATCAAACAATGCCACCGCTATAGCAACAATATTGAAAATAAAGATGGAAGATGAAAACTTAACAAATTCTGCTATCAGACGCTTGTAGGCGAGTTTGAGTGTAACAAGATCAATACTCAACACGCCCTTTCTGATAAACAAAACCGCGATCAACAATAAAAAGCTCAGCAAGGAGAAATAATGGAAGTAAAAATAATAGGTTAAATTAAATATTGGCTTTTGTACTAAATATAACAATAAGCCTAGCATCACAAGCTTATGACTAATTTTAATCAACTCTACAGAGATGGTTAAGGCATAAGCATCGGCTATCTTGATAAAAATTTGTGTAAACCAAGTGAAGAAACCAAACCATAATCCGAGGTATAGATATTCGGGTGGGATTCCTGGTGCAAAATACGCAACATGACCCGTTATATTGACTATTGAAAAAAACAGTATCAAAACAATGAACAAACATATCGAGAAAATGAAGTAAAAACTAATGAGCTCTTTTCTTTCATTTCTTGCAGATAGTTTTGTGAAAAAGGCCGTCGAAGTACCGCCATCTATAAAAGCGATAATTTGAGAGAAGAATTGCTGAAGATAACTAAACTGGCCAAATGCAACAGGCCCCAACGCTTTGGGAACGATCGCGACTAATATAATGTTTATAAGGCCGCCTACAATATTAGCCGCCAGCTTAATGCTATATCGTTTTTGTAGGCTGTCCTCCATTTGGCTTTATATTTTTTTTATCAGTTTTGCCGGATTACCGGCATAGACGGTCCTATCGGGAACAGACTTGGTCACTATACTTCCTGCTCCAACTACGGCATTATTACCTATGGTAACGCCAGGGAGAATTGTTACATTAGCCCCTATCCAACACCCTTCTTTTAAGTGAACGGTTTTAGCTTCATGGTGCCCCTGTTCAATTATATTAGACTCATTACGATCATATATATGATTGGCAACATAGATGTGAATTCCCGCTCCTAACATGACATCATTTTCAATAATAATGCTGCCATTTTTTCCAGGGCGTGGATCTGCAAAGAGCATTGATTGTGGCCTGATTACAACATTTTTTCCTAATGAAATTTTTGAACATGTTATTGCGTAAGCACCCGGGCGAAACTCAGAACCTGACCCAAAACCACGAAACTTAGCTTTACATAACTTAAACATTGCTCCTTTGGTATATAGCCTCCAATGTGTAAAAGGACAATCAGGGCCAAGTCTATCCTCCTTGAGGTCAAACAACCTCTTTTTGTAGAGCTGCTTGATCATAAAGTAAACCCATCATCAACGATGATATTTTGGCCATTTACATACTGACTCATATCACTTAACAAATAGATCAATGTTCCCGTCAAATCCTTTGCATCAAGCATCCCTTTGCTGATACATTCCGCTTTATAATTTTCTAAGAATACCTCTGGTTGGTTATCTGAAATTCCACCAGGACTAATCGTATTCACTCTAATATTCATACCTTTGAAGTAATTAGCCATGTACTTTGTTAAGTGAATCAACCCCGCTTTTATAGCGGCGTATTCAACAGGTACGGTCATTAAGGTCTCATTGTAAACATCAAATTTAGGTGCTATGACACCATAAATTGAGGCAATATTAACAATATTTCCATGGCCTTGATTTTTGAAATACCGAGAAAAACATTGTGATGCTAGTGTGTAACCGCCAAGGTTCAAACCTACATTTTCGACAAAATCACCGTATTCTACATCAAAAAAATGTCTGCCATATTGCGGGTTACGCGGATAGGCATTATTCACCAAAGCATCAATTCGACCATATTTATCATTTACATATTCGATACATGCCGTTAGAGATGATTTTGATGTAATGTCTAACGCCACAACATCAAGCTTATTGTTGTTATCACCTTCTGTAAGTGCTTGTTGCATTGACTCGCTTTGTTCTGTATTCATATCAGCGATAATAGCGGTGCCACCCGACTCAAGAATGGCGCTGACAAATGCCCTACCAATCAATCCTGCTCCACCAGTGATCACTACGACTTTATTTTGAAGCATTTTTTTCCTTCATCATCAATTCAACGATTTTGTAGTCTAATTCAGAATCAATATCAATAGAACGTTCCTCGGGCATGACATACAAGCCGGTATTATCCAGAAACAATGCTTTTTCAGCGAGAATTGTTTTTCTATCCCAAATATAAATAGAGGCATTCATATCAAATGTCTCGGGACTATCTTGCCTCCTGACCACCTTTTTATCAGCTTGTTTTGATAGGCTCACCTTCCCATTATCCACTTCGACTAGATTAAAATAGGGGCTTCTTCTACTTGGCATCGCAGTTATGACATTACTATGGCTATTTTTTATCAATAACTCAAAGGCATTAGTAATATCTTCTTTATGCCTGAGAGGTGATGTTGCATCAAGGTCAATCAAATAATCGAACTGCTCTTGATAATGCGCTTCACTTCTCATAAAAGCATCTTGTATGACATCTAGCTTTCCTGCTGTATCGCTTGCCATCTCGGCTGATCTTTTAAAAAAAACTTCAGCGCCATGTGACATGGCTATAGCAGCAATTTCATCTGAATCTGTACTAATAACTATATGCTCGAATAACCCGCTCTCAATCGCTTGTTCAATCGTATAAACAATTAATGGTTTACCATTTATTAACTTAATATTCTTATTTTTGACGCCTTTGGAGCCGCCTCTTGCACAGATAGTACATAAAACTTTATATGCCATTATTTATAACGTCGCAAAAGAAACTTGATCAATAAGCAGCGTTGTTTTTTCTGCATCATCATAGGTACATAATACATTGCCATCTTCAGATAAAACGGCTTTATGCATGCTTTGATAGGTCAGGTTTCGATCTATTATCCCAAAATCAAAGACCTCTTTATTTCCTTTCTTATCATGACTTACGACGGTATTTTGAATCATATCCGCTTCAATCGTGCGTTCTTTAGTGTGAATCATCATTTTTCTAATAGGCACTTTACTAATATAGTCGACGGATATATTCATAATTGTTTTATTTTCTGACACCGCGGTGGCAGCAAAGATATCATCTGAATTAATTTCAAGATCACTGATTCTTGTATTAATGGCTTTTATTTCAACTATATCGCCAAATAACCAAGCTGCGTAATCTAATTCATGACTCAGATCTCTTAATACACCACCACCTTGCTGAATATCAGCACTATAGCTTGTTCGATAATCTCGATTGGGGCGCCATGTCGGCAGATATTGTCCGCAAATGACATTAGCATAATAGGCTTGTTCTTGTTTTATTAGCTCTTTTACATGTTGAACTACTGGGTGAAACCTCAGGTTATAAGCAGCAAAGACAGTGTTGTTTAAATTAAACTTATCATATGCTTTATCAAACAACGGTTTTTCAACCAGTATTTTTTTTCCAGTGACTCTCGAACAAATATACTTTAATTGCTCAAAATGTTTTGCTGTTTCACTCGCGATAACAAAATAGTCATATTCATTTAGGTTTTTAACTATTTGAAGCGTCGAGTATACTTTTAATTCATCAACACGTTGCCCGGTAACAATATCTACAATAATATTACTGTCGATAGACTGCAGCACTTCTACATGTCTTCGACCTATTGAGCCATAGCCCAGTACCAACACTTTCACTTAGAAGACATTCCTAAACTCACTATTGGCCTTTTCATACTCTTCTATCCTACCAATATCTAACCAGTACTCCCGTAAGGGGAATGATGTTGTGACTTCTCCTAACTCAATTAATTTTGTAAATAAAGTCGGCATATCAAAAAATTCATTCTGGGGAATATGACTTAGGCAAGATGGTTCCAACATGTAAATGCCAGCACTTACAAAAAACTTTTGGACAGGCTTTTCTTCTATCGATGTGATTATTCCATCGTCCAGGTTCACCACACCGTAAGGCACTTGAAAATCATATTCACGAACACACATTGTCGCTGTAGCATTATTACTTTGATGGAACTCTAATAAGTGTTCGAAATTAACATTGGTCAGCAAATCACCGTTCATCACAAAAAAGGGTATTTCTGGCTCACTCGTGAGTAAACTCAACGCACCAGCAGTTCCTAAACGATTTTCTTCTGTTAAGTAGTCAATATTCACGCCGAAATTTGCACCATCGCCAAAGTACTCCTGAATTACATCGGATTTATAATTCACACACATCGTGATATTGTTAAATCCGTAACTCGCAAATTTTTCTACAATCGTCTGGAGGATAGGTTTACTTCCGACTTGCAACATTGGTTTAGGCGTATTTTCTGTCAGTGGCATTAGTCGGGTGCCTAAACCTCCTACCATAAGAACCACCTTATTATTGTATTTTGGCAATACTAATAACTCGTCAAGCACCTCAATCGCCACCAGCTGTTCATTTTGATCAACAATTGGCACTTGAAGAATATTATGCTCGTTACATATCTTTATAATTTCTTTTTTACTTTGATGAGTATTTGCTGTGATTGGGTTTCCACAGTACAGGCCATCGATATTACTTTCTAATGAGCGACCTTTGATAATTCCTCGCCGAATATCGCCATCGGTTAATGTGCCAACTAGCTTTCCACCTTCACTCACTATCACGGCAATTTTTATGGCACCGTTATCAATAATTTCCAAGGCTTCCCTGATGGTAGAATCTTTCGTTAATTTAAGCTTTTCAAGATCCATCATAAATTATGAAACCTTTTGATATTTTTTAATTGGTGAGATTCAAGCTCTGAAACGATTTTTCCAGCAGCTGTTCCATTCCCATACCTATTTTCAATACTTAAGCATCGTTCGATAAACTCAGAAGACAATGCTGTTGATATTGCTTCTGACACGTCATCGACCTCACAATTAATAACATTACCACTTTGCAATCTACCTTGTTGCCTGCCTCCTACATTGACGACAGGTTTTTTAAAACTTGCCGCTTCAATTATTCCGCTCGATGTATTACCCACCAACACATCGACATACTTTATTGCAGATAGGTACTTCAACTGGCCTAAGCTTTTTTCCACTTTGTACTTCATTTTATTCTGTGCAACAAAAGCTTCTATTTCTCGGTTAATAACCTTACCGCCATCATCGGCATTAGCATAGGTAAACAACACATTAAGTTTAGACTTAGCAATTTCTGCCAAGAACGCTTTAATTTGAACCTCCAGGTCAACATCGACTAACGTTTCAGAATGAATTGTTATCAACGCGGTAGGTTCTGAAAATGACCACTGTATAGCCTCTTCTAATTCTCTTTTTCCTAGTAAGGCTCCATGCAGAATATTATCTATCCCGGGCGCCCCCGTATAAAGGACTCTTTCGGGCGATTCACCCATTTGAATGACTCTCTGACGATACTCTTCTGTTGAAGTGAAATGTAAATAAGACATTTTTGTAATCGCATGCCTTATTTGTTCATCAACAGCACCTTCAGAAGTCTCTCCACCATGAATATGGGCAATCGGAATATTCATTAACATAGCGGCAGTCGCTGCTGCATGTGTTTCAAAACGATCGCCTAGCAACAGAACCGCATCTGGTTTTAGGCGACTATATGCATCGGAAAGTAAAATTATCGCTAAACCAGTTGATTTAGTGATCGCTGCTTTCGAGTTTGATGCGAGTAAATTATCTATTTTTTCATCAATGTGAAAGCCGTCAAACTCGATCTGCTTATAAGTAAGTCCAAAGTCTTCTGACAAATGCATTGTCGTGGCAATAATTTGTAACTTCAAATATTCAGACGCTTGAATTTTTCTTAAGACCGGATAAAATAAGCCATATTCTGCTCGACTCCCCGTGACAACGCAAATGCTTTTACTCATAGCTCTATTTGCTCATCTTCTTGATAGTCCCTTTGAGCATGTTGGCCAATAGCCATATCCCAAAGCATTGGGCTGACGCCACCAGCAGGCCGTTTTACCGTTAAGTTGTTTTCGGTTAATAGTTCGCCCTGTGAGATTGTTATTTTTGCAACGATACTTTTTCTGACAGACTGAATATTCTTAAACTCGCTCTCACTAGGTGCCTTGATATGGCTACCTAATGCTTGCTCTATATTTCTAATTCCTTTCACCATCGCCTTAAGTTCATCTGGCTCGAGACTTGATTTATGATCTGGCCCCACCATATTTTGGTCCAAGGTGAAATGTTTTTCTATTACTTTCGCGCCCATTGCCACGGCCGCTATATCTACTTCAATCCCCAAAGTATGATCAGAATAGCCTACGTCCACATCAAATTCATCTGCTATGGTCTTCATTGCCCGAAGGTTAACGTCTCTCATGGGCGTTGGGTATTCAGTATTAGCATGCAATACTGTGATTTTTTGTTTAGCTGTTCCAGCAGATATTAATACTTGTAACGCATCCTCTATTTCGCTTAAACCTGACATCCCTGTTGAAAGTATGACGTCTTTACCTAACGCCCCTATTTTTCGCAAATAAGGTAAGTTTGTTATCTCACCACTAGGCACTTTGAAAATTCCTAAACCAAGGCTATCCAGTAAAGTAATACTCTCTAAATCAAAAGGTGTGGAAAGAAATAAGATTTTATACTGCTGGCAATATGCCATTAACTCTTCATGCGCCGCGACATCAATCTCCAACTTTTTCAACATCTCATACTGAGAATCATTGCCGCTTTGATTTTTCAGTTGGTATTCTGCTTTTTTTGCAGTTTTAGTCACCAAGTTTTCTGCTTTAAATGTCTGGAATTTTACCGCGTCAGCACCCGCTTCCGCGGCCACTTTAATTAGCTCTTTGGCGGTTTCTATGCTGCCATTGTGATTAACACCGGCCTCGGCAATAATAAAGATTTTTTTGTTCATCAGTGGACTTAAACTTGATAACAAAACAGTAGGGAATCGAGCTCATCGTTCAACAAGATTAATTAGCCTTTTACTCTTTAAAGAAGGTTAACGATGCTCATATAACTAATAATTATCGAGTTACTTTGCGAGCTTGACGTTAGATTATATAATAAATCCTATTACATTTTACTATCTAAATACATACCGGTTTCTTTATGAGCAAACTCTGGCAACAAATGGAAAAACAGTCTCACTATTTCTTGTTTAGTCCATTTTTTTTCTGATTTAAGTCGGCTGATTTCTTTTTCGAAAAAGGTTAAATCTGCTTCGCTATATTCCATCGTACTTTTAATGATACCTAGACTTAAAAACCTGTCCATATCAAGCACTTCACTAGCAGTGAAAAACTCCTCGAAATCCTTTTCACCTGTCGTCGTACTTTTTGTAAATAGACAAGGCCATTTATCATTAGATGTCATTGAAGCTGCATATTGCCGAGCCTCTTCTTCCGAATCGCAAATATACGGCTCAAAACCTTGTTGTTTTATATACTTGGTAGCAATGTCCGCAAATGAAATTAGATGCAACTTTTCACTCAGTTTTGGAAAGAAAATATCACCATTCTCCCCAAAAACACAACTCATTAAGCATAGCTCCCCAGACTCTTTTGGCGTTACAAAATAACGTTTAATATCGTTTGGGGCTACGATTGGTTGTCTTTTTTGGATTCGTTGATTAAAACTATGCAATAAAGAGCCGTCAGAAAAAGCGACATTAGCAAACCGAGCCGTTGATATAGAAATATACTGACTTTGGCGCATTAGAAACATTTCCATAATCCTCTTTGATGCCCCCATCATATTAGCTGGATTAGCGGCTTTATCCGTTGAAACACAAAAGTACTTTTTGACACCACTTTTAATAGATTGTTTTATCGTTTTTTCGGTATTAAAAATATTAACATCTACCATCCTCATTAAAGTGTATGGATCTTTTTCACTTCGGACATGTTTAAGAGCCGATAGATTTAATACGTAATCATACTCACCATCTGCTTCAATAAAAGCATCATATTCAACTGACCCAATATCTAATGCAAAAGTCTGAAAGTCACCTTCTATATAGCCATAATTACTTCTGATGTCTCTTACTAACTCCACCATATTATTTTCACTAATATCAACTATATGAAGTTTTTGTGGGTTGCGACTAAATATTTCTTTTGTTACTGCTTGCCCTATAGAACCTGCGGCACCTAGTACTAAGAATTTAGAGGACGATACTTTAGCTAACAATTCGGTTCTATTGCTAGAGATATCTTCGTCAAATAACTCTTTTGAACGACCTATCAATGAAAGCATGATTTATACCCTACTCTACCGTCACAGATTTCGCCAAATTTCTCGGCTGATCAACATCAGTCCCCTTAATTAAAGCGACATGATAGCTTAATAACTGCAGTGCAATATTAAAAACAATAGGTGCCGTGATACGGCCCACATTCGTTGTTGCTTTGATAACTTGCATCCCTTCTTGTGGCTCGATATCAGAATGTTCATCTTCAAAGATGATCATTTGACCTCCACGGGCTTTTACTTCTTGTAAGTTCGACTTTAATTTTTCTAACAAGTCATCATGGGGCGCAATCGCGATGACAGGCATATTTTCATCAATTAACGCTAATGGACCGTGCTTTAATTCTCCAGCGGGGTATGCTTCAGCATGGATATAGCTGATCTCTTTGAGTTTCAACGCCCCTTCCATAGCGATCGGGTACATGGTGCCTCGGCCTAAAAATAAGGCGTGCTGTTTATCTGAAAAATCTTCGGCAATTTTTTCAATGATATCTTCATGTGATAATACTTTCGTAATCAGTGAAGGTAACTGCTGGAGACCGGCCACAATCGCTTTTTCACGTGTGGCATCAACCCTTTCTTTTACTCGACTTATTGTGGTCACTAGCACAGCCAACACAACCAATTGGGTAGTAAATGCTTTCGTTGAAGCAACGCCTATTTCAGGGCCTGCATGGGTTAAACAAACAAAGTCTGATTCCCTCGTTAAGCTACTTTCTGCCACATTGCAAATTGCCAATGTCGGTATTAAAACATCAACTTGCGACTGCGTTGATACCATTTCATTTCGCATCTGCATGACTTTTTGAAGTGCTGCCAGCGTATCAGCCGTTTCACCTGATTGACTGAGTGTGATGAATAACGTTTTATTTTGAATAACTGGGTTTCGATAACGATATTCACTCGCTACTTCTACTTGGCATGGCAATTGACATATATCTTCAAACCAATACTTTGCGACCATACCAGCATGATAACTGGTGCCACAAGCAATAATTTGTACTGCCTCTATTTGCTTGAAGACAGCCTCGGCATCTTGACCAAAACTAGATGGGATGACCTTATCCTGTTGAATCCTACTAACTAAGGTGTCTATAACCGCCTGTGGTTGCTCATAAATTTCTTTATGCATGTAGTGGCGATGTTGACCCAGCTCAACGCTTTCAACAGAGAGGTTCGACTCTTTTTCTTCTCTGGTAACAGGTTCACCAGACACATCGAAAATATTCAGATTATCTTTTGTGATAACCGCAATATCACCATCTTCAAGGAAAATAAAACGACGCGTCACGGGAAGCAATGCTGAGACATCGGATGCAATAAAATGTTCGCCGATTCCCACGCCAATGACGAGAGGAGACCCTTTCCGTGCAGCTATGAGTGTATTTGGTTCATTGGTTGAGATGACACCTAATGCATAAGCGCCATCGAAACGTTTGATGGCTGCTTTAACCGCATCAAATAAAGCGTCATGCGATTGCAATTGATAATGCACTTCGTGGGCGACGACTTCGGTATCAGTTTCAGACGTAAACTGATAGTTATTGGCCAACTGTTCTTGCTTTAGCAATTCGTAGTTTTCGATAATGCCATTATGGACAATAGCCACATTACCATTACAGATATGAGGGTGAGCATTATTTTCAGCTGGGGCACCATGGGTAGCCCAGCGTGTATGGGCTATGCCGATATTACCTGTAAAAGGGATTGTTTCATCAGCTATTTTTTGTTCTAACGCCTTAATTTTTCCTAACGCTCTAACACGTTGAATACTCGATTCCGTATTCAATAATGCAATACCAGAAGAATCATAACCCCGATACTCTAGCCGCCTCAAACCCTCTAATAAAATAGGGGTTAAATTCCTTTCTGCAATGCCACCGACTATTCCACACACAACAACGACCCTGCCCAATATTTAGTGATTGCCAAATTATACAGGGTTATGTGAAGTGATTTAACAAATTCTCATCACACTTTGATTAACTTGTTATTTCAGCCAATCTTCAACGCCGCATTGAGGTTCAAAGCCATCAATAGTATCGGTCAACACCTGTCTTATCCCTTGGCAATCGCCTTGTTCATTCGCCTCTGTTAGCTTTGCCAAGACGACTTGTAAGTCTGTCCAAGAAATAATTAATTCCTGAGCTCGCATAATTTTCTGGTGCTCAGTCTCAGACACTTTATCTCCTATCAATAACTCTTCATACAGCTTCTCACCCGGCCTTAACCCCGTGTAGGTAATTTCGATGTCGCCGTCTGGATTATCCGCATCTTTTTCTTGATGGCCACTCAGATGAATCATACGTTTCGCCATATCTACAATTCGGACAGGCTCACCCATATCAAGTACAAAAACATCACCGCCTTCACCCATTGCCCCAGCCTGAATCACTAACTCTGCAGCTTCTGGGATCGTCATGAAATAGCGAATGATCCTCGAATCGGTCACTGTAATGGGCCCACCGTTAGCAATTTGTTGCCTGAATAATGGCACAACAGAGCCTGAAGAACCCAACACATTGCCGAAGCGAACCATAGTGAAGCGAGTCTTGGCTTTCAGCATCGCGTCTTGTGCTAGTGCTTGTAACAGCAACTCTGCTAGCCGCTTAGTCGCCCCCATCGTATTCGTCGGTCTAACAGCTTTATCTGTTGAAATTAAAACGAATGTTTCAACATCTGATGCAATAGCTGCTTTAGCACAATTGAGTGTTCCAAACACATTATTTTGAATGCCTTCACCCGTGTTATGTTCTACCATAGGTACATGCTTATAGGCCGCGGCATGGTATATTGTATTGATTTTAAAGCGCCTACAGACCGCTTCTATTCTTTGCTGATTGACCACTGAACCAAGAATGGCAACTATCGAAATTGCCTCGGTCGCTAAGCTTTTTAATTCTTGTTCGATACGATATAAATTAAACTCATTTAGCTCCAATAAGACAAGCGCCGTTGGTTGTAGTTTAACAATTTGCCGACAAAGTTCTGATCCGATCGAGCCCCCAGCACCTGTCACCATCACTACTTTCTGGGTAATATTGGCACTCAGTAAATCATCGATAGCTTGAACCTGATCCCGGCCCAACAAATCTGCTATATCAACTTCTTGCACATCTGTAACCCGAACCGTCCCGCTGGTCAGATCATTCAAACTTGGTAATGTTCTGACATGAACAGGAAAAGGTTCTAACCGCTGAATGATTGCGTTACGCTGACTTCTCGATACTGATGGTATTGCCAATAACACCTCAATAACATGATACTTTTCTATCAAGTCAGTCAACTTAACAAAGGGATAAACGGTTAAACCGCCAACTTGTTGACCGATAAGGCTCTCATCATCATCAATATAGGCAACCGGCCTCAATTGCCCCGCCATTCTCAGCGCGACGGCAAGTTGAGCCCCAGCATCACCTGCACCATAAATAAGGATAGGGGAAGCTCGAAAGTGTTGTGATGCTAGGCCAGAGCCGCTGTCATTATATTGAGAAAACCACCAGCGAGCGATAAGGCGGCTGCCGCCAATAAAAACCAGTAATATCAGAAGGTTAATACCATAAACTGTTCTTGGTACGACACCTGCCAAGTCCGATCCAGCCAATAAAACAATAACCGCAAAAACGATAATATATAGGGAAATAGCCTGTACCACTGTCCATATTGCCCGCATACCTAAGTAGCGGATAATCGCACGATACAAGCCGAATTTAATAAATATGGGAGTCGCGATAATGGGTGCTAATAGAAATACCCATAACTGCTCGGTAGGCGGTTGATAAAGTGTGCTATAGCGGAGCGAGAAAGCTAGCCACAGTGATGTTATCACCGCGATAAAATCGACCAGTAGCGTAATAATACGTTTGGACTTTCGGGGACGTGTTAAAAACCAGTGCGAAATAGCAGATAAATCGATCATTTTTAACATGGAAATTATGTCAATCCTTAAACATTTTGAATGTTTATAAGTCTAACCTGTCTACAGGGGACTAGGAAGCCAAAACCATTTAAACTAACAACGTGGTGAGAAAATGGTGCGCCCGACAGGACTCGAACCTGTTACCCTCGGCTTAGAAGGCCGATGCTCTATCCAGATGAGCTACG
>CAJQOM010000017.1 GCA_905479985.1 uncultured Gammaproteobacteria bacterium | reverse complement strand
GCTAACATTTCTGCCACCTGCTTAATCCGTTTTTCAGCCGACATCGCCAAAGTAATATAAACCGTATCAATCGTGCCAGCTTTACAATCTGCAATCAGTTGAGGCAAATCACCTTTTAACACTAGCGTCTCACCATCAGGTTTTTTGGCTAATCGTTCTCCAGTTCTGTCATCGTAATACCCGTTAAACCGGTAGCCACTCCAATCCATTTCTTTAAAGGCGTCTTCAAGTCTAAGACCCAATTCTGTCCAGCCTAAAATCGCCACATTGCGCGTATTAAAACCTTTCTTTCGCACCACCCTCAAGAGCATCCGCACAACGACATGCCAAGAAATCAACTCAATTGGCGTTGCAATAATCCAAACAGCGATAGAATAATCAGAATAAAACGCCGATTTGATGAATATAAGATCAACTAAAATTAGTGTTGCAACAGCAGCAAGCCATGACGTCAAAACACTAATAATTTCTTCCTTTACCTGTGTACCTCGCCACGAGCGATAAGCATCTTGCAATTCAGCAAAAAAGTTAAACAGCAAAATTGAAAACAAAATGCCCCAAATATAAAGCGGCTGCCATTCAACATGAAATAAATCAATCAATGCTAAAAACGTCAATAAAATAATACCGCTATCAACTAATCGTGATATCGCATTAACCTTAGAGTCGTAACGCCTAATTTTGCCTTGTCCCTGCCCCATGTCTAACCTTTTACTCTATTTTTATTATTATTTAGCACGGTTGTACCGATCATCAAATCGAACAATATCATCTTCACCCAAGTAATTACCGGATTGAACCTCAATGATTTCAAGTGGCATCCGACCTGGATTATGCAAACGATGCTTACTACCCAACGGAATAAACGTCGATTCATTCTCGCTCACTAACGTTATTTTATCGTCGCACGTCACTTCGGCAGTACCAACAACGACAATCCAATGTTCCGCTCGATGGTGGTGCATCTGCAATGACAGTGACTGTCCGGGATTCACGCAAATGCGTTTTACTTGAAATCTTGCCCCTACATCAATACCATCATAATAGCCCCATGGCCGATAACTTTTCCGGTGAATCGTTGCTTCAGTACGCTCAGCTTGAGATAGCTGCTCAACCACTTTCTTAATCTGTTCGGCTTTTGACTTATCCGCCACCATTACAGCATCAGCTGTTTCAACTACCACCACATTATCTAAGCCTAACACTGTTACCAAGCGATGCTCACTATGGATATAAGCATTATTGACATCATGAACAACAACATCACCGATAAGCACATTCTTCTGCTCATCTTGAGGTTGGTTTTCCCATAATGACGACCATGATCCAACATCACTCCAACCCGCATCAAGTGGAATCACCACCGCTTTATCCGTTTTTTCCATAACAGCATAATCTAAAGAATCTGCAGGGCAAGCATCAAAAGCAGTCTGATCAACGCGAATAAAGTCTAAATCAGACACAGAGTTCGCTAATGCACCACGACAACTCGACACAATCTCAGGAGCATAACGTTCCAACTCAGCAATAATCGTAGAGGCTTTGAACATAAACATGCCACTATTCCAGTAATATCGGCCAGAATCCAAATAATGTTGCGCTGTATCACTGTCTGGTTTTTCAACAAAAGCAGCGACTGCGCTCACACAGTCTTGTGATTGGGCTTCTATATAACCATAACCTGTATGCGCCTCTGTCGGCACAATACCGAAAGTCACGAGATGTCCTGCCTCAGCTTGTTTTTTAGCTTGCTCAATAGCCTGATGAAACATCCCTACATCTTGGATAAGGTGATCAGCAGCCAAAACAAGCATCAATGCATCTGCATCTCTTTCCAACGCTTGTAATGCGGCTAAAGCAATTGCGGGGGCTGTATTTTTGGCTGATGGTTCTAACAAAATATCTGGTTCGGCAACATCAATTTCTTGTAATTGCTCGGCCACCATAAATCGATGCGTTTCATTACAAACAATAATTGGTGATTCCATAGCCGCAACATCAGATAACCGTGTCAGGGTATTTTGGAATAATGACCGCTCTCCAAACAAGCTCAAAAACTGCTTTGGCTTATTTTTTCGTGACAAAGGCCACAGTCTTGTCCCACTCCCACCTGACATTATTACTGGAATCATGAACTAACCTTCATTTATTGTTTGTTTTGCTTTTACAGCATTTAAAAGTGTCGCTATTATAGCTGCTATCCTCAACTCGGTAATACCGGTATTCATCACAATTATTCAATTTAAGGAACAGGTCCATAATGGCTAAAGCACCGACTATTCGTAAATGTTTATTCCCCGCTGCTGGTTACGGTACAAGATTCTTGCCAGCTACGAAAGCAATGCCTAAAGAAATGTTACCCATTGTCAATAAACCCCTGATTCAGTATGGCGTAGAAGAAGCTTTAGAAGCCGGTATGACACAAATTGGTTTTATCACTGGCCGGGGTAAACGTGCCATTGCCGACCATTTTGACACCAGCTTTGAGCTTGAACATCAAATTTTTGGCACTGCCAAAGAAACCCATTTAGATGATATCCGCGAAGTCATGAACAGTTGTGCTTTTGTCTTCATGCGTCAACGAGAAATGCTTGGCCTTGGCCATGCCATTCTGACAGGTGAGCCCATGATTGGTCCCGAACCATTTGCAGTCATTTTAGCCGATGATCTTTGCGCCGCGCCAACAGATAACGATGAAAAACGTGCTTTGTCACAGTTAGCAGCACTCTACGAACGTTATCAATGTAGCATCATTGCAATTGAAGAAGTACCTAAAGAAGATACCGCCAGTTACGGTATTATCTCCGGTGATGAAATTGCACCAGGCATCTACCAAGTTAAAGATATGGTCGAAAAACCCAATCCGGAAGATGCACCCACTAATATGGCCATTATCGGCCGTTATATTCTGACGCCTGAAATCTTTACCTACTTGAAAAAAACACCGCCTGGTGCCAATGGTGAAATCCAAATTACTGATGCACTAAAACTACTCGCCCAAGAAAGACAAGTTCTCGCCGTTAAATTTAAAGGCCAACGCTTCGACTGCGGTAGTATTGATGGCTTCGTTGAAGCGACCAACTATTATTACGAACACTACTACCAAAAATAGTAATAACACATTAACAAATGTAGGGCCCCGCTTTAAGCTGGGCCTTTTTGTTTTGTCTCAATATGCAAACTACTTGTATCCACTGCACCGGCATGAATATCTTGGTACAGAACAACATCTAAACTGTCTTCGCTTTTTGCAACAATCACACTGACCACCGCATCACCCGACACATTCACTGCGGTCCTAATCATGTCCATTAGCCGATCGACACCTAATATCAAACCAATACCCTCAACTGGTAAGCCAACCTGAGTAAACACCATTGACAACATAATCAATCCCACGCCGGGAACACCTGCTGTACCAATTGATGCCAAGACCGACATCATGATCACAGTCAAGTAACCAGCCATTCCAAGCTCAACGCCATACAGATTGGCAATAAATACGGTGGCAACACCCTGCATAATTGCTGTGCCATCCATATTAATGGTTGCACCAAAAGGTACCGTAAAAGAAGCAACAGAATTATCGACGCCCAATCTCTGCGTCACTGCACGTAACGTCACAGGAATCGTAGCGTTGGAGCTCGCCGTACTAAAAGCGAAAAGTTGTGCCCCCCGCATCTTATGTAAAAATACCAAAGGATTTAAACCCGAAAAAACTTTTAAAACCACCATCAACGTCACAAACAAATGAATCAATAAAGCACCCACAAGCACCAAAACATAACCTGCCAGTTGACTCAACAAGTCGAGCCCAAGCTCTGCGATTGATCGGCTAATTAAAACAAAAACAGCATAAGGCGCCACAGCCATCACCATCATCACCATTTTCATCATAATCTCATTGGCAATATCTGCTGCCCGAATAAACGGCGCCGCTTTCTCCCCAATCATGAGCATGCTAATACCCAATAAGATAGTGAAAAAGATCAATGGCAACATATCGCCGTTCGCCATAGCCTGAACAGGGTTAGAAGGCACAATATTAATCAATACTTCCGACAAAGGCGGTGTCGCCTTCGCTGAAAAAGTAGCCTCAGATAGTAATGTCATACCTTCGCCAAGGCCAACAGCAACCGAAATACTAATCGCAACTGCAATCGCAACCGCCGTGGTCATAAGATAAAGTAAAAAGGCTTTACCACCAACCCGGCCTAAAGTATCAATATTGCCGATGCCGCAGACGCCACAAATCAAAGAAAAGAAGACCAATGGCACAACCAGCATCTTTAACGCATTGATAAACAGCTTCCCAATAATTAAAAAAAGTCCATCAACAAGGTAAATGTTAATCCAAGAACCTTCGGCATTGACCCCAGACAAATTAATCACAAGGCCAAGACAAATACCGAGTACGACGCCCAACAAAACCTTTACAGTTAAACTCATTTCTCACCTTCAATTATTTAACGCCATCTTTCTGAATGACAATGTTCTTCTTTAGTAAATCATGACACAAAAATAAAAACTTTTGATCTGGCCATGACATTAAACCCAATAAACTGTGTCAGGTATCTAAATAAAACCTTTGAATAACACCCAGCCAATAATCAAGACAGCTTAATTATGTACACCGTTAAAACATTAAGGTAATCAAAGACATCAAACGACACCACCCAGAAGAAGAAATATCACCAAATAACTTCATAATAACAATATAATTATTTGTGATAACAATATAAGCACTTGTAGTTAAACAATTTTAAATTAATTTAAATAGATTTTATCAAGCATAAATGAAAATCAATGTTAAACAAAAAACGTTAACAGATTAGTAAAAAACACATGACCAGAGCCTAAAATTCATATATAATGCGACCTGTTAAAACGCCTGTCTGCCTGAGATAACCTCATCTTAAAGTGGACTCAATAAAACTTGTAAAATGAAGCTGCCTTATATAAATAGGCATGACAAAATCTAAGGAAAACTATTCATGCAACGATTCCTGCATCAGTTTTGTATAGCTCTTGCGTTCCTAATTCCTAGTAGTGTGTATGCTGCATGGGAATTAAACATGCCAAGAGGTGTAACCGATACGAGTAACACCGTCTATGATCTACACATGCTTATCTTATGGATATGCGTAGGTATCGGGGTCGTTGTTTTTGGTGTCATGTTCTGGTCAATCCTTTACCACCGTAAATCTCAAGGTGCTAAAGCTGCCCAGTTCCATGAAAGTACCACTGTCGAAGTGATTTGGACCGTCATCCCTTTCATCATTCTCATTGGTATGGCCGTCCCATCGACGACCGTATTAATCGACATGTATGATTCAAGCGAATCAGATATTGATATCCAAGTCACGGGTTATCAATGGAAATGGCAATACAAATACTTAAATGAAGAAATCGACTTTTTTAGTACGTTAACCACACCAAAAGAAGAGATCGCAAACGAACAAGTAAAGAATCCTAATTACTTACTAGAAGTTGATAATGAACTCGTTGTCCCTATCAATAAGAAAGTCCGCTTCTTATTTACAGCAAACGACGTTATCCATGCTTGGTGGGTACCAGAATTAGCCGTCAAAAAAGATGCTATCCCAGGATTCATCAACGAATCTTGGACACGTATCAATGAAGTCGGCACCTATCGTGGTCAATGTGCTGAACTCTGTGGTAAAGACCATGGCTTCATGCCTATTGTCGTCAAAGCAGTAACACAAGAAGATTACGATATCTGGGTAGCAGAGCAGAAAGCAACGGCACTGGCTACAGCAGCTGCAGCGACACAAGATTGGACGATGGAAGATCTCGTTGCGAAAGGTGAAACAGTGTATCAAAAGAACTGTGCAGGCTGTCATATGGTTGATGGTTCAGGTTTACCGCCTGCATTCCCGGCCCTTAATGGCAATGAAGTCGTGCTAGGTGATATCGAGAAACATATCGATATCATGGTTAACGGTGTACCTGGTACAGCAATGGCAGCATATGGTAAACAACTTTCTGCAGTTGACTTAGCAGCTGTTATCACATACAAGCGTAACACTTGGGATAACAAAACAGGTGAAGTCATTTCACCGGCTGACGTCACAGCATTCATGAGTAAATAAAGAGGCCTTCATGAGCGAGCAAACATTAACAATAGATGATCACGATCACCACGATCACGGACCTGCTAAAGGCCTCCTGAGATGGGTGTTTACAACTAACCACAAAGATATCGGTACCCTGTACCTCATCTTCAGCCTCACCATGTTCTTTATTGGCGGCATGATGGCTTTTGTTATCCGAGCTGAATTATTCCAGCCCGGTATGCAATTGGTCGATCCAGGCTTCTTTAACCAGATGACAACAATGCATGGCCTTATCATGGTCTTCGGTGCGGTTATGCCAGGCTTTGTCGGCCTTGCTAACTGGCAAATCCCTCTGATGGTTGGTGCCCCTGATATGGCATTGCCTCGGATGAATAACTGGAGCTTCTGGATCCTACCTTTCGCATTCACAATGTTATTATCAACCTTGTTTATGGGGGGCGGAGCACCTGGCTTTGGCTGGACTTTCTACGCACCGTTATCAACGACCTATGCGCCACCAAGTGTCACCTTCTTTATCTTTGCAATCCATATGATGGGGATCTCATCAATCATGGGGGCAATGAATATCATTGTTACCTTATTTAATATGCGAGCACCTGGCATGGGCTTAATGCAAATGCCGATGTTTGCATGGTCATGGCTTATCACAGCGTTCTTACTCGTTGCGGTTATGCCTGTACTTGCTGCCGTGGTCACCATGATGCTAATGGACATCCACTTTGCAACCAGCTTCTTCAGTGCTGCCGGTGGTGGTGACCCTGTATTGTTCCAGCATATTTTCTGGTTCTTCGGTCACCCTGAAGTGTATATCATGATCTTGCCTGCCTTCGGTGTCGTATCAGAAATCCTGCCAACCTTCTCTCGTAAGAAACTGTTTGGTTACCACTCTATGGTTTATGCCTTAATTGCAATTGCATTATTGTCATTCGTCGTATGGGCTCACCATATGTTTACAGTCGGCATGCCAATTGGTGGTCAGTTATTCTTCATGTATGCAACGATGTTGATTGCTGTACCAACAGGCGTAAAAGTATTCAACTGGGTAGCTACGATGTTCAAAGGTTCATTAACTTTTGAAACACCAATGCTATTTGCAATCGCATTTGTTGTCTTATTCACAGTCGGCGGCTTCTCGGGCATTATGCTTGCGATTGCCCCCGTTGATTTCCAATATCAAGACACCTACTTTGTTGTTGCTCACTTCCATTATGTATTAGTACCGGGTGCCATTTTTGGTATCGTCGCCGGTGTCTATTACTGGTTACCAAAATGGTGTGGCAAAATGTATGACGAATCATTAGGTAAAATGCACTTTTGGTTATCATTCATTGGTTTAAACCTGACATTCTTCCCTATGCACTTCGTAGGCCTAGCAGGAATGCCACGTCGTGTCCCTGATTACGCATTACAGTTTGCTGACTTCAACATGATGGCAAGTATGGGGGCATTCTTATTCGGGACATCACAACTGATTTTTGTTTACTTGGTTATCAAAGCAGTCCGTAGTGGTAAAGAAGCGGCACAAGTGCCTTGGGAGTCTGCAGAAGGCCTTGAATGGACATTGCCAACACCACTGCCGTACCACACATTCACCACACCACCGGTGATTGAGCAAAAATAATGAACTTATCGACTCCTAAAGGGTTAATCATCCTCGTCGTTTTGATGTTCGGCTTCGGCTTTGCATTGGTCCCGCTCTATGATGTTTTCTGTGAGATAACGGGATTAAATGGCAAAACAGCTGGACAATACGAGGGTGAATTAACCACAAAGAGTAATGAGAAAGCGAGAGAAATCACAATGCAGTTTATCGTCAACAAAAACGATAATCTGCCCTGGGAATTCGCGCCAAATCAGAATCAAATGACACTGGCACTCGGTGAACAAAAGCAGACAACTTATCGTGTAACCAACACTTATAATACGGCTGCTATCGCACAGGCGGTGCCTAGCGTTTCACCTTCTGCTGCTGCTGAGTATTTGCACAAAATAGAATGTTTTTGCTTTGAACAACAACCGTTAGAAGCTGGCGAACACAAAGATATGCCTCTTGTCTTTTTTGTCGACCCAGAACTACCTGAAAGCATTAGCAAAATCACCTTGTCATATACATTATTTGATATTACAAATTCAACTGCACCAGCAAGCGACCCACATAAAGTTAAAAAGGTAGGTAATTAATGGAACACACTTCAGACTCATATTACGTCCCCGATCAGAGCATCTGGCCGATCGTAGGTGCAATCGCCATGTTCTTAATGCTGGGCGGCACTGGCTTGGTCTTAAATGACCTTCAAAATGCCGAGCATGCTTCTCAAAGTAGTTCACTCATCATGTATTCTGGCATGATTATCCTGACCATCATGCTATTTGGTTGGTTCGGTAATGTTATCGCTGAATCACGTCGCGGTGCCTATTCTCCTCAAGTTGATATCTCGTTCCGTTACGGCATGTCATGGTTTATCTTTTCAGAAGTGATGTTCTTCCTCGCTTTCTTTGGTGTCCTATATTACGCACGTGCATTCTCAGTGCCTTGGTTAGGCGGTGAAGGTGATAAAGGTATTTCACACATGTTATGGCCTGATTTTGAAGCGGTATGGCCACTACTCACTCCACCGAATCCTGAATTGTTCACACCCATTAAAGAAGTCATTGACCCATGGCATTTACCCTTGATCAATACAATCTTATTGGTCACATCAAGCTTTACAGTAACATTTGCCCATCATGCTTTAAGACATGGTGACCGTGCCAAGATAAAAATATGGTTAGCGATTACATTAATATTCGGCCTGACCTTCCTAGCCTTCCAGGCAGAAGAATATATTGAGGCGTATCAGCATCTTGATTTGACCTTAAACTCTGGTATCTATGGTGCTACGTTCTTCCTATTAACCGGCTTTCATGGTCTCCACGTGACTATTGGTAGCATCATTTTATTCATCTTACTCATTCGTGTTTTCAAAGGCCATTTCACGCCAGATAACCACTTCGCATTCGAAGCTGGCTCATGGTACTGGCATTTTGTTGATGTCGTTTGGTTATTACTATTCGTTGTTGTTTACGTATTCTAAAGGTAACAACACTTACATAAAGAAAAACTGTTCCTAAAATAATGCTTTAATTTGGAGCACTGTTCGAGGGCAAGCGAAGTGGTAAAAAATAGATTTATCTGGTCACTCTTTAATTGGAAGATATCAGTACAAATCCCTTTTTTACTCTTCGCTTGTTTTGCAGTTGTCATTTGTTCAACACTTGCTAATTGGCAATGGCAGCGTGCTCAGCTTGCTGACGCACTATTCCAAGCCTATCAGTTACAAGAGTCAAGACCAGAATCTGTTTTATCAGAATCCCCGGAAGACTATCAAAAAGTTACCCTGTCAGGCCAAGTCAAAAATTATTACTTCCTAGATAATAAAATCCATCAAGGTATTGGTGGCTGGCACATACTCGCAGAAGTACAAACCAACAAGTTTTTAGTTTTAGTCAATCTCGGCTGGCAACCAAAACAAAAAAAGCTTGTCTTAAAAATGCCCTTACCTGAATACCTTGAAGTACAAGGGCTTATCAGAAAGCCACAAGCCGGTTTTATGTTGCAACGGGCTGACCTTGATCCAAACTGGCCCAGATTAATGCAACAAATTGAAATACCCCTGCTAAACCAACATCAGAAAAGTGAATTATTCCCTTTCGTGTTATACGCAGAAAACCAAATCGGACAGCTCATCCCTGCGCCGATAAAAATGGAAAATAAGGTCTACATGCATATCGGTTACGCTATCCAATGGCTATTGATTGGTCTTGCCGGCATCATCTGTTTTATTGTCGTTTCTCGAAAAGAGTACAAAGAAAATGAGCGAAAAGAAAAAAAGCTGGTTGCTTAACTCAATTTGGTTAATCACCATTGTACCGCTCGCTATCGCTTGGTACATGGCTTCGACCGGTACTGGGTTACCAGGATCAACTAAAAACAAAGGTGAACTCATGCCATCAGGCTTGGTTGTGCCTCAACCATTAATTGATGCCCAAGAGCAGCATTGGGGCATCGTCGTTGTCAGTGACCGATGTGACGATACTTGCCAACAGCAGGTCTATCGTGCCCAGCAGCTTTATTTGTCAATGGGAAAACATGCTGAGCGTTTGCAAACTGTTTGGGTCTCCAATGAGCAAAGGCATGAAACGACTGATCTAAGTGTTGATGTTGCCTTTAAAGAAGACGGTGAAATAAGTGCCCAAGATATCGACTCAGTTATTCCGGTTGAAACTCAATTCCAAAAAATGGCACAGATTAATGACCAAGCCACTTTTCAATGGTTCAACGACAATAACATTCCTTGGCAAGACAACAGTATATTCTTCGTCGATCCTAATGGCGTTTTAGTCCTTCGTTTTGATCCTGAACTACTAGGCCGAGACATGATGTCTGATATCAAATGGCTATTAAAAGCCTCTCGACTCGGTTAGCAATTAAACTAATTTAAAGGAAACACCGCGTGACCTATAAACTGACAAAATTTGCTTTTGTAATGGCCCTAATCGTCGTAACCTTAGGCGCTTTGACACGTCTTCTCGATGCTGGCTTAGGTTGCCCAGACTGGCCTGGTTGCTACGGTCAAATTATCCCCCCAAGTGGTGAAGAACATGATCTTGTTGAAGAAGGCAAAGCTTGGATGGAAATGATCCACCGTTATGTTGCCACCGCTTTAGGTTTCGTTATTGTAATCATTGCCCTTGCAGTGCAAAGTACCCCTAATATTTCAAATAAAATAAAATGGCTGAGTCGATTTCTACTTGCTTTAGTGATAGTACAAGGTCTCTTTGGCATGTGGACCGTCACACTCAAGCTCCTACCCCAAGTTGTCACGCTACATTTACTCGGTGGTATGTCTGTTTTAGCAACAATATACCTCATGCTGCTCATGCTCAAGAGCACCCCCGCCACTACAACACCCCATAAACCCAAGTTTCTGTCTTTGGCTGTCCTTGTATTATTGTCTTTCCAAATCGCTTTGGGCGGCTGGACCAGCAGTACCTACTCCGGGTTAGCCTGTACCGACTTCCCAACCTGTGATGGTCACTACCTGCCACCAATGGACATCGCCCAATCCTTCCATTTAACAGAGTTCAGTGATCGAAACTATGAAGGCGGCTTACTCGAACCAGCAGAACGTGTAACCATTCAATACACCCACCGCGTCATGGCTCTTATCGTCTTTATCGCCATTATCAGTTTATTCTTACAACTCAGAAAGACACCAGAGTTCAAACCAACAGCCAATGTTTTACTGGGTTTAACCTTATTACAAATTGGTATTGGGATCAGTACAGCCATGTTAATGCTGCCATTATCACTCGCCCTTCTCCACAACACCGGCGCTGCCCTTTTACTGCTCGCTGTCATTTATATTAATTACAGGGTTTTTTCAACACAAAATGCGCTGCAGCAGACCAATAGCACAGCAAATTCATAGGTGATATGATGGTTTCAATGAATACAATAAGTACAGCAGAAAGAGCCACTTGGAAAGACTACCTCGTCTTATGTAAGCCGAAAGTCGTTGTGCTTATGCTCGTCACCGTCTTAGTCGGCGCTTTGCTAGCCGTACCTGGCTGGCCAGATATGATGACTTTAGCAGTTGCTTTAGTGGGTATCGGCGCCTGTGCCGGCAGTGGTGCAGCGATCAACCATATGATTGATCACCGTCTTGATACCAAAATGGCGAGAACCAAAAACCGACCTATAGCCAAAGGCCGTGTGACGCCACAACAAGGGCTTACTTTTGCTCTCATACTCGCCGTTGCGGGTTTCGCTCTATTATGGTTTGTTGTTAACCCTTTAACAGCCCTATTAAGCCTTGCATCACTGCTCGGCTACGCCGTCGTCTATACCCTGTTTCTAAAGCGGGCTACACCACAGAATATCACCATCGGTGGGCTGGCTGGCGCGATGCCGCCATTACTCGGTTGGACAGCTATGACAGGGCAAGTCGAACCTGACGCTCTACTTCTGGTCCTGATCATCTTTGCATGGACACCGCCGCATTTTTGGGCCTTAGCTATCCATAGAAAAGATGAATATGCTGAAGCTAATATCCCGATGTTGCCAGTCACACACGGTAATCACTTCACTCGTATTCATATTGTGCTCTATAGCCTACTGATGTTTGCCGCAACATTGATGCCCTTTATCTCTGGCATGAGCGGCTGGCTGTACTTAGTTGGCATGTTATTGCTCAATGCACGTCAATTTTGGATGGTTAAGCTCATCTTTAACGAATCCGACGAAAAAGCCCCAATGGAATTATTCAAATACTCCATCCAGTACTTACTCTGGTTATTCGTGCTTATCCTCGTCGATCATTACACGGTTACTAGCACGCTGATAGCTATCTAGCCACACCCTAGAAGTCCCAGCTAATCGATTTCAACAACTCTGTCATACGATATGTACCTATGACGAGATCGTAGGAACGGCCGTCCATAATGACAATACATTAATGAACTCATACATCAGGGAAGGGGAAAACAGAAAGAAAATATGGAGGCTGAGGTCGGAATCGAACCGGCGTTAACGGAGTTGCAGTCCTTATTTTAAATATATATATCAATAGCTAATGACAGTATTGCCCTGAATAACACCTTAAACGAAGAAAAACATTAAATTTAAAGCCACAATTTAACTCCAACCGACCATACTTGCGCAAATATAGTTCAGGTCCTGGCATGCCCACTATTCCTTAACTGATCTGTTCAAAATTACTATTCTTAGTATGTCGGAACTCGATGAGGTTATTAAGGCTATTACGATACGTTGTATTGACAAGCCCTAACGATCAAATAGACTAGCAATTTGGTGCAGTGAATAACTTTTCTTCCAGCGATTCCACATCAGGGATTTCTGTTTTTCTGTGTAATAAGTCAGAGCTCTGTATTCCATTTGCAACACTCCTTTTGCTTTCGTAAATTTTATAGTGTTGCGTCGACCAGTTGAGGTCACCGCACTGATCTGACTTAACTTTACATATGAGGTTGTTATCATTTTAAATGTTATTCGTTGTTCATGACTAAGGGTTGTTGGGTGTGTTTGATTAAGCGCCGGTAACTAAAGTGATTGAGTGGGTTAATGGGAATGCTTTGGTTAGTAAGATGGCAGGGTAATGGACATTTGGATAGTTACACCACAAAATCACTGAGACCGAGAGAGCTTAAATAGACACAAGCCTGTACTCAAAAGAGTGAACAAATATCGCAATCCTAGTTGTTTTACATGGTAATCTAACGCTTATATTAAACTTAATTAATAATTAATTTCACATGCCTATAACACCAGAAAACCTAAAGAAACTCCGCAATGACTTGAAAGTTACTCAGGCTGAGGCAGCAAAAACTATCCATGTTACCAAACGAACCTGGGTAAGCTGGGAGATAAAGCAAGGTCTTGAAAATAATAGAAAAATGCCTGAAGGTCTTATTGAGCTTTTCTGTATAAAAAATAATATTCAATATAAAACACTTGACGGCAAGATACACATAGTGTAACTTCAATCATGCCAAATGCACCAACTCCCTAACAGTACCTTTATGTGCTGTTAGTTTTATTTTGACCTTAAAGTTACACTTTGTGTAACTAAATGAAAGGAAGCATGATATGAATTTAAATAATAGCTTAGAGACTAACCTACCTAGATCATTAGCATGGGCGGCAGGTTTCATTGATGGCGAGGGATGCATCACCATTGCGAGGCAAAAAATGAAAGGAAGAGACAAAATTTGTCATCGCCTTAAATTTTCGATTGTGCAAAACAATCTCGAAGTTTTAGAGCAAGTAAGGGACATTCTGGATGAATCTTGTTTTATCTCTAAATTGTCACGAACGGAGACTATGAATCGACAAGCTTACCAGCTGGTATATGACAGTACTCATGCTTTAAAAGCCATTGGAAAGGTAAAACCTTATCTACGTAAGAAACATTATGAAGCAAACGCTGCTCAAAAAATGTGGGTAGAAGGCAAGATGGGTCAGAGACCTGGTAAAAAAGGCTGGCCTGATGAAGTTTATGAAACACGTGAAAAATGGGCTCAGAAATTATCTAGGCTTAAGTAAGCAGGTTTTCTCCCCTTTCCGATTGGGAAGGGGAGACATTATTTTTTAAGGGTATTCAATATGGACTATGAATCAGTACGAGACTTGATAGATAAAGAAAGCCTCCCTTTGAGCACTAATCTAGAAGAGGCTTACGATCAAATAACGTTTGAAGACGAGCCGATTAAAAATCCTAATGAAGGTAATTATATTTTTTCTAAGGACGATGTCCTTAAGGCGATTGATAATGAATATCGAACAGATAGAAAAAAAGTACTCGGGGATCTTTATAAAGAAGATAACTTTAAATATTATGCC